>CAKPEG010000049.1 GCA_934149275.1 uncultured Clostridia bacterium | reverse complement strand
TATCAAGTAGTTCTTGGATGGCAAAATGGAGATAGCAATATTGGAACAAAAGAAAATGTTGCAAGTATTGTTACAGAAAATGAAGCAGGATTTGATGAACAGTTTGATACAGATAATGTTAGCAGAGCAAACTTGATAGTAGCAGTAGGAACTGGTGAAGTTCCATATGTTGTAATAGCAGGAGGAGTTCTAATGATTATGATTGCTATAACAGCAGGAGTTTATGTGATTAAGAAAAAACGTCAATAATATATAAATTATTGCGAAAGTATCGAAAAGTTAGTGTAAACTTCTTATGATATAAAACATAGGTATAAAAAATTTAAAACGAGAATATCAAAAAAATATATATACTTTTTGATATTCTCGTTTTTACTTAATGATTAATTATTTTCCAAATTCCATTTTTTGTAGAGCCAATTCTTTCAAGCATGCCTTTTTCTTTTAAGATTTTAATATTATATGAGATGCCATCTCTTGTTAAATTAAGAAGTCTAGCCATTTCTATTTGAGTAATAGCTGGATTTTTTTTAATTAAATTTAGTATTTTTTCTTGTGTAGTTTCTTGTGTAGTTTCTTGTGTAGTTTCTTGATTAGATGTTGAAATCATTCCGTCTACAGCTTCGTTTATAACTTCAAGCATAAACTCGATAAATTCATTTGAATTTCCTGCATTATTACAACTTTGAATGGCAGTATAGTATTCTTCTTGATGTTTTCGAATTATACTTTCTATCGGAATATATTTAAATAAACTTTTCCAATGTGCTAGTATTGCTGTTTGCCACAATCTGGCTGTTCTTCCATTTCCATCTGAAAAAGGATGTATGAACAGAAATTCATAATGAAACACAGAAGATAAAATTAATGGATTAACATTATCTTTTTCGTTATTCATCCAATTAAATAAATTATTCATTAATGTTGGAACCATTCTATGAGGTGGTGCCATAAAGATTTGAATATCACCATCATAAACAGCTTCTCCGTGATTTCTAAATTTTCCACAGTCATCTTCAATGGCGAAGGTTAGTATTTTATGTATTTTTTTCAAATCATCTATAGAATATGGATTTATATTATTAATTTCTTCATAAGCTTTATAAGCATTCTTAACTTCTTGAATATCTTTTTGTTCTCCAATAACTGTCTTTCCATTTAATACTGCTTCGACTTGAAATAATGATAATTGGTTATTTTCAATAGCTAAAGACGAATGTATTGACTGTATTCTTGTTTTTCTTCGTAATTCAGGAAATCTATTTAAATTTTCAAAATAATTTGCTTCTCCTATTTTTTCCATTATGCTTGTTGATAAATTTAACATTTTATTTGTTATTGTATAGGGTGGGTTATTTACTTCCATTTGAAACCTCCAATTCATGTAAGTATTATAACATAAACTTATTTATTAGAATACTATCTATTATTTATTTTTAGTAGTTATTATAAAATTTTGTTGTGGAAAGCCTGTGGATTGCATATTATTGGTATTTTGAAGCTGTGGATTGTTTTTTATAGAGGTCATATCAATATTGAAGGTCCGCA
>CAKPEG010000048.1 GCA_934149275.1 uncultured Clostridia bacterium | reverse complement strand
TTTTAATCCAGATGTATTAAAAGAATTCACTTATATTTTAGAAAATAATATTAAAAAAATGCATAGTTTTGTTGAAGTTTGCAAAAACAATAACAGTAATTCAAAAGTTAAAATATTTAATAATAATGTTATAGACTTATTTTGTATTCCTGATTCATCTATTGATTTAGTAATTACATCTCCTCCTTATGGCGACAGCAGAACAACTGTTGCTTATGGAGAATACAGCAGATTATCCCTTCAATGGTTAGATTTATTTGAACTTTCTCAAAAAGAAATAATGATGCTTGATAAAAGATTGATGGGAGGAGCTAAGTTTAGAAATGGATTTGAATTTTCAATTCCAAGTAAAACTTTAAATAAATCATTAGAGTTTATTAAAAATATTGATTTAGAACGTGCTGGCGATGTATATAGTTTTTATTTAGATTTAGAAAAAGCAATATCTTCAATTTCCAAGAAAACTAAAAAAGGCGGATATCAATTTTGGGTGGTTGCAAACAGAACTGTTAAAGGAGAACTTTTAAAAACAGATAAGATAATAACAGAAATTGCAAGTAAATATAATATGGATTATGTTTATACAATTGACAGAAACATAATTAACAAAGTAATGCCATCATTAAACTCACCAACGAATATAGCAGGCAAAAAATCAGAAACTATGTGTAATGAGCACATTGTAATTCTTAGAAAACAATAATATATTCAATTAAAACAAAAGTAAATAAAAACTTTATTGATTTTTAGTGCTTGAAATTGTGATAATTTCTTTATATAATATCTTTCGTGTGTTTTTTATAAAAAGTTTTTACACATATTTTACTAGGAGGAAATATTTATGGCTTCAGTTATTATTGTCGGTACACAGTGGGGTGATGAAGGCAAGGGAAAAATTGTTGATTACCTTGCTAATAAGGCTCAATATGTAGTTCGTTCTCAGGGCGGAAGTAATGCAGGACACACCGTTGTTGTTGATAATGTAAAATATAAATTAAGGCTTCTTCCTTCTGGTATACTTCATAAAGATAAAGTATGCATTATAGGTAATGGTGTTGTAATAGAGCCTAAGGTGTTTTTAAGCGAAATTGATGCTCTTATAGAACAAAAAGTTAATATGTCTAATTTAAAAATATCTAATAGAGCTCATGTTCTTATGCCTTATCATAAAATATTAGATGAACTTCAAGAAGAGGACTTAGGAGAAAATAAGATAGGAACTACTAAAAATGGAATAGGACCTTGTTATATGGATAAAGCAAGCCGTTTGGGCATAAGAATAGTTGACCTAATGAATAAAGAAGTATTTGCTAAAAAATTAAAGTTTAATGTTGAAATTAAAAATAAACTTCTTAAAAAGCTTTACAATCATGAAGGAATTAATTATGAAGAGTTATTAGAAGAATATTTGGAATATGCTGAGAGATTAAGACCTTATGTTGCTGACACTACTACAATATTAAATAAAGCTATAAAAGAAAAGAAAAATATATTATTTGAAGGTGCTCAGGCTACTATGCTTGACTTAGATCATGGAACTTACCCATTTGTAACATCATCATATCCTGCTGCAGGAGGAGCTTGTACTGGCTCTGGTGTTGGACCTAGAAAGATAGATAATGTTATAGGGGTTGTTAAGGCTTATTCTACAAGAGTTGGAGAGGGACCTTTCCCTTCAGAGCTTTTTGATGATGTGGGGCAGTTTATAAGAGATAAAGGCGGTGAATATGGTACTGTTACAGGAAGAGCAAGAAGATGCGGTTGGCTTGATGCTTGCGTTATAAAATATGCTTCATACATAAATGG
>CAKPEG010000047.1 GCA_934149275.1 uncultured Clostridia bacterium | reverse complement strand
CAGATTGCAGATTTTATTAGGAATCCAGATATGGACAAGATGGTTGATATTATTGCTAAAACATATGGAGAGCAAACAAGGGAGATATTTAGAGATAGACCTGGACTTACAATGGACGAAATTCCAACGCTTGATATATTTGATGAAAAAGTTGTAGAGAAATTCGGAATTGGAACTGTACATAATGCACTTTCTTATAATTCTGCTCAGGCTTTAGTAATAGGTGATTTAGTAAGACATCCTGAAAAAATGCGCGACTTTGAAATGTTTTCAAAGGCTATGGGAGATAAGTTTGAAAATAGTGTGCTTGGACTTGAGGATAAAATGATTTCGTATTTTAATTTTCAAGATTTAATGAAAGATGTGAAACCTGAGGATATAACACCAGAAAGACAAGAAAAACTACAAATGGCAGTAAATGATTTTATGATGACTATAGGAACAAATGAAACAACACATATAAAATTAGAAAATCTTGAAGATTTGGATAATTATACTCAAGCTAGAAATGAGATATATGATAAATTTGTGGAGAATGTTTCAGTACCAGATGATATTAAAGAAGCAATATCTAGAAAGTTCTTTGGAATGCCATATGAAACTGAATGGAATGATGGATATAATCGTAATGCTCTTTCATTAAAAGGAATGTCATATTATTATAATTTAGAGACGTTTACAAGCGATGAGAGAACTCAAAATAGTGGTATGTTTACAAATGATGAATTAGATCAATTGGAACTAGCTACTATTATAGATAAGATAGACGATCCAGATGTTTTAAAAGAAATATATAGTACATTAAGTTCTAGAGAGGATGTTATTAGGCCACAAGAATTTAGTAAGATTAGAGAAAAAGTTCCAAGACAATATTCTAAAGAGTTGGTAGATACACTTTTAACAGTAGATAAAGCTAAAGAAATGATTGAAAGAGGCGAAAAGGGAATTTCATATTCTAGGGATGAAGATGGAATTGAAACAATACGTTTAAGTGGAGCTGATTTTAGAATATTAGTTCATACAACTGGATTGAATAATTCTAATTTAAGTATTGGAAAATATGAAGATGCATCTAAAATATGGAATGAATTTGAAAATGGATGCAGTACAGTATCAGCAAGTTATATAGAGCCTAATGTAATGAGTGCATGTGCGAACCCAGAAGGATTTAATTTCGGATTTGCTAATGTTCCAGCAAAGCAGGTTATTGGAATGTCCCATCTAGATGCACGTGCTGATCATACAGTTAGAAAAAGTGATCCAAGAGTTGGGGGAGCAGAGTATAATTATCCAGAAGAATTGCTTAGAAGAACAGCAGCTCAAATAACAGGATATGAAGCAGGAGGAGATAAAAGACGTGAATACAATGAAGTAACTATGTATAGACGTGAGATGGAGCCAGATAAGATAACAAACGGTACTAAAGGTGGAAAAATGATGCCAGATTATCTTGTTGTTTATGGAGAAGTAACAGGTCAACAAAGAATGATGGCTAAAAACTTTATGAGAGATGGTAAACCACTTCCAATTATTCAAATTGATACAAAAGCATACGAGAATGATATGAGAAGTAGGGCTATGCATAGAGAAAATCATAGACACGATAGAGAAAAAGGAAATATAGTATCAGATGTTAATAAAATGAAATCAGATGCCTATGAAAGATAATGTTTTAAAGTAAAATAAGGAAAAATTCAATTTTAAATTTGTAGGATATGTCGGATTTTGAATCCACTGGAAATACTATTTATTTGTAAGTTTATTAATAGTAATTTATATAATCTTGGTTCAGATTGTTAAGAAATTTTATATTAAGAAATATGGCGAATGGCTATAGTTTATTGGATAGGTGGTGAGATGATGGA
>CAKPEG010000046.1 GCA_934149275.1 uncultured Clostridia bacterium | reverse complement strand
GTTTGATATTTTTGTAATTCTAAATTATATTTTTCTGCTATTCTTAATCCTAATTTATTTGGTTCTGTTTGTGTTTTATATTTTCCTTCTGTTGTTTTCAATGAGAAATATACCCCATGATGACTAAATGACTTTTGATTATATTCAACTTCATTTGGAATTTTTATTGTGTAATAGAATGTATATTCTGCTCCTGAAGCAATCTCAAAACTTTTAAAATCTATTAAATATGTTTTTACATTATCCCAGTTTGTTATGTTTTCTGCTGTTTTCCATCCATTCTCCTCTTTAGTTAAATCTTTATCAGGTGTTTCATTTTCAGAATAATAAACTACAACTTTTCCTTGTAATTCTTCTGGAATCTCAATTCCCTTTTCAGTCATTTTTGTAGTAAATTCTGATTTTAAATCTTCTCCGCTTAATACATATGTATTACCTTCAAATGGTATCTTTCCAAGCATTACAACATCTGTAATTGTGCTTGAATAGTTATTTTTTATCTGTGATCCAATTCTTACTGTTTTCTCTGATGTTTCTTGGCTAACTGTTGCCAATTGTGGCTTTACATCAGCAATTTGCGGTGAAATTACTTGTGTTCCTTCGTTATCAAATTGACTGGCTGTTTGATTTGTTAATAAACTATTTGGTGCTACCAAGCTAACTGCTGTTGTTGATTTATGCACTTTTTCTGAAATATTTAAATTATCATTTACATCATATATATCACTTTCGCTGTAGTAATAATCTGTTCCTTCTTCGTTTGATGCCCACAATTCAAAATTTTCTGTTGTTGTTCCAATACGTGGATCTGATGTTATATTTGTGTCTATTTTTATTTCAAATACTTGAGCTGTATTAGTTAGGTTTTTAGTATTTATTTTTATGAATTTACCATTGTTGTTTTCTAAATATTCGGAACTTATAACACTTACATCTGAATTATTTATTTCAACATTGTTAATTTCAGTTGAAATTATATCTACTGGTAACTTAATTAAAAAGCTTCCATTTGTCCAGCCTACCTGATTTGCACTTTCATTTGCTACAGCTTGGATTGTTAATATTTCGTTTTTTTCTGTTACTTGTGTTGATAATGTATTTTTACTTAAGCTTAAATTTGCAATTGAATATGGTGCTTCATAACTTGCTGAATTGCTAAGAGTTCCTAATAATCTTGTTCCTGCATACACATTCAAATGTGATTCAATATATTTCAAATCCTCAAATTGCTCTTGTGTATAATTTGTTGTTATGTATTCATCATCTAATTGTTTTTGTGAATAAACATATAAATATTCCAAATCTTGTGTTTGGCTTGTTTCAACTCTTATATGTTTTACTGGTATGTTAAATTTGTATGGAGAAATCTTTGTATATTTTCCCCAATCTGCTTTTGTGAATGTTACTAATAATTCATCTGTTTCATCATCGTAAACCTTAATGAAGCCATCTGAATTTAAGAATTTATCTGCATTCCCAAATCCTATTCCTATGTTTGTTGTTATATTTTCCATTGAATCTCTTGTTGCATCAACTTTTATGAAATTGTCTGAAGCTTTTTCTTCATCATTTTTAGACTCTTTCATAATTATTCCTTCATTACTTTCATTGCTTCCTTTTGAAACATACCATTCAACTGTGTAATTGTCATCTTCCTCTTCACTACTTATTTCATTGTAAATCTTGATTGGTTTCTTTCTTGATACAACGTATCTATATGTCGGAGATGTCATATATTCTCCAACTTTTATATCTAATGTTGTTCCATATTCTCTATCTTCTCTAAAAGTGTATGTAAGTATAGCTTTAGCTTCATTGGATTTGTATGGATTTGTAAATTCTGTGTTAGGATTATTAAATCCTTCATAGTATGTCATAACAGGCACTTCAATAGTTACAACTTCTCTTCCTTGAGTTCTATATGCTTCTAGTGGATATACAATTTTTAAACTATTGTAATTATCTCTCGAAATTGATTTTGTTATATCTCCTAATTCATTAACTGATGTTTCTCTTGTTAATGTAAATTTTCTTGTTTCTGTATCATAACTAAAACTATCTACTGATGTTTCTGGTGTTACTCTTATTGGGCTATATCCGTTTAATTGAGGTATTGTTCCTTCAAGATAATTTCTATTTACATTCAATTGATAATCTGTTTCATCTGTTCTTATACCTGCAGTTAATGTGATTGTTCCATCTGTTTCGTTTTGTCTATCTTTTAAGTCATAATATGTTGATGTTGATGCTGAAATATTAGCTGAAGTTGTTCCATACCAATCTGTTTGAAGATTTATTTCTTTGTTAATTTGAACTTCTTTTCCATCTGAACTTACATATGTTCCTGTAAAAATTATTTTGTTATCATTTCTTGATAAGTTATTTATGTTTGAGCCAATTGCA
>CAKPEG010000045.1 GCA_934149275.1 uncultured Clostridia bacterium | reverse complement strand
CCTACTAAACTTCGTTTAGAAGGTTAGGGAAAAATTTTCAAACTGCGCGTTACTCAAAAATTAAATATAATATTTTCTTTTATAATTAATAGTTGGAGCATTTCTCAAAACGCTTCAATCGAATTCACTTCGTTCGTTTGGTCCCTGCGCGGTGATTCAAAAATTTTATATGTATTTTTCTTTTTTTGTAACGTAGTTTAAAAATTTAATGAATTGTGGAAATGCTGTGGATTGCAGAAAACATACCTTATAAGGGCTGTGGATTATTTTTTATGGCGGTAATATCAATATTGAAGGTCCGCAAGTAAATGTCACTTTTTGCCGAATAAATGTAATGAAAAAGAGATTAAAAAGTAAAAAAGCCAGTTATGGCTTTTTTTTATGTCTGAAATATCTTATATATAGCGGTTTTTATTATGTATTTTGTCTTATAAGTATTATTTATATATAAGTATAAGAAAATTTTGTCGTTGACTCTTTATATAATCTATTTAAAATAAGGCTTATAAAATATGATTTAAGGAGTCATGAGTATGTTTAAGAACTTGAAAGAAAAATTTAAGAAGGGATTTTCAAAAAAAGAAATCATTAGTATTGCAATTTTTGCAGTAGCTGTAATTGCTACAATAATTGCAATCGTAGTTAATCACACTAATGAGCAAAGCTCAAAAAGAAAGAAAATTGTTGCAGACGCTGAACTAGCTCGTGCAATGACATATGATCAATTTGAGGATGGAGATGAAGCAGTTGATGGTACTGATAATGTTAAATTCAGCGCCTTCTTTTTGCGTGACGTAAACAATGATGGTTACGCAGAAAAGATAAAAGGAACCTGCAAGCAGATTGGAAAAGAAGATACATTGTACATGGAAGTAAATGTTCAAACAGATGGTATCTTAAAGAATGCTAAGATTGAAATAGATGGAAAGAACTTTTATCTAGCAACAACAGCACCAAAAGATAATGAGTTGAAAGATAACTATATCGGAACTAATATCAAGACATTAGAGTTCAATGATATGGCAAACGGTACTCAAAAATTACTTACAGGTAGTGTAAGAAGTGGGGACTATTCTTATGCAAGTGCTAAAGCAAGTGCAATTGGCTCAAACATAAATAATTTATCAAGAAATGATAATAAAATAATATTCACAGGAACATATGTAGGTTCAGATGGGAATGAAATTGAAATAAAAAAAGAAATAGTTCTTCAAACAGACTGGTATGGAACAACATCAGCTAGTGTTTCAACATCAACTTCAACATATAATGACCTTGAAAATAGAGAAGATGAAGCGAACGGAACAATAACATTAACAGCAGGAATTCGAACACAGGAAATCAATAATCAATTAAGTATAAAGAAAAATTATGTAGAAGGGACAATTCCACAACTTAATGGATATAACCCAGTTAGTGTAACATCAGAATTAGCAGCAGATAGTTTTACTTATGATGAAACATCAAGAAAATTCACATTTACAAGAGAAGCAACTCTTGATGATAACGGAGATATAACAAAATTAATTTCAAGAGACAATGCATATACTTTGAAACTTGTATATCCTTTGGAGGCATATACAAGTCAAGGAACAACAACATTAACAATAGATATTCCTGTTACGGCATATTATGAAGGATATAATAACCAAAATACAGAATTTACGAATCCATATAAGTCAAATGAAGTAAGAGATACACTTACATATACATTTAGAGGAATAAATGAAGGTGGAACGACAGCAGATATAAAAGTAGGAGAATACCTAACTACACCCGCAAACAGATGGATAGTGTCAAAAAATAAACCACTTAGAATTTATAATGAAGCAAGCAGTGAAGAAAAAGATGATAATTATATAGTTTCATGGTATGTTTCAAAAGGTACAGAAGAAAGTACTGATGGTATAATCATGAAAGAAAGAAAAAATGGAGAAGAAATTATTTCAGATACATTCATAAAAACAGATGGAACAGCAGAATCAATGGAAAACATAACAACAAATATAGGCATAGGCTTTGAAAATGCAAACAAATTTATAGCATCAGACGGGTTTATTAAAGTTTATGACGACGAAACAGATGAATTATTAGCAATATTTACACAAAAAGATTGGGGAAAATATACAAAAACGTCTCCATTTAAATTTAACATGCCTGTAAAACATATAAGAGTTGAAACAAGCCAAACACAAGCTTCACAATACTTGTATGTATATTCACAAAAACAATTAGATGATGAGTACATAATAACAAATTACACAAAAGAGGAATTTGATAATTTAAAACAAATAAGATCAAATCTAAATGTATATGCTGGAACAAATTTATTAGGAGATTCAACAAGTACAGCAAATTATGAAGCACCATATTCAGTAGCAAGTTTAAGCATAAGCAAAAATACATTATCAACACAATTAACAGAGAAAAATGAAATATTAA
>CAKPEG010000044.1 GCA_934149275.1 uncultured Clostridia bacterium | reverse complement strand
ACTCTTAATGTATAGATTACTGTTTGTCCTTTTACTACTACTTTTGGTTCTTTTGTATGGTCATATTTTGCTGTTGTTGCTGTTCCATCATCTAATGGTGTTGTATTTACCTTTGGAACTCTGTCTGTTACTTTTGTATCATCTATTTGTGTTATGAATTTACGTAATGATAAGTCAAATTTCTTTGGAATAATTACATCGAAATCTTCGTCATCTTCTTTTTCATTTTTGTTATCTGGAGTTGAATCATTATCATCTCCATCATCTTTTGTTATTTCTGCTATATTTTTTATTACTTTTGCTTCATCAGTTGTTACTTTGAATTCAATTTTTAATTCAACATAACTTACACCCATATCAATTCCAATTCCAGTTTGTTCATTGAAACTTGGTTCATCATTTTTCTTACTTGCATCAAATGCGGGTATAACTGTATCTTTAAAATATTCTGTAACTAATCCTTCATTTGCTGTCCATCCACTTGTTGATGTTGCAGTTCTCTTTTTCCAACCGTATTTAGTATTTATTGCACTGTTTGAAATAAATTCTAATCCTGTTGGTGTTGTATCAAATATTTCTCCAACTACTGCATCTGTTGCACCTTCATTATATACTCTTAATGTGTATGTAACATAATCACCCTTTTTAACATCTACTGGATTTTGTTCTTTATCTGTTCCAAATGAATATGTTGCGTCTAGTTTTTCACTAGCATTTGTTCTTTTCTCAAGTGTATCTACGCTTGTTACTTTTAAATTTCTTATTTGGTTATCTGCTATTGTCTTTTTGTTGTTTGCTGCATCTGCTACTGAAGATACGAATTTTTTCAAGGCTAAGTCATATGCTGTTTCTTGCAATGTTAACTTTTCAAAGTCTTCATCATCTTGATGTTTATTTTCATCAAAATTTGTTAAATCATTATCTGAGTTTGAATCTATATCTTTTGTTAATACATTTTGATTCTCATCTTTATATTCTGTAATTGCTGCTATGTTTCTTAACGAAGCATTCGCTCTTGCTTCATCTAATACAATACATGCAACTTGAACTGTATGAATATCTAATTTCTTGTTTGTTTTATCAAATGCTTTTAGTAAGTTTTCTGTTCCTGATGATAGCTTGTCTGTTGTTATTGCTACTTTTCCTTTAATTATATTTACATTATCTACATCATCTTGTGATTTAATAGTTGAATTGTTTTTAAAATCTGATGTTGAAAGATTTTTTGTTCCATTTGTTATTGTGTTTAGTTTTACTGTTGTGAAATTTCCTGTTGTAGGTAATTTCCAAGATTGATTTATATCACAACCTTCTATGAATCCTAGCCCTTCTGGAATATAATCAGTAATTTGACTTGCATATCCATCAGCTGTTCCTTCATTAAATACTCTTATTGTATAAACTACTACATCTCCTACTTTTACTCCAACTGGTGTTTTTATATCTGAAAAATTAGAAGTTGTTGTTGATTCGTCATTGTCTGTTAATGGGGATGTATCTGGAGCTTTAGCTCTATTCTTTGCTTCACCATTTACTGTCTCAATTGATTTTCTTAATGCTAAATCTATTTTTTTATCTGCTGGAACTGTTATTTTTTCGAAGTCATCATCGTCTTCGTATCCTTTATAATAGTAATTTTTATCTGTTAAATCTGATTTGTTATTATTTCCTTGGTAATTTTGCCATTCATCTTCTGTTGTTGGTAACTTTGCATTGTTTGGTGCTGAATCTATATCACTATCTAATGGATTTCCTGATGTATCTGTCATTCCTGTTATTTCTGCAATGTTTGTTACTACTTTTCCTTTTGCATCTGCTGTTACTTCGAATTCCATATATATTGGTGTTGATTTTGATCCTTTTGTTAATTCACATATATATGAATTTGTTTTTTCATACACAATATTGTTTCCTGCTTGTGTACATTCTTTATTCTTTGCATCTGCATATTGTAATTGTTTTGTGTTTCCATCTATAAATTCAAGTCCTGATGGTGGTAAGTGGTCTATTACTTGCGTTATTCTTACTTTATCTTCACATTCGTTATAAAGTACTATTCCATATACTACTCTATCTCCAACTTCTACTTTGATTGGATTTTTTGAATGATAGTACTCTTGTTGATTGAATGGGTTTGTATCTGTTGGTGTATGAACGACTGGTTGTCTTTCATTATTTTTTTCTCCATCATAAATTATTTTACCATTTCTATATATTGTCGCTATATATTTTCTTAATGCAACATCATAATTTGTAGTTTCTGTTGTAGTAAATTTATAATTAGCATTTGTACTATCTCCTGGAGTTTCGGTTCTATTAACTGTTAGTAATGGTTGCATGTTGTCTCCATCTTTTGCTACCCATACAGTTCCTTCTGATGTTGTTTTTATATTTCCATCTGATAATTTAATATTTATTTCTCTTACCTTCGTATTGTTAGGAAATGCAAAGTAAAATTCTTTTCCTTCCAAGCTTTCTTTAGTTGGAACTAATAATGTAGTACTGCTTGTATTCGTTGTTGTTAACAAATATCCTGTTGAATCTAGCTTAACTGATACATCTTTTCCGTTTTCATCTTTAAATCCAATGCTTATTGCATAGTCTGATGTTTGCTTTCCAGATTCTGATGGTTCTATTTTAAATGGTCCTACATAAATCTTTGATCCATTTTTCTCATAATTTGTATTTGTTGGAACTGTTATTTTAGGTTTTACAGTTGTATCTGATGATGTAGAAACTATATTTGTTGAACTACTAAAGTTATCTATATAAAATCTTATCATTTCTTTTATATAGATTCCTTTATGTCCACCATATCCCCATCTGTCGTTTCCATCTAA
>CAKPEG010000043.1 GCA_934149275.1 uncultured Clostridia bacterium | reverse complement strand
TTTATTATATATTTTGTCTTATAAGTATTATTTATATATAAATATAAGAAATTTTTGTCGTTGACTCTTTATATAATCTATTTAAAATAAGGCTTATGGAATATGATTATAAGGAGTCATGAGTATGTTGAAGAACTTGAAAGAAAAATTTAAGAAGGGATTTTCAAAAAAAGAAATCATTAGCATTGCAATATTTGCAGTAGCAATAATAGCTACAATAATTGCAATCGTAGTTAATCAATCAAATGAGCAAAGCTCAAGAAGAAAGAAAATCGTTGCAGATGGCGAGTTAGCTCGTGCAATGACATATGACCAATTTGTAGACGGAGATGAAGCGGTAGACGGTACTGATAATGTTAAGTTCAGCGCCTTCTTTTTGCGTGACATAAACGGAGATGGTTATGCAGAGAAGATAAAAGGAACATGTAGGCAGATTGGAAAAGAAGATACATTGTACATGGAAGTAAATGTTCAAACAGATGGTATCTTAAAAAATGCAAAAATCGAAATAGATGGAAAGAACTTTTATCTAGCAACAACAGCACCAAAAGATAATGAGTTGAAAGATAATTACATCGGAACAAATATTAAAACATTAGAGTTCAATGATATGGCAAACGGTACTCAAAAATTAATCACAGGTATTGTAAGAAGTGGTGATTATTCATATTCAAGTTCAAAAACAAGTGCAATTGGCTCAAACATAAATAATTTATCAAGAAATGATAATAAAATAACTTTCACAGGAACATATGTAGGTTCAGATGGAAATGAGATTGAAATAAAAAAAGAAGTAGTTCTTCAAACAGACTGGTATGGAACAACTTCAGCAAGTATTTCAACATCAACTTCAACATATTATGACATTCAAAATAGACAAAATGAAGAAGATGGAACGATTACTCTAGAAGCAGGAATTCGTGCATATGAAAATAACAATCAACTAAACATAAAGAAAAACTATGTTGAAGGAACAATTCCACAATTAAATGGATTTGATCCAATTAGTGTAACAACGCAATCATCAACAGACAGCTTTAGCTATGATGAAACTACAAGAAAGTTTACAGTTTCTAGAGAATCAACAGCTGGCAAAGATGGAAGTATAACAAAATCAGTTTCAAGGGAAAATTATTATACTTTGAAAATTGTATATCCATTAGAAGCATACAAAAGTTTAAATTCATCAGTTGTTACAATTGAAGTACCAGTTATGACATATTATGAAGGTTATAATAATCCAAATACAGAATTTACAAATCCATATAAATCAAATGAAGCTAAAGGAACTCTTATTTATACTTTTAGAGGGCCACAAGAACATTCAACATCACTTGATATAAATGTTGGAGAATATATGTACAGTCCAACATATAGATATGTTGTTTCAAAAAAGAAACCACTTAGAATCTATAACGAAATTAGTAGTGAAGAAAAAGATGATAATTATATAGTAGAATGGTATATCTCAAAAGGAACTAACGAAAGTTCTGATGGATTAATCATGAAAGAGAGAAAAAATGGAGAAGCAACTATTGGAGATAGTTTTGTAAAAACTGATTCAACAACAGACTCAATGGAAAATATAACATCAAACATAGGTATAGGATTCAGTAATGCAGATAAATTCTTAGCAGAAGATGGATTTATTAAAGTCTATGATGACGAAACAGACGAATTATTAGTAACATTCACAAAAAATGATTGGGGAAAATATACAAAAGCATCTCCGTACAAATTTAGCATGCCTGTAAAACATATAAGAGTTGAAACAAGTACAACACAGGGTTCACAATACATCTATGTATATTCACAAAAACAATTAGATGATGAATACATAACAACAAATTATACAAGAGAGCAATTTGACAATCTAAAATATATAAAATCAAATCTAAATGTGTATGCAGGAGATAAATTATTAGGAACAGCAACACATTCTACAAAATATGAAGCACCATATTCAATTGCAGAATTAACAATTAGCAAAGATACAGTATCAACACAATTAACAGAGAAGAACGAAATTTTAACAATAAAAGCATTAGCAGACTCAAGTGCAAATCAAGTAGGATGGACAAATGGAAGTTTTTTAATAAAACTACCAACAGACATTATAACAGCAGACATTAATAATGCTGAAATAAATAATTCAAATGTAAGTCTAACAAGTTATGAGTATATAGAGAATGACAATGGAAGATTCATAAAAGTAAACACACAAAACACATCAAGTACAGCACAAACTTTTGAAATAAAATTAGATACAAACATAACACCAGATCCACGTATCGCAACAACTACAGAGACTTTTGAACTATGGGCATCAAATGAAGAAGGAGCAGATTACTATTATGGCTCAGCAGATATTTATGACGTTAATGACAATCTAAATACTGCAGAACTTGTTCATAAATCAACAACAACAATAAGCTTAATAGCTCCAAATAGTTTATTAACAAACCAGATAGCAAGTGGATTTGACCAAAAAGGAACACAGGTTGTATCACCACAAATTGCAGATGTAAAACCACAATTAGCAACAGTTAGTCAAGACACACCAGAGAAAACAGTAAGAATTGGAGCTCAAATTAAAAATAATTATTCAAGCGTAATAACAGATGTTGTAATGCTAGGAAAGATACCTTTCGAAGGAAATACATATGTATTTAGTGGAGAAGATTTAGGTTCAGAATTTACAACAAAAATGACAGATGCAGGAATAGAAGTTCCAGAGAAATTAAAAGATAAAGTAGTAGTTTACTATTCAGAGAATGAAACACCAGATAAAGATTTGACTAAAGAATCAAATGGTTGGAAAACAGAGGAAAACATAACAAACTGGGATAATGTAAAAACATTTTTAATAGATTTTAAAGACACAGAAGTAGCATCAGGAGCTGAATATACATTCTATTACACAATAAAAGTTCCAAATGGATTAGATTACAATAAAAAATCATTCAGCCACCACGGAGTATATTTTGCATTAAAGACATCAGAAGGAAAATACAAAACACAAACAGAACCAAATAAATTAGGTTT
>CAKPEG010000042.1 GCA_934149275.1 uncultured Clostridia bacterium | reverse complement strand
TTGCTTTAAGCTTTTAATCTCACCAGCATAGCTGGCGGTTGTTGTTTCACTTCGTTTCACAAAGCTAAAGGCGTAATGAAAAAAGCACTTCAACCTTTCCAGATTGAAATGCTTTTTTGAACAAATTAATCTAATTCAATTTCATCAACATCTTCAATGATATTAGAATTTTCATCAAATTGAATATTTTTTATAGCATATCTTAAGCATTGATTTATAAAAGAATTTATAGAATCTAAATCGTTCTCTAAAACTACGTTCTTTACTTCTTCTAATAAATCAACCTCAATTCTGCAAGTAATTTGTTCATATTCCTTTCTAGCTTTTCTCTTAACAATAAACTTCTTCATTTATTTTCGCTCCTTTCCTTTCTGTAATTGCATTTTTACATTCATAAATTAAAGTATAACTTATCTCAAATCATGCAAAAATATAATTACATTTTTTTCTTTTTAATTTTTATTTGCTTTTTTCAACAACATTATACCAATTTCGACGCAATTCTACAAGTCTTTTTTGAATATTTCGTCTAAAAAATGTTATTTTTTTATTTTTATGCCACTCCTTCGTGTTTAATAATACTTATAGCTGTTTTACAAATTATTTTTACATCTTCAACTGCACTATTATTTTTATGATATTTCATATCTAATACTAATCTATCCTCAAAAGTTACATCTGATCTGCCACTAATTTGCCACAAACCTGTGATTCCTGGTTTATGCTTAATTATAATATCATACATCTCATCCATTGCATTAACTTCACGTGGTAAATATGGTCTTGGCCCTACCAAACTCATCTCACCTTTAATAACATTTATAAACTGAGGAAATTCATCCAAAGAAGTTTTTCTCAAAAAGTTTCCTGCCTTAGTAATTCTAGGATCATGTTTTAATTTTCTATACTTCATATATTCTTTTCTAGCCTCTGAATCATTTTGTAATAATTCTTTCAATTTCTCATCAGCACCAACAACCATTGATCTGAATTTATACATTTTAAAATGCTTGCCATTCTTTCCAATTCTTTCTTGCGTATAAAATAAAGGTCCTCTATCTCCAGAAAAAATATTAATCATCCACACTACTAATGTTAAAGGAATTAAAATTAATGTACCTACAATTCCACCACAAATATCAATGGTTCTCTTAAAAATCATATTAATAACTTTTAAAACAAGTCTTCCTAAATCCTTAATTGTTACATTTAAAAAGCTAAGAAGTTCGCCTTTATTTCTTTTAGGTAATGTAATTAATGTTGTTATAAAAATAATTTTTAAATCTGTAAACCAATTCTTTTTATAATAATACTTAACGTCATTATCTAATCTTGCTTCAAAAGATAAATCACGCAAAAAAGATATTTGAGCTATTCCAGTAATTCCGGGTTTCATCATTGTAATTCTCTCAAAATACGTTCCCATTCTTTCTCTATCTTCTACGTTATATGGCTGAGGTCCAACAATTGTCATATCTCCAAATAAAATATTAATCACCTTTGGTAAATTATCTAAAGCCGTTCTTCTTAACCTATTAGCTTGTCCATCTTTGTTAATTGATCTATATTTAATTACTTTAAATACCTTGCCCTTTTTTCCAAAACATTCTGAAATTGTAAATATAGACTTAAAATCACCTTTTAGCATATATGCTAATTTAATTATAAGTGATATAGGAACAAGTAACACGAATACTATAATTGCAAAAAGAATATCAAATGTTCTTTTTACCGTTTTTTTACTTAAAGCTATGCATTTTTCAATTATTTTTTTTACAATATTTTCATTTAAATCACGCACATCAAAAAGTATTGCAATCTCATCATGATTCATTTTGAACCTTCCCCCTAAAAACGTTCATTTACATTTTTCCATAAGAAATAATATCATAACGAAATTTTTAAAACAATAATTCCCAACAAAAAATTTCAAAAAAAAATTAAAAAAATTTTAATCTTCTTACAAGTTTCGACAAATTATTTGTTTTTAATGTACTATAATCGTCGTTACGCGAAGGGGGAAGATAAAAAATGACAAAAGTTGGAACAGTAACAATATCTGTATTTAAAAACGAAAATAACGTTTCAACATCTTTTGACATAGAAACAAGTAACGATGATGTGCTTCCAGTTTCATATGTTATTGAAGATGTTCTTAAGTACTACTAAAAGTTATAAGGAAGAAGTCTATATAATTAAGACTTCTTCCTTATTTCATTTTATTTTATATCTAAAAAATATCCCTCATAAATATTCATATCTAAAAATCTATCTCTTATAAATATTCATATCTAAAAAATATCCCTCATAAATATTCATATCTATAAAACATATCTCTCACAATTATTTATGTCTCCAAAAATTTATCTTTCATAACCATCTGATTTCATTTTATTAACATCTGATACTATATTTCCTTTCTCTCTATCTTGTTTGTGATTCTCTCTATATGTAGCTCTATACTCCATATTATTAATATATGCTTTTGTATCAATTTGAATAATTGGAAGTGGTTTACCATCTCTCATAAAGTTTTTAGCCATCATTTTTTGTTGATCCGTTACTTCTCCATAAACGACAAGATAATCTGGCATCATTCTTCCACCTTTACTTCCATTTTCAATCTTATCAGCTTCCATTTCACGTCTAAACATAGTAACTTCATTATATTCATGACTCAAATCCTTAGACTCAATACCAGTTATTTGAGCAGCTGTTCTTCTAAGCATTTCTTCTGGATAATTATACTCAACTGCTCTATGTAAAAACTCAGGATTAATCTTTCTAACTGTATGTTCAACATGTGCGTCTCTAGGTGCCATTCCAATAACCTGCTTTTCCGGAACATTAGCAAATCCGAAATTAAATCCTTCTGGGTTCGCACATGCACTCATTACATTAGGCTCTATATAACATGCTGATACTGTACTGCATCCATTTTCAAATTCATTCCATATTTTAGCTGCGTCATCATTTTTTCCAATACTTAAGTTAGAATTGTTCAATCCTGTTGTATGAACTAATAATCTAAAATCAGCACCACTTAAGCGTATTGTTTCAATTCCGTCCTCATCTATAGAATATGAAATACCTTCTTCTCCTCTTTCAATCATTTCTTTAGCTTTATCTACTGTTAATAGTGTATCCACTAACTCTTTAGAATATTGTCTTGGAACCTTTTCTCTAATCTTACTAAATTCATGTGGTCTAATAACATCTTCTCTAGAACTTAATGTACTATATATTTCTTTTAAAACATCTGGATCGTCTATCTTATCTATAATAGTAGCAAGTTCCAATTGGTCTAATTCATCAGTTGT
>CAKPEG010000041.1 GCA_934149275.1 uncultured Clostridia bacterium | reverse complement strand
AACTTCATTTTATGTCGTTTGCTGTCGAACTGTTCTGTATTTTATCACCATTTTTTTAAGTTGTCAACAAGTTTTTTAACTTTTTTTAAAAACTTTTTTCAGCTTAATTTTTAGTGATAAAATGTGCTGTGCTAAGCTCGTTTCACTTGGCACGTTTAGTATTCTAACACCATTTAACTATTTCGTCAACACCTTTTTTCAAAAATTTATTAAAATTTCAAAGTTTGTACTCATTCCGCTTCGTTTTGTAGTTTTTCTACCATTTGTACAATACCTTTTACAGTCCTCCAAGTCGTTGGTTTTACTTGTGTTGGCTGTATTTCTATGTTGAATTCATCATTCAATGCATTTATAAGTTCAATAAATGCAAGTGAATCTAAAATATCATTTTCAAGTAGATCAATGTCTCTTTTTTCTCTTAATTCTTCATATCCGGTTAGTTCTTCTATAATATCTATTATCTTTTCTTCCATTTTTATTCCTCCATCAATCTCCTTTTATCACATTTTCCATTTAAATTCAAAGGAAATGATTCAACAATTTTAACTTTTGGGCACATATATATTGGCAATATCTTTTTGATATCTTTTTCCACTTCATACGCATCCTTGTTTATATCATCTTTTAAAATAACATAAGCAAATAAATTGGCTACTTTTCCTATTTGATTTTCTTTCGTTAGCACAACTGCATTTTCAATATATTTAATTTTCTTTAAATTATTTTCTATGTCTCCTAACTCAATTCTGTATCCTCTATATTTTATTTGATTATCTTTTCTTCCTTCACAATATAGTTTTCCGTTTTTATAAACTCCTATATCTCCTGTCAAATATGCTCTTTTTTCATTGAAGTTCATAAATGCTTTACTTTTTTTATTTCCAACATACCCTTTAGCAACGCTTTTACCAGTAATTAAAATCTCTCCTGATGTTCCTTCAGGTACGTTTTTTAAGTTTTCATCAACAATATATATTTCGACATCTTCTTTAGGAATGCCTATTGATATGTCATCTTCTATATTATTTCTATCTAATCTGACACTTGTAACCGCAAATGTACATTCGGTTGGTCCATAACAATTTATTATCTCAATGTTTTCAAATCTTTCGTATATTTTACTTACTGTATTTTTCTCTAACTTTTCTCCACAAAATAGAATCGTATTTAATTTTGGTAATAGAGTTTTATTAAATTGTTTATCTATTAATAAAAGATCTAAATATGATGGTGTAGCTATCATCACATTTGCTTGGCTTCTTTCTAAATTTTCATAAATATTTTTAAAATCAAATTGAGAAGTGTTATCTATTATATATTGTTCACTTTCTGTAATTAAGCTTAAATATAAATCTGCTACTGATAAATCAAAAGAAAAATTAGCTTGGTTTAAAACAACTCCGTTTTTTACTTTTACTATGCTTCTTAACCAATTTACGCATGAATCTAAATTTTCATATGTTATTTCAACTCCTTTTGGTTTTCCTGTACTTCCAGATGTAAAAATTATATAGTATGTGTCTTGTGGCTTCATGTAAATTTTATCGATATCTTTTTCATTTTTGTTAAGCATTATTTGTTCAATCTCATCTTTGCTAATATCTTTTCCTATAATTAAACCTGGATTTATTTGTTCTGCTATATTTTCTTTTCTATCTTCTGGCATATTTTCATCTACTGGTACGTATATTATTCCTGCAAACGAACATGCTAGAAAAGTTGCTTTCATATAAATATCTTTATATCCCTGTACTATTATTGGTTTCTTTTTTGGATTTTTTTCTAATAAAAAATTATATATGTTACGCACATATTTATATAGTTCTTTATATGTATAACTCTTATTATTTACAGTGTACGCTTTTTGATCAGATTCTCTTTTTAAAATTTTTAATATTTCTTCTAAAATCATATTACTATATCCTTATTTCTTCTTTGGGTATTAATTCATAATCATACATAACTTTTGAATGATTATCTAAAATTAATTCTTTTTTTAGTTCTTGATTTGTTTCTTTATCAATAATTATTCTATATACCTTACTGTTTCTGTAGAATACACCGTTTTCGTCTTTAGCATAATGATTGTCTTCTTCTACAATTTTGTATTTAGTTTCTAATGGAACGGTACTTCTGATTTCTCCATATAAAAATGTATCATCAAGCCATACTCTAATTTGAATTGGATAGTTTGTTGTGTTTTTAAATCTATAGTCTAATGCTTTATAGCTTATAGATGTTCCTGTTCCAAATGGTACTCTTCTTTTTACATCTGGGAAAAGTGCATCAGAATGATGATGTAGTTCTGTTACTGTAAGAGGTGTATGTAGCACTATCCAATGAATCATATTAGCCATTTGACATAATCCGCCTCCAACTCCTTTTTTCATTTGACTATTGCTAATAACTAGTCCTTCTAAATATCCTTTTCTTTTTGTCGCATTTCCGACTAAATTCCAAAATGAAAATTCTTCGTTTGGATTTACTATTATTCCATCGATTTTTTTACTGGCTATTTGCAAATTTTTTACTTTGTTTTTTTGTAGTTCCATATCTACTCCGTAAAGTTTTCTTAAAAGTACTTTTGCATCGCCTTTCCAAATATATTCAAAATTTTCTTTAGATTTTTTCTTGGCGAATTTTCTGCCTTGCTTGAAATCTCTTAAGTCTTTTTTCCTTGCTTCTTTAAATAATGATATTTTATATGCAATTGGTCCATATTCACAAAATAATTTTCTTCCCATATTTTCCCCCTATATTCAATATTTTTAATTGTATCATTTTTTGTATTTTTAGTATATATTTTTTTCAGAATCAAAGAGCGTCTACATCAATTATAACATTTTTAAATTCGTGTCTTTGTTCGTGTGTGCGATTTGTAAAGCAAGTTTCTGTGCATATTATTTTATATAATAGAAAGTTTGGAGAACTTTCCTGTTATATAAAAAATAAGACTTTCAAGAAATTGAAAGTCTTATTTTGGTTGGGCTGGCTAGATTCGAACTAGCGCATGCCAGAGTCAAAGTCTGGTGCCTTACCGCTTGGCTACAGCCCAATATTTAATTTCATAATTTTTATGGGGTGGAAAGTGGGATTCGAACCCACGGCCTCCAGTGCCACAAACTGGCGCTCTAACCAACTGCGCTATATCCACCATTTCGAACGCTCTTATATTTTAATCTTTTTATTTTAGTTTGTCAACTGTTTTTTATAATTTTTTTATTTTTGATAAATTTATTACTTTCAAATACACGTCAGAAAAGTTACATGTTAGTTTTTCTAGCATACACTTTATTTTTCTTAATATAAGTATTTTTTTTAAGTACCTATTATAAATAGGTACTTTTTTGCTATTCTTCAATTCCAACTATTATAAGTCTTCTATCTGTAGAGCTTGCATCATCCGTGCATGTTGATAATGTTGCCTCAGCCCTTCCTCCTGTTTCTTCTGCTGTTTTCGTGTAGAAGGTTGTGTCAGTACTTGTTGTTACAAACTTGTCTGTTATTTTATAAGATATTTTATTTCCTTCTGCATCAGTTATATAAAATTTATCTCCAACTTCCAATTCATCATTTTTTGAGAAAAACAAATTATTTCTATAATTGTGTCCATAAATTACTGTATTTCCTGGTTTGTTTATTCCTTCCGTTGTGTATATCTTTGCAACTGCTATTTCTATTGATCTTTTAGTTACTTCATCTAAAATGTTACATTTTAATTTAGTTTTAGGTATTTCTAGTGTTCCTATTATTTCATAATCTTCCATTCTCTTTTTGGCTTTACTACTTGTTGAAGACTCTATAGC
>CAKPEG010000040.1 GCA_934149275.1 uncultured Clostridia bacterium | reverse complement strand
GTATTATCAATCAGTACAGGTTCTACACCAATGTATATTGCATTAATAACATTTATAACAGCATTACTAGGAGCAGGCTTCTATATGATTTATAAACATGTTGTTAAAAAATAATTTAAATAAAAAAGTGACGAAATGAAGTGCACCCCAAATGTTAGAAAAAAATCTAATGTTTGGAGGTGTATTTTTTATGTTTAAAAAAAATAAAAAAACTCAAAAACACATATTAATTTTTTCACACCTTGATGGCGCATTCTTCGAAATTTGAAAATAAAAAATGTCAATTTGAATATTGATTATATCTCATTGACATTTTCTTATTTTCAAAGCAGGTAGAATGCTTCAATCGAACTCGCTTCGCTCGTTTGGTCCCTGCGCGGTGATTCAAAAATATAATATGTTTTTTGAGTTTCCTTTTGTTTTCGTGACAATTATTCTCAAACATAAAAAATGCAGGATACACGGTGTGAAAAAATTAATATGTGTTTTTTGATATATACAAATATAATCAAAATGTAATAATCCATGAAGTTGCCTAAAATAGCTAATCTAAAGCAATAATGGAAAAATTACATATTGACACAAGTAAAAAAAAAGATAAAATAAACTTATATAATTGGATAAAAAGGCGAATTGCCCGAGTACATAGGAGAAGCATATGAAAACTAAATTTTTAAACCGTGCAATTGCTATAATTTGTATTATGGCAATGATATTACCAATATCATCGGAAGTATTAGCAAAAATCACAGCAACAGCAAGAGACACAGAGCAAAAGTTTGGAATAACTTTATTACATCAAAGCAGTCTATTAAGTAATTCAAACTCGAAAGTAAGCTTTGCATATCGAATAGACAATAGAAATTTCTATAGAGTATATGCAGGAACAAACGATTTTGAAACAACAATAGTATGTTTAAACAAAGATGGAAGGTTCCCTCAAGAAGATGGAGCAAGTACAGGAACATACAAAAGTTTAGGTACAGCAACAGCAGCAACGCTAAAAGAAGCATATACAAGCATTGATAGTAGCAAATCATCACAGATACTATGGCTTATAAGAAATGCTGTATTACCTGAAGATTCATCAGAATTAAAAGATGTAAAGCTAAGTAAAATTTATAAAGCTATAATAGATAAAAATGCAACAACATCAACACCGGTTACAATAGATCAAATTAAGCAAGTCTTAACAGATGATGATTTAGTTTTTGCATACCAATGCGCAATATGGCAAGCAACAAATTACTCAACAGTAACAAAGGCGGACAATGCAGAGATATTAAGCAAAGTATATCAAGGAAATAGCACAGGAAACGATAGTGATTGGGATGGATTAGATGGAAACGACAGATGGGGATATGGTGGACATAAAGGAATCTATATAAAAGAAATGATAAGATTTTATATAGACCACTTTAGTGGATCAACAAACATTGTTCCAACATCATCAGATACAACAGTAAAACCTAAAATAACAGTTCCAACAAGTACAGATTATGAGAAGAACGGTTCAAAGATTTTTGCAGGACCATTCAAAATAGAACCATCAGAATCAGGAAAACAAACAACAGAATATGCTATTAACTTTACATTTAAAGATGAAAGCGGAAAAGATTTAATAGTTAATATGGACTCTACAGGATATTTATTAACAGCAACAAATTCAACTACAACAACATTCTATATTCCAACAAAAGAAAGCCTAGAAGGAAAAGAGTTTTACTTTGCATTTCCACTAAATACAAAAGTAAGAGAAATAAATATTAATTTATCAGTAGGAAATATAAAAACAACATCAGAAGGAACAGTATGGGTAGCAAAAGAAGGAAACAATATGCAACCATTACTAACAGTTAATAGAACAGAAACACCGGGAGATAGTGTAAAGGCTGATTATAAATTTAAGGTAACAAAAACAACAAACTATGATGTTGCATTAAGAAAATATATAGCAACAATATATAGAGGAAACAAGATAATTTATGATGGAGAAAAAAATAGTGAAAGAGAACCTATTGTTCATGCGCCAACAGATACAAATCCATTCAATCAACAAGAATACTACCATGCAAAAGATCCAATAGAAGTAGAAGTTGGAGATAGAGTAGTATATGGAATAGTACTTTATAACGAAGGTGAAGATACAGTAAGGATTACACAAGTAATAGATCACTTACCTCCATCAGGAATCGAATTTATAGATGGACAAAATAAAACATTACAATATGCAGATGCAAATAATAAAGAATGTACACAAGCAGGAAAAAATATAGTTTATCAAAAAAACAATTCATACATATGTGAATTGAAAAAAGAAACAAAATCATCACCAATATATTTAGAATTTGAAGTAACCAAAGATGCTAAAGGCAAGGTAGTAACAAACATTGCAGAAATAACAGGAATGACAGATACATCAAACAATCCATTAGATAGTGATATAGATTCAGCACCAAACAATGCCAAACTACCAACGACAGAAGAAGAATGGGAAAACTACCAAGGAAATAATAACAAATCAGATTTAACAGATAAAAATTACTATTATAAAGGATACGAAGATGATGACGACTTTGAAAAAATAACAGTTCCAGCAGACAAAATAATAGATTTAGCATTAAGAAAATCAATTGATACAGTAAATGGTGTAGTAAAGAACAGAGCAAAAGATCCAGATACATCACCATTAACAGATGATAACGAAACAACAACAACTTCTAATTTCTCAGATATAAAAACTCCTGTAGAAGTTAAAGTTGGAGATGTTGTAATATATACAATAAGAGTATTTAACGAAGGAAACACAGATGCATACGCGAGTCAAATAACAGATTACATACCAGCTGGTTTAGGAGTAATTGTTAATCATAATGTAAACGTAGATAATCAATGGACATTACCAAACAATGCAACTAAAACAACAGTTGGTCAAATACCAAATGCAGTAAGTAATTTAAAAGTTTCAGATTTTAGCAAATCAGGGAATGTAAATTCAGAAAGTGATTTGAATAATATTGAAATTGTAAAAGGAAAATCAACAATAACAACAAAAAAATTAAAAGATACAAAATTAAAAGCATTTAATGCAAAAACTAATCAATTAGATATTCACACAGTTCAAGTAGCATGTGTAGTATTAGACGATGCAAATGATAAAGATACTCTAAGAAACATTGCTGCAATAACTGAGTATAAAGATGAAAGCGGAAATGTTATTACTAAAGATATTGATTCAAATTCAAATAATGATTTATCAAACTTTAGTGAGAGCAATCATGAGGATGATGAAGACTTTGAAAAATTAGTATTAAATAAACCTGAAATAATCTATGACTTAGCATTGAAAAAATATGTATCAACATTAAAAGACGATGTAAATAACAGCAAAACAATACCAGATGATCAAAAGAGAAACTTAAGTGTAACAGACGTTACAGCATTAGAAAATAGAACAAAAGCAACAGATAAAGCAGATGCAAAATATGGCTTCGGATTAGACAAAGCAAACAAGCCAGTAATAGTAAAAAAAGGTGAAACAGTAGAATATACAATAAGAATATATAATGAAGGAAAAGAAGACGGAAAAGCAGAAGAAATAATAGATACAGTACCAGATGGATTAGAATTCTTACCAAACAGTGAAGTAAATAAAAAATATGGTTGGAAAGAATATGAAGACCAAAATAATAGTGGTTGGACAAAAGGAATAAAAACAGAATACTTAAAAAATACAACAATTCCAGGATTTGATGCAAGTAAGAAAAACGATGCACCAAGCTATAATGAACAAACTGGAATAGGAATAGACAAAGGCGTAAGCTATGCAGAAGTAAAAATAGAATTTAAAGTAACAACAGGAGATATTAAACAATTAAAAAATATAGCAGAAATAACAAAAGATGATGGAGATGATAATGATTCAACACCAGACAACAAAGATGAAAAAGAAGATGATGAAGACTTTGATGTTATCATTCCAGAAAAAGAAATAATTTATGACTTAGCTTTGAAAAAATATGTATCAGCATTAAAAGATGATGCAAATAACAACAAAAAAATACCAGATGATCAAAAGAGAAACTTAACCGTAACAGATGTAACAGAATTAGAAAAAAGAGAAAAAGCAACAGATAAAGCAGATGCAAAATATGGTTTCGGCTTAGACAAAGCAAACAAACCAGTAATAGTTAAAAAAGGTGACACAGTAGAATATACAATAAGAATATACAACGAAGGAAAAGAAGACGGAAAAGCAGAAGAAATAATAGATACAGTACCAGCAGGATTAGAATTTTTACCAAACAGCGCAGTAAACAAAAAATATGGTTGGAAAGAATATGAAGACCAAAACAATAGCGGATGGACAAAAGGAATAAAAACAGAATACTTAAAAAATACAACAATCCCAGGATTTGATGCAAGCAAGAAAAACGATGCACCAAGTTATAATGAACAAACAGGAATAGGAATAGACAAAGGTGTAAGTTATGCAGAAGTAAAAATAGAATTTAAAGTAACAACAGAAGAAGAAAAACAATTAAAAAATATCGCAGAAATAACAAAAGATGATGGAGATGATAATGACTCAACACCAAACAACAAAGATGAAAAAGAAGATGATGAAGACTTCGATGTTATCATTCCAGAAAAAGAAATAATCTATGACTTAGCATTGAAAAAATATGTATCAAGTGTAATAGATGCAACAAATAGCACAAAAGAAATACCAGACAATGAAAAGAGAACATTAAATGTTATAAATGTAGATGCTTTAGAAAAAAGAGAAAAAGCAACAGATATAGCAGATGCTATATATTCATTTGGAACAGATAAAGAACAAGTACCTGTAACAGTTAGCAAAGGAGACAGCGTAGTATACACAATAAGAATATATAACGAAGGAAGAGAACCAGCCAAAGCAGAAGAGTTAATAGATACAGTACCAGATGGATTAGAATTTTTACCAAACAGCGCAGTAAATAAAAAATATGGTTGGAAAGAATATGAAGACCAAAATAATAGTGGCTGGACAAAAGGAATAAAAACAGAATATTTAAAAGATACAACAATCCCAGGATTTGATGCAAGTAAGAAAAATGATACACCAAGTTTTAATGAAGAAACAGGAATAGGAATAGACAAAGGTGTAAGCTATGCAGAAGTGAAAATAGAATTTAAAGTAACAACAGATGAATTAAAACAACTAAAAAATATAGCAGAAATAACAAAAGATGATGGAGATGATAATGATTCAACACCAGACAACAAAGATGAAAGCGAGGACGATGAAGATTTCGATGTAATTATTCCAAAGAAATTTGACTTATCATTACGTAAATTCATAACACAAATAGACGATACAAAAGTTACAGACAGAGTTCCAAAAGTAAATACAACACCATTAGATGATGGAACAGCTACAACAGCAAAATATGACCATACAAAAGAACCAAAAGTAGTAGTAAAAGGACAAACAGTAATCTATACATTAAGAGT
>CAKPEG010000039.1 GCA_934149275.1 uncultured Clostridia bacterium | reverse complement strand
ATTCCGTTTCCTAGGTCTATACTACTACTAAAATATCCTCCTACTATATAGCCTCCATCTCTTGTCTCTGATACTGAGCTTATTCTATCATCACTTGTTCCTCCTATTCCTTCTGCCCATTCTACTTCTCCGGCTGAATTATATTTTATTATCATTCCATCTGTATGACTTGTAGAACCTTTATTTGTCAAACTTATTCCGTTTCCTAGGTCTATACTACTACTAAAATATCCTCCTACTATATAGCCTCCATCTCTTGTCTCTGATACTGAATTGATTTTATCTTCATGTGTTCCTCCTATTCCTTGTGCTTGGATTACTGTTGGATTTGGTAATTCTGTTTTTTCAAACTTAATTATCATTCCATCTTCTTTGCCTTTATTGCTTAAACTTAATCCATTTCCTAAATCTATATTATCAGTAAAGCAACCTCCTACTATATAGCCTCCATCTGTTGTCTCTAATACTGAGCTTATAGAATCACTATCCATTTCTCCGATTCCTCTCGTCCATTCTACTTCTCCACTACTGTCATATTTTATTACCATTCCATCAGAAGAACCACTATTTGCTAAACTTATTCCATTTCCTAAATCTATACTACTACTTTTAAAATATCCTCCTACTATATAGCCTCCATCACTTGTTTTTGATACTGAGGTTATAGAATCATCATCATCTCCTCCTATCTTTTGAGCCCATTCTACTCCTCCACTACTACCATATTTTATTACCATTCCATCAGTATAATTTGTAGAATTTGATTGATTATTCAAAATTATTCCATTTCCTAAATCAATACTACTTGAATAAAAATATCCTCCTACTATATAGCCTCCATCACTTGTCTCTGCAATAGCGTTAATATAATCAGAACTTGTTCCTCCTATTCCTTGCGCCCATTCTACTTCTCTATTTGCATTATATTTTATTATTATTCCATCATAATGGCCTTTTCTACTTAAATTTACTCCATTTCCTAAATCTATATTTTGTGAATAAAACCTTCCGCCTACTATATAACCTCCATCTGTTGTTTCTGATACTGATTCTATACACTCATCATATGTATCTCCTCCTATTCCTTGCGCCCATTCTGCTTCTCCACTACTATCATATTTTATTATCATTCCATCTTTATAAATACTTCTTGTATTTACTAAACTTATTCCATTTCCTAAATTTATACTACTACTTCCAAAATATCCTCCTACTAGATAGCCTCCATCTTTTGTCTCTGATACTGAGGTTATTCTTTGCTCATACGTTCCTATTATTCCTTTTGCCCATTCTACTTCGCCACTACTGCCATATTTTATTATCATTCCATCTTCAGAATTACCAGTCTTTGAACCTGCTAAACTTATTCCATTTCCTAAATCTATACTACTACTTAAAAAATATCCTCCTACTAGATAGCCTCCATCACTTGTTTCTGCTACTGAATTAATAAAGTCATTACTCGTTCCTCCTATTCCTTGCGCCCATTCTACTTCTTCATTGGCGTCATACTTTATTAGCATTCCATCATAGTAGCCCTTATTGTTTAAAATTACTCCATTTCCTAAATCTATACTACTTGATTTAAAATGTCCTCCTACTATATAGCCACCATCACTGGTCTCTGATACTAATCTAATTCCATCAGAATCTGTTCCTCCTATTTCTTTCGCCCATATTGCTTTATATCCTATTTTTCCTTCTCTTGATGTTCCTATTCCAAAGTAATATGTTGAGTCTGATAAGTCGTACTTTTCTGGTGCTTCTACTTCTACTGCTTTGTACATTCCTTCTGGTAGATCTACTGTTATTTCTCCTTTGCTGTTTGTTGTTACTGTATAATATTCTTTTCCGTTTATTGTTTCTTTTGTTCCAATTATTTCGCCTTTGCTGTTTTTAGCAGGTGTTGTTGTGTCATTGTCTATGTTGTAGATTGCAAATTTTATGTTTGCCAATAGTTCGTCTGTTTCTGAATCTTTTTTGATTAATTTGAATGATGGATTATCTTCTACTAGTAGTTTTACAGTGTTTCCTTCTACTGTGTAACTTTCGTCTTTTCCTTCTGTGTTTATAAATTTTAGTTCTCCTGTGCTTCCGGCTACTTTAAATGTTATGTCTTTTACTTTTGCATATCCTTCTGGTGCTAGTGTCTCTTTTAATGTGTATGTTGCTTCTTCTTCTTTTCCATCTATGTATTGATATAAATCGTTTAGTGTTATCTTTCCGTTTTCATCTGTTATATAGCTTCCTAATTCTTTTGTTCCTTTGTATAATCTGAATTTTGCGCCTGACAAATAAACAGTGTCTGTACTTGACAATGCTTGTTCTGCTTTTGCTCTTAATTCGTCTTCTGTTACTGCTGTGCTTGTTATTCTTTGTATTTTTGATACTTCTAAGTCATATGTCGGTATTTTTTCGTCTTCAACATTCATGTTGATTACTGGTATGTTTTCTTCTTCTGTTATTGTGCTCTCTTTTGCTGTTCCTTCTGATATATTTATCTCATATGTTCCATCTGTATTTGTTACTGTGAATTTTATTGGGCTTGCTAAATAATACCCTGTTGCTTTTGTTTCTTCTAGGGTATATTCTTCTCCTACTTTTAGTCCTTTTACTGTTATTTCTCCGTTTGTGTTTGTTGTTACGTTCTTTCCGCTTTCTGGTAAGCCTGTTCCTGTTAGTTTATATCTGATTCCACGTACTGGTGTTGTTGTATCTTTTTCTAGTTTTGTTATTTTTAATTTGGCTTTTGCTTCATCTTCTACTTTTACTGTTACTTTGTATGGTTCGTCTTCACCATCTTTTGTTATTTGGATATCTTCTTTTGTTGTTCCTTGTGTTTTTTCTACTTGTAAGCTTCCATCTTCTTGAATTGTTCCTATTATCTTTATTACATCTGTATTTAACTCATAGTCTTCTGGTGTTTTTATTTCTTCTATTGAATATGTTCTTTTTGCATATAGATTTTGTAATTCTAGTTTTCCTTCTGCATTTGTTACTGCTGTTTTGCTTTCTTCATCTTCTGTGTCTGTTGCTTCTTTTGTGATTTTATATGTTGCTCCTGGCACTAGGTTTGTTTTTCCTGCTTGATATTTTTGTATTTCTAGTCCATATTTTTCTGCTATTCTTAGTCCTAGTTTATTTGGTTCTGTTTGTGTTTTATATTTTCCTTCATCTGTTTTTAATGCGAAATATACTCCATGATGGCTAAATGATTTTTTGTTATAATCCAATCCGTTTGGAACTTTTATTGTGTAATAGAATGTGTATTCAGCTCCTGATGCTACTTCTGTGTCTTTGAAATCTATTAAAAATGTTTTTACATTATCCCAGTTTGTTATGTTTTCCGCTGTTTTCCAACCATTTGATTCTTTAGTCAAATCTTTATCTGGTGTTTCATTCTCTGAATAGTAAACTACTACTTTATCTTTTAATTTCTCTGGAACTTCTATTCCTGCATCTGTCATTTTTGTTGTAAATTCTGAACCTAAATCTTCTCCACTTAATACATAAGTATTTCCTTCGAATGGTATCTTTCCAAGCATCATTACATCAGTAATTGCACTTGAATAATTATTTTTTATTTGTGCTCCTATTCTTACTGTTTTCTCTGGTGTGTCTTGGCTAACTGTTGCTAATTGTGGTTTTACATCTGCTATTTGTGGTGATACTACTTGTGTTCCTGATTTGTCAAATCCACTTGCTGTTTGGTTTGTTAATAAACTATTTGGTGCTATTAAACTTACGGATGTTGTTGATTTGTGAACTTTCTCGTCTAGGTTTAAGTTATCGTTTACGTCATAAATATCTGCTGAATTGTAGTAATAATCTACACCTTCCTCGTTTGATGCCCACAATTCAAAGTTTTCTGTAGTTGTTGCAATACGTGGATCTGGTGTTATGTTTGTATCTATTTTTACTTCAAATGTTTGTGCTGTAGTTGATGTGTTTTTCGTATTTATTTTTATAAATCTTCCGTTATCATTTTCAATGTATTCATAACTTGTTAAACTAATGCTTGAATTATTTATTTCAACCGTGTTGATATCTGTTGCTATTATGTCTGCTGGTAATTTTATTAAAAAGCTTCCGTTTGTCCAGCCAACTTGATTTAAATTTTCATTTGCTGTTGCTTTTATTGTTAATATTTCGTTTTTCTCTGTTAGTTGTGTTGATAATGTATTTTTACTTAATGTTAATTCTGCTATTGAATATGGAGCTTCATAATTTGCCATATGGCTTAGAGTTCCTAGTAATTTTGTTCCTGCATATACGTTTAGGTGTGATTCAATATATTTTAAGTCATCGAATTGTTCTCTTGTGTAGTTTGTTGTTATGTATTCATCATCTAATTGTTTTTGTGAATATACATAGAAGTATTGTGAGTCTTGTGTTTGGCTTGTTTCAACTCTTATATGTTTTACTGGCATGCTGAATTTGTATGGAGATGTCTTAGTGTATTTTCCCCAATCATTTTTTGTGAATGTTACTAATAGTTCATCTGTTTCGTCATCATAGACTTTAATAAATCCATCTTCTGCTAAGAATTTATCTGCATTACTGAATCCTATACCTATGTTTGATGTTATATTTTCCATTGAGTCTGTTGTTGAATCAGTTTTTACAAAACTATCTCCAATAGTTGCTTCTCCATTTTTTCTCTCTTTCATGATTAATCCATCAGAACTTTCGTTAGTTCCTTTTGAGATATACCATTCTACTATATAATTATCATCTTTTTCTTCACTACTAATTTCGTTATAGATTCTAAGTGGTTTCTTTTTTGAAACAACATATCTATATGTTGGACTGTACATATATTCTCCAACATTTATATCAAGTGATGTTGAATGTTCTTGTGGCCCTCTAAAAGTATAAATAAGAGTTCCTTTAGCTTCATTTGATTTATATGGATTTGTAAATTCTGTATTTGGATTATTATAACCTTCATAATATGTCATAACTGGTACTTCAATTGTAACAACTGATGAATTTAAACTTTTGTATGCTTCTAATGGATATACAATTTTCAAAGTATAATAATTTTCCCTTGAAACTGATTTTGTTATACTTCCATCTTTGCCAGCTGTTGATTCTCTAGAAACTGTAAACTTTCTTGTAGTTTCATCATAGCTAAAGCTGTCTGTTGATGATTGCGTTGTTACACTAATTGGATCAAATCCATTTAATTGTGGAATTGTTCCTTCAACATAGTTTTTCTTTATGTTTAGTTGATTGTTATTTTCATATGCACGAATTCCTGCATCTAAAGTAAGAGTACCATCTTGTTCATTTTGTCTATCTTGAATGTCATAATATGTTGATGTTGATGTTGAAATACTTGCTGAAGTTGTTCCATACCAGTCTGTTTGAAGATTTATTTCTTTATTTATTTGAATTTCATTTCCATCTGAGCCTACATATGTTCCTGTGAAAATTATTTTATTATCATTTCTTGATAAATTATTTATGTTTGAGCCAATTGCACTTGCTTTAGAACTTGCATATGAATAATCTCCACTTCTTACCGCACCTGTGATTAATTTTTGTGTACCATTTGTCATATCATTAAATTCTAACTTCTTAACGTTAATTCCTATATAATTGTCTTTCAATTCATTATCTTTTGGCGCTGTTGTAGCTAGATAAAAGTTTTTACCATCAATCTCTACCTTTGCATTTTTTAAGATACCATCTGTTTGAACATTTACCTCCATGTACAATGTATCTTCTTTTCCAATCTGCTTGCAGGTTCCTTTTATCTTTTCTGCATAACCATCTCCGTTTACGTCACGCAAAAAGAAGGCGCTGAATTTAACATTATCAGTACCATCTACTGCTTCATCTCCATCTTCAAATTGATCGTATGTCATTGCACGAGCTAATTCGCTATCTACAACAACTTTCTTTTTTGAGCTTTGCTCATTAGTTTGATTAACTACGATTGCAATTATTGTAGCAATTACAGCTACTATAAAAATTGCAATACTTATGATTTTCTTTTTTGAAAATCCATTCTCAAATTTTTCTTTCAAGTTCTTCAACATATCTTGACTCCTTATAATCTATTTTACAAGACTTATTTTAAATAGATTAT
>CAKPEG010000038.1 GCA_934149275.1 uncultured Clostridia bacterium | reverse complement strand
TACTGCTTCTTATGATGGAATGATAATAAAATATAATGCAGGCGGAGAAGTAGAATGGGCAGAAGGAATAGGAGGAACAAGTGATGACGGAATAACTTCAGTAGCTGGTACAAGTGATGGAGGCTATATAGTAGGAGGATATTTTAATAGTAGAAGTATAGACCTAGGAAACGGAATCAGTTTGACAAATAAAGGTTCTACTAATTATTCAGATGGAATGCTACTTAAAATAACTGCCAAAATGGGAGTGCCAGAAGTTCAAGAATTAGAAGTAGCCAATAATAGAAAAGAATATAAAATTACTACTGATGTTAAAGAAATAGATAATATTAAAGGTGGTTCTATTTCTGGAGAAGATAAAAAACCTTACGAAACAGTTAAATATGGGGATAATTCAACTCAAGAAATAAAAATGATTCCAGATGAGAACTATGAAATTATTGGAATTACTGTAAATGGAGAAGATTATCAATATACTGTTAATGAAGATGGAAGTTATACAATGCCAGCATTTGATAATGTGACAGAGAATAAACATGTTGTTGTTACATATTCTTTAAAAAATAATAAAATAACAATAAATAAAGTTGATAAAGATACTAAAGCAAAATTAATAGGAGCAAAATTTAAATTAGATCAATTAGAAGAAAGATCAGAACCAGAAAATAATGCAATAATTGGAGAGTTAACAGATAATGGACAAGAGTACACAGAAGTAAAAGTTGAAAAAGAGATTGCAGATAAATTAGGAGAACTTACTAATAATGGAACATATTATTTTGTGAAAAATGCAGATGGAACATATACACCAACTAATAGTGAAACATACCAAACAGCAAATGGAGGTTCAGCTGGGATATCAAATACAACAGCAAATTCATACATACCAATAGATTTAACAAGTGTAACAGGAAAATATGTCATAGTAGTTAATGCAAGTTGTTCAAGTGAGACAAATTTTGATTATGGATATGCAACTATAACTGAAAATACAACAGCTTCAACATATGACAGCACTACAGGTAGATTTGTGTATATATCGGGAACACAAAGTGTAAAGGATTATAGTTCAACTACACTTGAGGGTGGAAAAAAATATTATTTACATTTAGGATATAGAAAAGATAGTAGTGGAGATAGTGGTGATGATCAAGTAGTTATAAATAGTATAAAATTATATGAGGCAACAAAAACAACAAATGTATATAATTTTGCTAACAACAATGGCAAATATGAATCAACAAATCAAGGAAAAGACAGTACAGTTTGTAATTCATATATACCAATTGACTTAACAAATTATACAGGAAAATATAATTTAACGGTAAATGCAGAGGTATCAAGTGAAAGTTCAGATTATGGTTATGCAACAGTAACAGAAAATACAACGAGACCAAGTTATAATAGTTTAACAGGAAGGTTTGTGTATATTTCAGGAACACAAAGTACAAAAGATTACACAACTGTATTACAAGGTGGAAAAATGTATTATTTACATCTTGGATATTATAAAAATGCAAGTACAAGTTCTGGAGACGATAAAATTACAGTAAACAGTATTAATATTTCATTAAATGATTCTGAACTATATCATACAACAGTGGAAACTAATTCAGAAGGGCAAGCAATAACACAAATACCATTTGGAAAATATACAATTACTGAAATAAAAGCGCCAGATGGATATTGGTTAAATGAAACACCAATAATTGTTGAATTTAGAGGTAAAGATGGAGAAGTACATGAATTTACAATTGAAGATGAAGCTAAAGCAAAATTGATAGTACATCATTATATTAAAGGAACAACAACTAAATTGGCTGATGATGAAAATTTTGGAGCACATGTAGGTGATTCATATACAACAAATCCAAAACTTGACTTAGATAAATATGAATTAGAAAAAGATTCAAATGGGGCATTTGTATTGCCAGCAAATGCTGTTGGAAAATATAAAACAGGAACGACAGAAGTTACATATTACTATGTAGAAAAACAAATACCACTAACAGTACATCATTATATTGAAGGAACAACTGATAAAGTTCCGTTAAAAGCTGGTGGTACTGCAGATGATGTTACTGGAAGCGGTAAAGAAGGCGAGAACTATACAACAAGTGCAATACCAGATGATAAGTTAAGTGATGAGTATGAACTTTCAGAAACGCCTTCAAATGCCAATGGAACGTATAATGGAAGTGAAGTAATAGTAACTTACTATTATAAAAAAGTTTCGAGAGATGTAAATTTAATTAAATATCAAGCAGATGGAGCCACACCACTTGAAGGAGCTAAATTTACAATAAAAAGTAAAGATGATAGTAAAAACAATGATGTTATTACAGCAGAAGAAATTCAAAATAATGGAACATATTATTTTGAAAATAGTAGTGGAAAATATGTTTCAAATAATCAAAATAAATCAAACACAACGGCTAATTCATATATGAGAATAGATATGACTAAAGCTAGTGAAGATGCAACAATTACAGTAAATGCGGAAATATCAAGTGAAAGTAATTATGATTATGGATATGCAACTATAACGCAAGCAGAAACAGCACCTGCATATAATACTTCTACAGGAAGATTTGTGTATATATCAGGAACACAAAGTGCAAAAGATTATTCTACAACTCTTGCAAAAGGAAAAGTATATTATTTACATTTGGGATATATAAAAGATGATAGTGGAAACACTGGAGCAGATACATTTACAGTAAACAGCATAAAAATAAATGGTGTAGATTATTTAACATATACAAAAGCCTTATATTATACAACAAATACAAACGGAAAGATACAAACAAAGTTAGAGGCTGGAAGATATGAAGTAACAGAGATTGAAGCACCAGAAGGATATAAATTACCAGATAATCCAACGACTGAGATAACAATTAGTAAAGCAACAACAAGTGAAGATATAACAATTACAAATGAGAAGAAAACAGGAACAGTTACAGTCCATCACTATGTTGAAGGAACAACAACACCTGTACCGTTATCAGATGGAAGTACAGCAAATGATGAAATAAAAACAGGAAATGTTGGAGATATGTATGCAAGTATGGCAAGAACAGATATATCAGAAGGTTATGAATTAGTAGTAGAACCAGATAATGCAAGTGGAACATATATTGATGGAAATATTGATGTAATTTATTACTATAAAACAATACCGACTTCAGTAGTAGTACATCATTATTTAGAAGGAACAACAACGAAATTAGTAGAAGATGTAAAATTTGATGGAATAGTTGGAGATAATTACACAACTGGTGTTGGAAATGTGGATAACAAGTATGAATTAGTAGCAATTCCAGCAAATGCAAATGGAAAGATGACAAGAAATCAAATTGAAGTAATCTACTATTATAGATTAAAAGATACATCAGTATTAGTACATCACTACAAAGAAGGAACATCAGAAAGTTTAAGTGCAGATGTAACTATAAATGGTAAAGTTGATGACGAATATACAACAACAGTTGCAACAGATATAACAAGTAAGTACGAACTAGTTGCAGAACCAGATAATAAAGCTGGAATGATGACAGTTGAACAAACAGTAGTAACATATTATTACAGATTAAAAGAAACAGGAGTAGACGTTCATTATTATAAAGAAGGAACAACAGAAAAAGTATCAGAAGATGTTGAAATAATAGGTAGAGTAGATGATACATATACAACAACACCAGCAACAAATGTTGCAAGTAAGTATGAATTAGTTGGAACTCCAACAAATGCAACAGGAACAATGACAGAAGATAGAATAACAGTAATTTATTATTACAGATTAAAAGATACATCAGTTCTAGTACATCATTACTTAGAAGGAACAACAACAAGTTTAAGTCCAGATGAAACAATAAATGGACAAGTAGATGATACATATAGAACAGTAGAATCAACAGACTTATTATTTGGAAACTATGATTTAGTAGAAGAGCCAGATAATAAAACAGGAATAATGACAGAAGATCAAATAGTAGTAACATATTACTATAGATTAAAAGATACATCAGTATTAGTACATCACTATATTAAAGACACAACAACAAGTCTAAGTGCTGATGTAACAATAAACGGACAAATTGATGATGAATATACAACAACAGCAGCAGGCGATATACCAGAGCAATATGAACTAGTAGAAGAACCAGACAATAAAGCTGGAACAATGACAAAAGAACAAATAGTTGTAACATATTATTATCAATTAAAGAATTATCCATACACAGTAAACTATTTAGAAAAAGGAACAGATAATGTATTACATAATGCAAAACAAGGTGGAGCATTAGTGTATGGAAGCACAGTAAAATCAAGCGATGAGAAGATAGATATAGATGGATATAAATTTGATAGTTATGATAAAGAAATATTAACAATTGGAACAAAAGATAATGTAATTAATATTTACTATACAAAACGTAATGATTTATCATATAAGGTAAATTACCTAGAAAAAGGTACAAATAAAGTATTACATGATCAAAAAGTGCAAGGTGGAATGACATTTGATTCAGAAGTTACATCAAGTGATGAAATAATAGCAATTGATGGATATAATTATGATTCAGTAGATAAAGATACATTAAAAATAACAACAGGTGAAAACGTTATAAATATTTATTATACAAAGAAATCAGATTTAAGTTATAAAGTAAATTACTTAGAGAAAGACACAAATAAAGTATTACATGATCAAAAAGTTCAAGAAAACATGACATTCGAAAGTGTTGTAACAAGCGCAGATGAAGTAATTGACATTGATGGATACAAGTATGATTCAGTGGACAAAGCAACATTAACAATAACAACAGGTGAAAACGTAATTAATATTTACTACACAAAGAGAACAGACTTAAGCTATACAGTAAATTACTTAGAGAAAGATACAAACAAGGTTATTCATGATCAAAAAGACAAAGATGGAATGACATATGAAAGCGTTGTAAATGCTGAGGATGAGGTAATTAATATTTATGGATATAATTATGATTCAGTAGATAAAGACAAACTAATAATTGGAACAGGAGAGAATGTAATTAACATTTACTACACAAAGAAAGATGCAAAAGTAACTGTTCATTACTATGAAGAAGGAACAACAAATAAAGTTTCAGAAGACGTTGAAATAGCTGGTAAAGTATTTGATGAATATGAAACAAAATTAGCTGAAGATGTACCAAGTAAATATGAATTAATTGCAGAACCTGAAAACAAAACAGGAACAATGACAGAAGAGGAAATCACAGTAATCTACTATTATAGAAAGAAAGCAACAAAAGTAATGGTTCATTACTATGAAGAAAATACAACAAATAAGTTATCAGAAGACGTAATTATAGACGGTAGAGTAGATGATAAGTACACAACAGAAAAAGCAACAGACATACCAATAAAATACGAATTAGTAGCGATACCAGATAACGCAAAAGGAAGCATGACAGAAGAAACAATAGAAGTAATTTACTACTATAGAGTAAAAGATGCAGTAGTTAATGTAAGATACTTAGAAAAGGGTACAAACATAGAGTTATCCGATGCAGACAAGATAGATGGTAAGGTAGATGACTTATATGAAACATCAGCAAAAGATATTGAAGGATATCAATTAGTAGAACATACAGGAAATGAGAGAGGTAAATTCGAAGTTGAACCAATAACAATAACTTACTACTACTTGTATAAGACAAAAGCGACAGTACAATATATTGACAAGATATCAGGAAAAATCTTAGAGGAATCAACAACGGAAGGACTTGAAGGAGATGAATTTGTAACAGAAAGCAAGAACTTCGAGAACTATATATTAGTTGAAGAACCAGCTAAGAAGACAGTTAAGATGACAAAAGAAGAACAAGTATTGAAATACTATTATATTCACGTATCAGGAGGAGTAATTGAGAAACACATAGATGTAATCTCAGGACAAATCCTAGCAAACGCAGTACACGAAGGAAATGAAGGAGATGAGTATAATATACCATCAAGAACATTTGAAGGATATGATTTAGTAGAAGAAAAATTACCATCAAATAGTAAAGGAACAATGAAAGTTGAACCAATTGAAGTAATTTACTACTATATTTACAGAACAAAAGTAACTGCAGAGTATATTGATAAGACAACAGGAAACAGATTAACAGAAGATGAAGTACAAGATGGACACGAAGGTGATAATTACACAACAGAAAGAAAGTTATTTGATGATTATAAATTAGTAGAAGTACCAGCAAACGCAGACGGTACAATGACTAAAGAAGATATCAAAGTAACATACTACTATGTACATACATCAGGTGGAGTAATTGTAAATCACATAGACATCAAGACAGGAAAACAATTATTAGACGAAACAAAAGAAGAAGGATACGAAGGAGATCCATACGAAACACATGAAGAAAACATTTCAGGATATGATCTAGTAAAAGAAAAATATCCAGAAAATGCAACAGGAAAAATGACAATAGATCCAACAAGAGTAACATATTATTACATCAAGAAAACAGAGGTTAATATAAAATATGTTGACAAAGAAACTGGAGAAGAAATAGATGTTCCTGGCAATATCCAAGGACACGAAGGTGATGAGTATAAGACAGAACCAAAAGATGTACTAGGATATGATCTAGTTGAAGAACCAGAAAACAAAGCTGGAACAATGACAGCAGAGCCAATAGATGTAATTTACTATTACAGAAGACCAGCAAAAGTTATAGTAAATTACTATGACGTAGATACAAAAGCAAAACTAGCAGATGAAGTAGAAATTACAGGACATCAAAATGATGAGTATACAACAGAACAAAAAGACATTAAGTATTACGAAATTAAAGAAGTACCAGAAAACAAAGATGGCAAGATGACTGTTACAGTAACAAAAGATGAAAATGGCAAAGAAATTGTAGAAGATACAATATACGTAAATTACTACTACAGAAAATTAACATTCAACTTGAAAGTTGATAAAACAATTGCAAGCGTAATTGTAAATGGACAAGAAACACAAATCAACGGAAACTTAGGAAAAGTTGAAGTACACAGAAAAGGATTATCAACAGCAAATGTAAAAGTAGTTTATAAAATAAAAGTAACAAACGATAGCGAATTAACTGGTAAGGCAAATGTTGTAGAAAACATACCAAGTGGAATGACAATGAAAACAGAGAACAATCCAGGATGGACAATAAATGAAACTACTGCAAGTATTGAAACGGATGAGATTAAACCAGGAGAAAGCAGAGAATATCAAGTAGTTCTAGGATGGCAAAATGGAGACAGCAATATTGGAACAAAAGAAAATATTGCAAGTATTGTTACAGAAAACGAAGCAGGATTTAATGAAAAAGATACATCAGACAACGAAAGTAGAGCAGACTTA
>CAKPEG010000037.1 GCA_934149275.1 uncultured Clostridia bacterium | reverse complement strand
CGTCGTTTGGCGCTGGCAATGTTATAAGCCCTTTTAGGGCAAGTTCAAACCACGCGTTTTACACGTGGTTATGATTTTTGAGATAAATGGCTCTTCCTGACCACTTTTGGATACAGGTATATAAAAATTGGTCGTGAGGAAGCAGTTATTGAATAAAATTGAAAATAAAAATTTTAGAATATTTGACAAAAGTATAGAATAAAGTATAGAATAAAGTATAGAATAAAGTATAGAATAAAAGGAGATTGATTTTATATGAATTTAGGCTTAGAATCTGAAAAAATCGAATTCAAAAAAAGCACAAGCGAACTTATTGAAGGTGTGATTTCAATTTCTGCTATGTTAAATAAACATGGCGAAGCTACCTTATATTTTGGAGTAAAAAACAACGGAGATGTTATAGGACAAGCAGATTTAAATGAAAATACATTAAGGGATGTTTCAAGAAAAATTGCAGAAGGAATAAAACCACAAGTAATACCTAATATTGCGTTAGAACTTATAGAAGATAAAAAGATCATAAAGGTTTATGTAAAAGGAGATAATGTTCCATATTCGGCTTTTGGAAAATATTATAGTAGATCATTTGATGAAGATAAACAGTTATCTCCTGAAATGTTAAAAGCTTTAATAAATAGAGATGGAGAGCCAGACTTCATAGCTCAAAAAGAAGCAGTAAATCAGGATTTAACATTCAAAATGTTAAAAGGTTTATACTTATCAAACGACATAAAAATTAATAATGACAAATTTGAAGAAAACTTGGGATTGATGAACAACAATAAAAAGTATAATTTGATGGCAGAATTATTAGCAGATAAAAATGATTTATCAATTAAGGTGGTTACATTTGCTGGAACTGATAAAACTGTTATGCTGAAAAGAACTGATTATGGTGGAAAATGCTTATTATTATCTGTAAATAATGTTTTAGAATATATGGAAAGTATAAATGAAACTAAAGTTAAAGTAGGTGGAATTCAAAGACAAGAAGAAAAGTATTTTGATTTTAGTTCTTTTAAAGAAGCATGGATGAATGCATGTGTGCACACAAAGTGGTCAGAAGAAATACCACCAGCAGTGTATATATATGATGATAGAATAGAAATTGTGTCTAATGGCGGATTACCTTCAGCATTAACTATGGAAGATTTTTTTGCTGGAGTATCAAAACCAATAAATAAAAAACTTTTAAAAGTATTTAGCGATTTGGATTATATTGACCAAACTGGACATGGAATTCCTTTAATAGTTAAAAATTATGGAAAAGATGCTTTTTATATAAGTGAACATACTATAATTGTTACAATACCATTGAATAAGGAATTGCTAGAAAGTATTGATAAAACACCAGAAAATATAGAACTAAATGATGCTGAAATTAAACTTTTAGAATTAATAAAAAGTAATCCAACATATAAAACTACTGATTTTATAAGACTAACAGAATATAGTGAAGTATATATTAATAAAATAATTAGAAGTTTAAAGGATAAGGAATATATAAGAAGAGTTGGGTCAAACAAAAGTGGTTATTGGGAGATTTTAAAATAGGAAATATTTGAAAATATTCCAGAGTGGTATGGACTAAAAATAACGAAATATAAAATAAAATAGCAACTCTACAGAATGTAGAGTACTGCATTTTTGCAGAGATTTTAAGCTAAAAGCAGAAAATTAGAAAGCTTGTCTTTCTATGTGTTTATGTGATGAATACTGCATCACTATCCTGCCGTTAGAAGTTAGTGAAAAAATGTCCTTGATAAGTCATTATAGGTCTGATATAATTTTTATAGATTAAAGAGGTAAAATTTCTTTTGATAAATAGTAATAAATAGGAGTGGTTTTATTATGAAAGAAATAAGATTATGTGATGATAGCGAATTAGATTTTACACTAGATTTGTGCAAAAAATATAATACTGGTATAGAAATTCAAGGATTTTATAATCCTTATATTGAAAATAAAGAGTGGTTATTACAAAAATATACTGAAAAATTAAATGGATTTAATAAAGGTAGATCATATCATGCTCCATTTTGGGATTTATGTTTAGGTACAAAAATTGTAGAATTACAAGAAACAATGTTAAAAATTTATAATGACGCTTATAGTATAGCTAAAAAATTAAATTGCACAGAAATGGTAATACATGCAAATTATAAACCAGGAACTGATTGGTATGAGGGATGGGTTTCAAGAGCTAAAAATTTGTTATATAGATTTTTAAAAGATAAAGATGACTCTATAACTATTTGCATAGAAAATCAGTTTGAAACAGATAGTGAATTGTTTAACAAATTAATTGATGAAGTTAATGACAAAAGAATTAAAATATGCCTTGATATTGGTCATGCAAATGCTAATTCAAATATGAAAGTAGAAGATTGGATTAAAACATTAGGTAAAAAAATAGTATATTATCATTTACACAATAATCACGGCAAACAAACCTTGCTTGGATATAATAAAGATGATGAACATCTAGGAATAACAAATGGTACAATTAATATAAAAAATGTACTTGAGATTGCTGAAAAATATACTCCAAATGCAGTTTGGAATATTGAATGTAAAACTAAATACTTAGAAGAATCAGCAGAGCATTTAAAAGAATTAGGTTATATTAAATAATTTATGTTTATTACAATATTCTTAAAGAAAATATGTTCGAAAATTAAATAATTAAGTATTAAAATAAAGCATTTGAAAAATCAAATATTTTATTTTTTAAAAATTTAGTGGTATAAATACACAAAATGATTAAAAGTAAAGAAGAAATACAAATTTCAAAATTTCTTCAAAATCTATTCATTGACTATGTAATTAAGAGGTAGTATTATCTTAATATGAAAATATGTATCCAACGAGAGAGCCAAAGCAGCTCTCTTTTTGTTATATAAAAATACAAAAGTAATAATTCTTTTTTTTGTTCATAAAATTAAAAAAAGAAAAAAATTGGGAGAGATGAGTCGTGAAAGATAAAGAGATTTTGAATGTTAGCATTGAATATGGTAAAGAGAGTTTTAAGCAGATAATTTTGAAATTATTAAAAGAAGAGTACATAAATTATATAACTATAAATGAAAAATAAATGCCTATTTGAGCTGATAAATTTTAAAGTACACGGTACAATTTGTACTATAAATAGGCTATTTGCTCTCAAGGAAGGAGAGTGAATTATGAGTAGAGTAAATAGTTATAGAAGTATTAGAGTTGCAAAATATATAAGGCTTTCTCGTGATGATGGAGATGATAGGGAAAGTGAAAGCGTTGAAAATCAAAGGGATATAATTGACAACTACATTTTAGGTCACGAAGAATTATTTGATTCAGGAGAATATGTTGATGATGGATTTACTGGAACAAATTTTAATAGACCAGGGTTTCAAAGAATGCTTAAAGATATTGAAGATGGAAAAATAGATTGTATTATAACAAAGGATTTATCAAGGTTTGGAAGAGATCATATTGATACTGGTTATTATTTGGAAAGATATTTACCAGCCAAAGCCATTAGATATATTGCTATAGGAGATAATGTAGATACATCAAAACCAGATGGTTTGCAGTTTTTAACATTTAAGCTAAGTTTTAATGATTATTATGCGCAAGATATTTCCAACAAAATAAAAAGTGTTAAACAAAGAAAAATTGAAAAAGGCGAATATCAAGCAGGTATTCCACCTTATGGTTATAAAAAAGATACGGATATAAAAAATCATTTAGTGCCAGATGAATATAGCTCACAAATTATAAAAGAAATATTTGATATGTATGTGAATAAAGGAATGTCAACAATAAAAATTGCAGATGAATTAAATAGAAGAGAAGTTTTGCCACCAGCAGTGTATTTAAAAATTCCAACATATATGAAGAAAAAAAGTGTAAATCCAAACCGGAAAATATGTGTGGCTAAGAGCCCAAATTGGAAAGATTTTAAGAAATGAGGTTTATCTTCGGAAGTGTTGTTGGAAGAAAGTTCCAAAAGGTAAGTCATAAAATTGCAAAGGTAAGATGTACTAAAAAAGAAGAACATATTGTTTTAGAACATATGCATGAACCAATTATTGATATTGAAACTTGGAATAAAGCACAAGATAAATTAAATGGATATACGAAAGTACGAGATAGAAAATATGACCATGAACTAAAAGGTTTAGTATATTGCGGAGAATGTGGAAATAAAGCAACTTTAAGATGTAGACAAGAAAAGAGAAAAAATGGAAGCGTGTGGAAAACAACATACTTTATTTGTTCGAAGAGAAATAATTATAGTGGACTATGTGATTGCAAGCAAATATCTGCAAACTTGATAGAAGTGTCTGTAAAACAACAAATAAAAAGTGAATTAGAAAAGATAAATTTAACAGAAGAAGAGATAAAACAAATTTACGAAGAAGCGAAATTAGAAGCTAAATCAAAAGAAAATCTATTAAAAACCTCTTTAAAAAATTTAAAAGAAGAATTAAAAAAAGTGGAGCAAAACATTGAGGAAATCTATCAAGATAAAATTAGTAAAGTAATACAATTAGAAGATTTTAAAGTGATTTACGAAAAAATGCAAAAGCAAAGAGATAAAGTTTTAAAAGAAATAAGACAAACAGAAAACGCTTTAAATCAAAACAACGAGCAAACTCCTCAAATAGATTTCAAAAAAATAAAACAAGTAGCAGATGAGTTCTTAAAATTAGAAAAGCCTAATAAAATTATGTTAGAACAACTAATTGAGAAAATAGAATTTGATAAAGAGAAAAATATAAAAATTAAATTAACCTTTAAAAATCCAGTTACGATTGATAAATGAAAAATTAAATAGTAATTAAAAATAATTATTTTTTTGACATTAAGCACCTAGGAAATCATACTGTTAATCACAAAAGCATGCCAGAGATTTCAGATTCAGAAGTTGAAAAAGAGGTTATGAATCTGCATACAGCAATATATGAGAAGTTTGGTTATGAGATGAAATATTTAAGACCTCCAAAGGGAGAATATTGTGAAAGAACATTAGTCTTATGCAATAAAATGAATTATCAAACAATAATGTGGTCTTTTGCATATGACGATTGGGATGAAAAGAAACAAGGCAGAGAATCTTATGGTAAGGAAAAGATTTTAAACAATATACATCCAGGGGAGGTTATGTTGCTTCATGGAACTTCAAGAGATAATATGAATATTTTGGATGAATGTATTAAGGCTATTAAATCTGACGGGTATGAGTTTAAAAGTTTAGATGAATTTGTAAGATAGAATTTGTTAGCAAAAAGAAAATTATATTTGATTTTTTAGTGACGCGCAGTTTGAAAGTTTTTACCTAACGCTTAAACGAAGTTTAAGGAGTGGTAAAATCTTTTAGCAAGGAACAAAAAATAAATATAATTTTCTTTTTCTTTCGGATTCATAAGTTTCAATAATAAAAGTAATATTTCTCTAACACTTGAATATATATAAACATAGAAGAAATATTAGGAAGGATGAAATATTATATGAATTTAAATAGAGTAAATGAAATTTTAGATTTACCCAGAGAAGTCGGGACCAATATTCCAAAAGTAACAATGCTTGGATTTGATGAAGTATTAATAGAAAATTACAAAGGAATATTAGAATACGAAGAATTCTTTATAAGAGTGTGTACACATATAGGAAACATAAATATAAATGGATTTGAATTAAAATTAAATCAAATCAGCGACGAATCAGTAAGCATAACCGGAAAGATAGAAAATCTAGATTTTGAACGTAGGTGAAAAAATGGTTTTAACGAAAAGAAATAATTTTATAAAAGGATATCTTCAAATAGAAATTGAAGGTTTCTATATAGAAAGATTTTTTAATGTGTGTACGAAGCAAGGAATACAATTATGGGGAACAAAACGAAAAAATAACACAAGTATAATTACCAATATACAAATAGATGATTTTAGAGGAATAAGAAATATAGCAAGAAAAACTCAATGCAGCATGAAAATAAAAAGAAAAAGAGGATTGCCATTTATTATAAGAAAATATAAGAACAGAAAAGTTTTTATATTTTTATTTTTTATATTAATATTATCAATATTTACATTGTCAAATTTTGTATGGAACATAGAAATTGAAGGTAATAACATTATAAGTTCAGAAGAAATATTAGAAGAATTAAATAAAAACGGAATTAAGCAAGGCGAATTAAAATATAAAATAAACATACCAAAGGTAATTGAAAAAATGAGATTAAATGATGAAAGAATTTCATGGATAGGCATAAAGCTAGATGGAACAAATGCTAAAGTGAATATAGTAGAAGCGGTTGCTAAACCAGCTATTTTGGATGAAAATGAATACTGCGATATAGTTGCAACAAAAGATGGAATAATAACCAAGATCAATGTTACAAATGGAACAGCACTTGTAAAAGAAGGAGATGTTGTTGAAAGTGGTAGAAAGCTTATAGGTGGATGGATGGAAGGAAAATATACAGGAGTTAGATATATGCATGCAAGTGGAGAGGTTGAAGCAAAGGTTTGGTATATTCAAGAGAGAACAGAAAGCTTAATTCAGCAAGAAAAAATAAAGACAAATGCAGAAGAAAACAAATACGCATTAACTTTAAACAAAAATACAATAAATTTTTATAAAACTATTTCAAAATTCGAAAAATATGATACAATGGAAACGAAAAATAAAATTAGAATATTAAACAATTTTTATTTACCAATAGAATTCAAGAAAATAACAAACTATGAATATAGATATGAACAAAAGCAATATACAGTCGAACAATTACAAGAGAAAATAATACAAGAGCTAGAAGAACAAATGAAAAGTGATATAGAAAACAAGCAAATTGTCAATAGAAATATTATTGCTGAACCTACAGAAACAGAAGTGAAGGTTAAACTAATATATGAAGTCATTGAAAAAATAGGGGTAGAGCAAAAATTGGTTTCGTGAAAGGAGAAATAAGATTGGAAGAAAGAAGCTTAAAAGTAGTAGATTCAAACAAAACTTTTTTTGGAAAACTAAGTAAAACTTTATCAAAGATAATAATTCCAACCAAAATCGGAATAAATGGATTTGTAATTAATTTAAAAAGAAATAATTTATTAAAAGCCTATGACATAATGAACAATTCAAAAACTAGTGATGAGGAAAAGAAAAAAGCAATATCTTCAAAATATCAAGAAGCATATTCACTTTATTTAGAGGCAATAGACAAACATATTATGGACACAGTATATAAAAAAGTAAAAACTAATACAGCTTCAGAATTTGAAAAAGAGGCAATGGGAAATTATTATAAAATAACAACATTAAAATCAACAGATTATGTGGAATATAAATACCAAAAACAAAAATACTTAATTGAACTAGATTATGAATCATTAAAAATGAGCGCAAAAAATAAAGTACTAGAAAAATATAAAGATTTTTACATTACACAAATGGATACATTTTATAAAGGTATATTAAAAAATTATTCTGTAAAACTTGCAGAGTGCTCAAGAAGAATAAACAATAACATAGATATTTATAATAAAATTTTTAATATTTTAGATGAATATGTTTCAAAGATTTTATATATTAAAATGCAAGATGAGACTAACTTAATAGAAGAAAAAATGGGAACAGAAATACATAGATTAGATCAATTTGAAATAGGTGATTTAGATGCAAAAGACTATGTCGAAAAAAATATGATTTTACTTGGAATAAGTAGACAAGTATTTACTCATAGTTTACCA
>CAKPEG010000036.1 GCA_934149275.1 uncultured Clostridia bacterium | reverse complement strand
TTAATATTTCATTTTTCTCTGTTAATTGTGTTGATAATGTATTTTTGCTTATGCTTAAACTTGCTACTGAATATGGTACTTCATAATTTGCTGTACTTGTTGAATCTCCCAATAAATTTGTTCCAGCATATACATTTAGATTTGATCTTATTTGTTTTAAATTATCAAATTCTTCTTTTGTGTAATTTGTTGTTATGTACTCGTCATCTAATTGTTTTTGTGAATATACATATAAGTATTGTGAGCCCTGAGTCTCGCTTGTCTCAACTCTTATATGTTTTACAGGCATGCTAAATTTGAATGGAGATGTTTTCGTATATTTTCCCCAATCTGTTTTTGTAAATGTTACTAGTAACTCATCTGTTTCATCGTCATAAACTTTTATAAATCCGTCTTCTGCTAAAAATTTATCTGCATTTTCGAATCCTATTCCTATGTTTGTTGTTAAGTTTTCCATTGATTCTGTTGTTGTATCTGCTTTTACAAAAGTATCTGAAACAATTGCTTCTCCGTCTTTTCTCTCTTTCATAATTATTCCGTCTGAGCTCTCTTCGTCTCCTTTTGAAACATACCATGAAACTATATAATTATCATCTGTTTCTTCACTACTTGCTTCGTTGTAAATTCTTAGTGGTTTCTTTTTTGATATTGCCCATCTATTTGCCGGTGATGATAAATATTCTCCAAGCTTTAGTTCTACTTTTGTTTTTCCTGCTTCTATTCCTTTGAATGTATATGAAAGTATTCCTCTTACTTCGTTTGATTTATATGGATTTGTAAATTCTGCATTTGGATTATTGTATCCTTCATAATATGTCATAACTGGTATATCTATTGTTAAAGTTGATGTATCTAAGCTTGTATATGCCTCTAAAGGATATACGATTTTTAGAGTATATTTATTATCTCTTGAAATTGATTTTGTTATATCTCCATTATCATTAACTGTTGCTTCTCTTGTAATTGTAAATTTCTTAGTATTTTTGTCATACACAAATTTGTCTGTTGATAACTCTGATACTACACTAATTGGATCATATCCATTTAGTTGTGGTATTGTTCCTTCAACATAATTTTTCTTTATATTTAATTGGTTGTTATTTTCTTGTGAACGAATTTCTGCTGTTAATGTTATCGTTCCATTTGCTTCATCTTCTCTATTTTCAAGGTCATTATATGTTGAAGTTGATGTTGAAACACTAGCTGATGTTGTTCCATACCAGTCTGTTTGAAGAATTATTTCTTTTTTTATTTCAACTTCATTTCCATCTGAACTTACATATGTTCCTGTGAAAGTTATTTTATTGTCATCTCTTGATAAGTTATTTATGTTTGAGCCAATTGCACTTGCTTTAGAACTTGCATATGAATAATCACCACTTCTTACCGCACCTGTGATTAATTTTTGTGTACCATTTGTCATATCATTAAATTCTAACTTCTTAACGTTAGTTCCGATGTAATTATCTTTCAATTCATTATCTTTTGGTGCTGTTGTAGCTAGATAAAAGTTTTTACCATCTATTTCAACTTTTGCATTTTTTAAGATACCATCTGTTTGAACATTTACCTCCATGTACAATGTATCTTCTTTTCCGATTTGCTTACAGGTTCCTTTTATCTTTTCTGCGTAACCATCGTTGTTTACGTCACGCAAAAAGAAGGCGCTGAACTTAACATTATCAGTACCATCAACTGCTTCATCTCCATCTTCAAATTGATCATATGTCATTGCACGAGCTAACTCTCTATCTACAACAACTTTCTTTTTTGAGCTTTGCTCATTAGTTTGATTAACTACGATTGCAATTATTGTAGCAATTACAGCTACTGCAAAAATTGCAATACTAATGATTTCTTTTTTTGAAAATCCCTTCTTAAATTTTTCTTTCAAGTTCTTAAACATACTCATGACTCCTTAAATCATATTTTATAAGCCTTATTTTAAATAGATTATATAAAGAGTCAATAGCATAAAATTCCTACCTATATATATATTAATACTTATAAGACAAAACAAATATTTAATTTCCTATATCCCTAGTCTTTTACAGTTGAAAAAATTTTTTTCTTGAGTGGTTTTACTTTTTAATCTCTTTTTCATTACATTTATTCAACAAAAAGCGGCATTTGTTTACGGAATAGTATGTTTCGTAGTAATTTCAGTATCCTTTTTCCACAAGTATTATTTTTGTTTTTCTTTTCTAAATGAAAAAATATTCAAAAATCCATTAACTCTTACGGCTATCAATAAAACAACTATGCTAACATTATACATATTACTTTGTTCATGAAAATTAACTTTATTTACAACTGATATATTTATTTTCTTCGTAATAATAAGGTTACGTCAATTATATTTTATATTCTCTTATCTTCTTTATAAATAAAGTATTTATTTTTACTTGGAAACATGATATACTAATATAAAATTGTTATAGAGATAACCTATATGTCTATTGAAAAACAAAAATTATATAACGAAATTGAAACATTACCGGAAGAACTTACAAATCAGGTTATAAATTTTATAGAATATTTAAAATTATCATATATAGATATGGATGCACCAGATAGTGTAACAATAAAGAGCAAAAAGGATTTAAAAGAAAAACTACAAAAAGGTTTAGATGATATAAACTCAAATAATGTATCTTCATTAGATGAGATTTTTTCAAAAATAGAGAATCTATAAAAAATCTCTTATAAAGTAAAAAATAACCATTTTTCATTGACAAAAGCATAATCCCTGTATATAATAAAAATAGGAAATGAAATCCACGTAAGTGGTTGCCACTGAATAGATAAGCCATTCATCGGTCAAAAGCAGAATGGCTTATTTTTTATTGCCTATGTAGTAATATACAAACGATGATTAACAAGGCAACATTTATGATAGCTAATCCTACTAATCCGAAGAAAAGTAGGTATGTAATACTTAATACTGATAATTCTACCATATTAACCACCTCCATGTATCAATCTCACAACAAAAAGTTGTGGACGTAGTATGTGTGCATCAAAGAGTTAAAGGTGGCAACACACTCCGCTTATTCTCATTTCCTATGCGTAATAGTATATAACATTTTTTTCCAAAGCACAAGTCTGGTGAATTATTTTTTCATATTTTAGATAATACAATTAAAAGAACATTATATTTATTTTCTCGTTCCTTGCTAAAACATTTTCCCACCCACTAAACTTTGTTTAGCGGATTAGGGAAAAACTTTCAAACTGCGCGTCTCTCGAAAATAAAATATAATGTTCTTTTTGGGGCAATAATTAATTTATATTATTGACGTTTTTTCTTAATCACATAAATTCCTGCTGTCATAGCAATCATAATCATTAGAACTCCTCCTGCTATTGCAACATATGGAACCTCACCAGTTCCAACAGCTACAATCAAATTAGCCCTACTAACATTGTCTGTATTAAACTGTTCATCAAATCCTGCTTCATTCTCTGTAACAATACTTGCAACATTTTCTTTTGTTCCAATATTGCTATCTCCATTCTGCCATCCTAGAACTACTTGATATTCTCTGCTCTCTCCTGGTTTTATCTCATCTGTTTCAATACTTGCAGTAGTTTCGTTTATTGTCCATCCTGGATTGTTATCAAGCTTCATTGTCATTCCACTTGGTATGTTTTCTAATACGTTTGCTTTACCAGTTAACTCACTGTCATTTGTTACTTTAATCTTATAAACAACTTTTACATTTGCCGTTGAAATATCTTTTCTATGAATTTCAACTTTACCTAGGTTTCCATTGATTGTTGTTTCTTGTCCATTTACAATTACACTTGCAATTGTTTTGTCTACCTTCAAGTTAAAGATTAATTTTCTATAATAGTAATTTACGTATGTTGTATCCTCTACAATATCTTTTCCATTTTCATCTTTTGTTACTGTAACAGTCATCTTACCATCTTTATTTACTGGCAATGTTTCAACCCTATAATACTTAATATCTTTTTCTTCTGTTGTATATGAATCTCCTTGATGTCCTGTAATCTCTACTTCATCTGCTAATTTCTTTTTAGTGTCTGCATCATAGTAGTTTACTATAACTTTCGCTGGTCTTCTATAGTAGTAAATTACATCTATTGAATCAGCAGTCATTGTTCCATTCTTGTTCTCTGGTTCTTCAATTAGGTCATATCCCAGTATATCTTTTGTTTCTGTCTTATAGTCATCACCTTCGTGTCCTTGAATATTTGTTGACTCGTCAATTTCCTCTCCAGTTTCTTTATCAACATATTTAACATTAACCTCTGTTTTCTTAATGTAATAATATGTTACTCTTATTGTTTCTGTTGTCATTGTTCCTTTTGCATTTTCTGGATATTTGTCTTTTACTAAATCATATCCTGAAATATTTTCTTCATGTGTTTCGTATGGATCACCTTCATATCCTTCCTCTTTTGTTTCATCTAACAACTGTTTATTTGTCTTAACATCTAAGTGATTTACAATTACACCACCTGATGTACGAACATAGTAATATTTTACTATGATATCTTCTTTCGTCATTGAACCATCTGCATTTGCTGGTACTTCAATTAATTTATAACCATCAAATAACTTTCTTTCTGTTGTGTAATTATCACCTTCGTGTCCATTTTGTACTTCATCATCAACTAATTTATCTCCTGTTTCTTTGTCAATATACTCTGCTGTTACTTTGCTTCTATAGATGTAGTAGTAAATTACTTCAACTGGTTCAACTTTCATTGTTCCTTTAGCGTTGCTTGGTAGTCTATCTTCTACTAAATCATATCCGTCAAATGTTCTTGATGGTATGTCGTATGCATCTCCTTCATTTCCATTGTGTACGGCATTTGCTAGGATTTGTCCTGAAATTACATCAATGTGTTTCTCAATTACTCCTCCTGAAATGTGACTATAATAATATTTCAACACTTGTTCTTCTTTTGTCATCTTAACTGTTTTCTCTGCAGGTTCTTCAACTAATACATAATTCTCAAAGTTTTTACTTTCTGTTACGAAGTCATCTTCCTCAAGGCCTTCTGTTGTTGATTGTTCTAAGATTGCACCCGTTGTTTTATCAATATATTGAACTGTTGCTTTTGTCTTGTACAAATAATAGTAAGTAATTGTTAATGGTTCAACTTCGAACTTACCTTTTTCATTTCCAGTATGTTCTACTAATTGATATCCTTCAATGTCTTTTGCCATTGTCTGATAATCATCTTCAACTTTTCCATTTAATCTATCTGGATTAGCTAATTCAATGTTTGTACCTTTTTCTAGATATTTAACATTAACTACCGCATCTTTTACTCTATAGTAGTAAATTACTTCAATAGTATCTTCAGTCATTGTACCGCTAGCATTATCTGGTGTTCCAACTAATTCATATTTTATTGGTACATCATCAGCTGAAACTGTTGTATATGGATCATCCACTTTTCCGTTTATAGTTACATCTTCTGATAATTTCTTTGTTGTATTTTCTTCATAGTAGTGAACTATTACTTGCGCATCTTTCTTTGTATAGTAAAGATTTATCACATTTTCATCTGTCCTTATAATTAGAGTATCTTTATCTGCTGAATCATACTTATATCCATAGATATCTATTATTTCATCACTTGATTTTACAACATCTTCGAATGTCATATTACCTTGTACTTTTGATTCATGTAATACTTTATTCGTATCCTTCTCTAAGTAATTTACTGTATAACTTAAATCATTACGCTTTGTATAATAAATGTTTATTTCGTTATTTTCTGTTCCTATTGTTAATACATCTTTATCAAAACTGTCAAATACATAACCATCAATATCTATCTTTTCGTCTATAGAATTTACTGCACTTCCATAAACTAATTCATCACCTTTTTTCGCTGCACGCAACACTTTGTCTGTGTCTTTTTCTAGATAATTTACTATATATGGGTACTTCTTCAATTGATAATAATATGTTACAACTATTTGCTCTTTTGTCATCTTTCCTTCTTTATTGTTTGGTTCTGCAACTAATTCATACATCTCATCCACATCTGCCACACCAGTTGTGTAATTTTCTCCAACGATACCATCAAAAGTTACATCATCTGCTAGTTTTGTAGTTGTACCTTCTAAGTAGTGATGTACTATTACTGATGCTGGTATAGCTTTATAATAATATATTACTTCAATATTTCCATCTATATAATTTCCACTAGCATTTTCTGGCTCAGAAACTAATTCATATCCTTCTGAAATATCAGTTCTTGCAACTGTTGCATACATATCACCTACATTACCAGTCTTTGTTTCATCTTGTCCCACACTTCCATCTGCCAATGGCACAGGTGTTGTTGTACCTTCTATATAATGGTGAACTATAACTGTACCAGTCTTCTTCTCATTTGTGATTTCTAAATCTTCACTTGTTGTAGCTTTAGTAATTGTAACTTCTGTGGTTGGATTATCTGGTAACTTATAACCTTCTGGTGCTTCAATCTCTGTTACTTCATATTTTCCTATTTCTAAATCAGTTTGTATTTTACCTTGTTCATTTGTTATGTGTCGTTCAACATTACCCACATCTATACTATTAATTATAAATGTATCTGTTCCTGAATTTGCACTACTATCTTTTCTATATCCCAAGTGTAAATAATATACTTTTCCTTTTTCAAGAGTTGTAGAATAATCTTTCGCACTTTGTGTTCCTGATATATACACAAATCTTCCTGTAGAAACATTATACGCTGGTGCATTTTCTGTTTGAGTTATAGTTGCATATCCTATATCATAGCCACCTTCACTTGATATTTCAGCATTCACTGTAACTGTTATATCTTTAACTGCATTTGTCGTATCTATTTTCATATACGATTTAGCCGTTGTGTCTGATTCATTTTGATTGTTAGAAATATATTTTCCATTGCTATTCGTAAAATAATATGTTCCATCACTCTTTACTTCATCTATAACAATATCATCTCTTTTTTCTATTACATTAAATTTAACACCTTGAAGTGGTGTCTTTCCATCTTGCTGATACTTTATTAAATTAACTGTTCTAGAAACTTTCTTATAATAATAAGTTACTATTATCTCACTTCCAGAATATGTACCATTTGCATTATCCGGTGTTTCTGCTAATTCATATTCATCACTTAAATTTTCATCTAATATAGGTGAAGTTGTATATGCCTCTCCTTCTACTCCATTGTCTACTCGATCTTCTGCAAGACTTCCATCTTTCAATGGCACTTGCGTTGCAGTTCCTTCTATATAATGATGAACTGTTAACGGTATTTTCTTTTCAACATAGTAATATGTTACCTCCGTTGGTGTTTGTGAGTATGTTCCTATTGCATTTTCAGGTAATACTAATTTCCCATTTTTATCTACTTCTAATTCATATTTATCTAAATCCAACTTAGGATTTGTTGTATATGAATCATCTATACGTCCCTCAAAATATTCATCATCTGCCAATTTCGTTGTAGTTCCCTTTATATAATGATGTACTGTTAGTTTGGCTTTTTCCTCATCTTCAATTGTAAATTCATGAACTGAATCATCTGTACTTCTAAATTCAACAACCATTGGTGTTTCATTTAACCAATATCCATCTGGCGCTTTTGTTTCTGTTATACTATACTTTCCAAATGGTATCTGTGTTATAGCTTGACCTTCTGAATTTGTTTCTACAGTTGTATGATATAACTCTGAATCATTTAATGTAATATTTACACTATTTACTGTGAATTTATCATCACCTGTACTCGTTGATCTATCTTTATAGTATCCAAGATGTAAATAATACATTTTTCCACCTTGTAATACTGTTGTATAATCTTGTGCATTTTGTGTTCCATATATATATACAAATCTTCCTGTTGAACTATTGTAGCTTGGTCTTGTAGTGTTTTCTATTACAGTTGCATATCCTATATCTCTACCACTTTCACTTGATATTTCTGCATTTAC
>CAKPEG010000035.1 GCA_934149275.1 uncultured Clostridia bacterium | reverse complement strand
GGTGGAGTAATTGAGAAACACATTGATGCAATTTCAGGACAAATCTTAGCAAATGCTGTACATAATGGAAATGAAGGAGATGCGTATGATATACCATCAAGAACATTTGACGGATATGATTTAGTAGAAGATAGATTACCAGCAAACAGCAAAGGAACAATGAAAGTTGATCCAGTTGAAGTAATTTATTACTACAGTTATAAAACAAAAGTAAAAGCTGAATATATAGATAAAAATACAGGAAACAGATTAACAGACGATGTAGTACAAAATGGACACGAAGGTGATAATTACACAACAGAAAGAAAGTTATTTGATGGTTATAAATTAATTGAAGTACCAGCAAATGCAGATGGTTCAATGACAAAAGAAGATATCATAGTAAAATATTACTATGTTCGTACATCAGGAGGTGTAATTGTAAATCACTTAGATATTAAGACAAATAAACAATTAATAGATGAAACAAAAGAAGAAGGATACGAAGGAGATCCATACGAAACACATGAAGAAAATATTTCAGGATATGATTTAGTAAAAGAGAAATATCCTGAAAATGCAACAGGAACAATGACAACAGAAACAATAATAGTAACATATTACTACATCAAGAAAACAGAAGTAAATGTAAAATATGTTGATAAAGAAACCGGAGAAGAAATTGACGTTCCAACAAACATACCAGGGCACGAAGGTGATGACTATAAGACAGAACCAAAAGATGTACCAGGATATGACTTAGTTGAAGAACCAGAAAATAAAGATGGAACAATGACAGATGAACCAATAGAAGTAATTTACTACTATAGAAGACCAGCAAAAGTAGTAGTTAACTACTATGATGCAGATACAAAAGAAAAATTAGCAGACGAAATAGAAATTACAGGACATCAAGGAGATTCATATACAACAGAACAAAAAGATATTAAGTATTATAAGATTGAAACATTACCAGCAAACAAAGATGGCAAGATGACTGTTACAGTAACAAAAGATGAAAATGGCAAAGAAATTGTAGAAGACACAACGTATGTAAATTATTATTACAGGAAACTAGTATTCAATTTAAGAGTTGACAAAACAATTTCAAGCGTAATTGTAAATGGACAAGAAACAGCAATCAACGGAAATCTTGGAAAAGTTGAAGTACATAGAAAAGATATCTCAACAGCAAATGTAAAAGTAGTTTACAAGATAAAAGTAACAAACGATAGCGAATTAACTGGTAAGGCAAATGTTGTAGAAAACATACCAAGTGGAATGACAATGAAAACAGAGAACAATCCAGGATGGACAATAAATGAAACTACTGCAAGTATTGAAACGGATGAGATTAAACCAGGAGAAAGCAGAGAATATCAAGTAGTTCTAGGATGGCAAAACGGTGATAGCAATGTTGGAACTAAGGAGAATGTTGCAAGTATTGTTACAGAAAATGAGGCTGGATTTACTGAAAAAGAAATAAATGATAATGAAAGTAAGGCAGACTTGATAGTGGCAGTAGGAACTGGTGAGGTTCCATATGTTGCAATTGCAGGAGGCATTTTAATGATAATGATTGCAATGACAGCAGGGGTTTATGTTATCAACAAGAAACGTAAATAATTGAATATTAGCCAATAAGAAAACAAGCTTAGTGAAAGAGAAAAATTTAATGTCAATTGGGAACGGAGTTTTTTGACATATTATCACATGCTAAAGGTGACGAAACTACTGAAATTTTTTAAGAATGTCAAAAAATTTCGTCCAAATTGACACATAAAAATTTATTGCAAAAAAAAATGTATATTAATTTTTTCTTCTTTCATTGAAAAAATGAGAAATAAGAATGTTATTTTAGATGATAAGCTTATTGAAAAAATGATAATAAAATTAAAATGTGAAACAAAATTATGTAAAAATAATAAAAGATGTTTCACATTTTTTATTGTTTTTGTGGTATAATATAAATGTGAAACAAAAACAGATAAAAATAATAGAAATGTTTCACATTTAAAGGAGAAAAAGAATGGAAGAAAAAAATGAAATTATGAATCTTTTACAAAATAAACAAATTTTGGAATATGAATTGCAAACTTTAACATATGGTTCGGTAGAAATAAGAGAAAACAATTCAAACAAATACATATATGTACATTATAGAGAAGATGGGGTTGTGTTAACCAAATATGTTGGAGAATATTCGGATGAATTATATAATTTAATAGTAAATAATAATATTAAAGCAAAACAATTAAAAAAACAGATAAGAGAAACAACAAAGCAATTAAAAAAATTTAATTATATTGAAGGAGAACTTTCAGAAAAAGTTGAACGAAGTATTGATTTTGCAAAAAGACATTTAGTAGATACAATTTATAAACAAGCTATATTAGAAGGAGTTGTAACAACATTTGTAGATACAGAAAGTATTATTGAAGGCGGAAAAGTAAATAATATGACATCAGAAGATATATTAAAAATAGTAAATTTAAAGCATACATGGGAATTTATATTAAATAAAAATGTGATTTTAAGTGATACAAATTTTGCTTTATTATGTGAAATAAATAAAATGGTAGAAGAAGGATTTTATTATTCAGCAGGAAAAATAAGGAGCGTACCTGTTACAATTGGAGGAACAACATGGAAACCAAATTTACCAATAGAAAGTGTAATAAAAGAAGAATTAGAAGAAATTTTTAGTAAGAAAGCTGATGATATAGACAGAGCTATTGAACTTTTATTATATATAATGAAAAAACAAATATTTATTGATGGAAATAAAAGAACAGCCATAATATATAGTAACCATTATTTAATTTCAAAAGGGAAAGGTATTATAGTAATTCCAGCAGAATTAACAGAAGAATTTAAAAATTTGCTTATTTTATATTATGAGAGTAAAGATGAAAATAAAATAAAAGGATTCTTAAAAGAAAAATGTTATATGAAGATATAGGGCAATGCAGGGAATAACTTTTTCTTTTTCTTGTGCAGTAAGGTTGGAAAAAAGCCTCGTCCTAACTGCAATCATTGAGATGGTAATTGTGGATTATTTTTATGAAAAGCCTGTGGATAATTTTATGCCATGAGTTTTGAATTTTGCATTTCCGATAGATTTTTGATAATTTGTTGATAAAATGTAATTAAAAAGATAACTAAACGAGAAAAATAAAGAAAATTACTGAAAATTAAGCTATAAACATTTATATTTAAATGTTTGTGGCTTTTTTTTTGTCTTATTGACAAATCTTACTGCCTTTTTTGTCACTTTTTAGAATTTTGTGACATTGACCTTATCTAAGAACTATTTAAAATAATAAGTAATTATTAGATTATAAGGAGTAAAGATTATGTTAAAGAAATTTAAAGAAGAAATTACAAAGAAAAAACTTTTAATTGCAAGTGGACTTGCAATTGCATTGGTGGCAATAATTATAGCTATTGCCATAGTATCAAGTAAAGGAGAAAGAACTAATAAAAAGAGTTTCACACCAGATAGTGAATTAGCTCGTGCAATGACGTATGATCAATTTAGTGATGAAGATTCAAGTGTAGATGGTACAGACTATGTTAAGTTTGGTGCATTTTTCTTACGAGATATAAACAATGACGGATATGCAGAAAAGATAAAAGGTACGTGTAAGCAAGTTGGTAAAGAAGATACTTTGTACATGGAACTTAATGTACTTACAAATGGATATTTAGAAAATGGGGTTATAACGATTAATAGTGATAACTTCTATTTACAGACTGCAATTCCAAAGGACAATGAAGTAAAAGACAACGTAATTTCAAATAACACAAAACAAATTTCTTTAAATCAAATAAATAATGGTACACAAAAATTATTAACAGGTATTGTAAGAACTGGGGATTATTCATATGATTCTCAAAAATTTGCTGCAATTGGAAATGATACAACAAAATATAGCAAAATTAATTCAGTAACTTTAACTGGTACACATGTTGCAGCTGACGGAACTAGAACACAAATAAATAAGACAATTAATTTAAATGTTGATTGGTATGGAACTACAAAAGCTGAAATACCAAGTTATATAGCTGGTTCAAATAATTTAAGTCAATCAAAAGATAATACAAATGTTGTAGATGAAGAGAATAAACAAGCTGTGTTTGAATTTGATATTGGTATACAGGAAACAAATAATCAATTAATTTTGTCAAAAGCTCATTTAGAAGGAACAATTCCACAATTGAATGGATATGATCCATCTAAAGTTGAAATCGTTGATTCAAATGCAGCATTTTCTTATGATAAATTAACAAAAAAATTTCAAATAGAGAGAATTACAGAATTAAATTATTATGATGCTGTTAAGAGTGGTTGCTATGATGGAATTTATGCTGGAGCAAGATATAATAAATTTAAACTAAAAGTTACATACCCACTTGATGCATATAATGCAACAGGAAATGATACAGTAGAAATAAAAATACCAGTAAGCGGATATTATGAAGGATATAATAATACAAATTCAGAGTTCAAAAATCCATACAAATCTAATATAGCAAAAGGAACGATAGTGTTGACATATTCTCGTCCAACACCAACACCAACAGGAACAGTTGCACGTTTTGATGTAACAGTTGGAAAATATATGAGTAGTCCATCATGGAAATATATTGTTTCTAAGAAAAAGCCTTTAAAAATTTATAATGAAATTTCAACAGAAGAAAATAATGATACATATATTGTAAATTGGTATGGTAGCACAGGAAGTGATGGACAATCTACAGGAATGACTATGGCAGAAACTAAAAATGGTGAAAGCCAAGTATCAGATCAATTTGTAAAAGCAGATTCAAGTACTGAAAGTATGGAAAATATAACAACAAATATTGGAATTTACTTTGGTAATCCAGTAAACTTATTGGGTGAAGATGGTTGGATTAAAGTTTATGATGCTGAATCAGATAATTTATTACATGAGTTTACTAAATCAGATTGGAGCAAATATTCAGAAAGTAATCCATACAAATATGATACTGAAGTAAAACATATAAAAGTTGTAACTAGTGAAACAAATCCTAGTAGTTCTTTAAATGTTTATCATGTTAAAAAATTAGATGATGAATATATAACAACAAATTATACAAGAGAGCAATTTGATAATTTAAAATACATAAAATCAACTTTAACAGGATATGTTGGAGAAAACTATATAAATACAGATACACATAGCGCATATTATGAAGCACCATATTCTTTGGCAAATATAAATATAAGCAAAAGCTCAATATCAACTCAAGAGACAGAAAAAAATATGCAGATTACTATTGAGACAGTGGGAGATGAGAATGCAAACCAAGAGAAATGGCAAAATGGGGCATTTTTAGTAAAATTACCTAAAGATATTATTGATATAGATGTAAGCTCAGTTGAGTCAAGTAATTCGTCAGTTACTGTGATGAGTTATGAATCATATGAGGAAAATGGAGAAAGATTTATAAAAATTATTACATCAAATACAAATCCAACAACATTTACATTAAAGGTAAATTGTAGTATTACACCAGATCCAAGAATTGCAACAACAACGGAAAGTATTGAATTATATGCAAGTAATGAAAATGGAGTGGATTATTATAATTCGGTAGAAGATATTTATGATGTTAATGACAACTTAAATCAAAAAGAAAAAGTTAATAAGTCAACTATAAGTATAAACTTAATTTCACCAAATTCTTTATTAACAAATCAAATTGCTACAAATTATGATGAAGATGGAAGTGTAACGGTTGCACCACAAATAGCGATTGTAAGCAAAGAGAGAAGAAATGCAACAGTAAATGTTGAGATAAATAATAATTATTCAAGTTCAATTAGTGAAGTTAAAATCCTAGGAAGAGTGCCATTTGAAGGTAATAAATATACCATAAATGGTCAAGAGATGGGTTCAACTTTCACAGCTACAATGACAAATGAAGGAATTCAATTACCAACTGCATTAAATGATGTTGCAAAAGTTTATTATTCAACAAATGGAGATGCTACACAAGATTTTAGTGATAGTGGAAACAGATGGACACAAACCCCATCAGATTTTTCTAAAGTTAAGAGTTACTTAATAGATTTAGGGGAGCATCAATTAGCTAAAGGTGAAAAACATTCGATATCATATAACATAAATATTCCTGCAGGTTTATCTTATAATAAAGTTGCATATAGCCATCATGCAGTATATTTTAGCTTAGATACAACAGAAGGAAAATATAGAACACAAACTGAACCAAATAAAATTGGATTTATGATTGCTAAACAATATGATTTAGAGCTAACAAAATACCAAAAGGATAAATCAAAAATAGTTAGTGGAGCAACATATGCAGTTTATGAAGATGGAAATGAAGAAGCAAGAACAAGAGTTACAGGTGTTGATGGAAAATTAACATTAACAGGATTATATGTAGATAAAACATATGTGGTAAAAGAAGTAAAGAGCCCAGATGATTATGAATTAAACGAAGAAGTAGTAAAATTTACTACTTCTGAAAGTGATGGAAAATTAAACGTAACTAAAATTGAAGGTACAGTAAAAAATATACAAGCAGTTCAACCAACAGCAACTGAGGGATATAAAGTTCAACTTGAAGTTGAAGATGAAGCAAAAGTTAGATTAAAAATAAAGAAAACAGAAAAAGGTACAACCATTCCAGCAAAAAGAGTTGGATATAAATTAACAGGAGCAGGATTACCTACAAATGGTAAGAACGTGACAACCAATGCAAATGGAGAAATAACAGTAAAAGGATTAAAAGTAGGAGAAGAATATACATTAGAAGAGACAAAGGCAAATGGGTATTATTTAGCAGATACAATTAAATTTACAGTTACAAATACAAATGGAACTTATACAGTAAATGTTTCTGAAGGAACGGCAAAAGCTTCAACTATAACTGAAGAAGATAGTATACCAACAATAAATCTAGAATTAGAAGATGAAAAAATACCAACATATGATTTAGAAATATCAAAAATAAAGAAAGTAACATCAGTAACAAGCGGAGAAGATGGAACACAACAAGAAGAAACAACATATTTACAAGGAGCGAAATTCAAATTATACAAAGGAACAAAAGAACTAGGAAGCTACACCACAGATGAAAATGGAAAAATAACAATAAATGGATTATACCAATATATAGATGGAAAAGACGAAGAAGCCACATACGTGTTAAAAGAAACATTAGCACCAGAAGGATATGCGAAAGTAAAAGATATAACATTTAAAGTTGACGGAACAACAGGAGAATTAAAATTTGTTAATACAGAAGGAAAAGAAGAAAAATATACAGTAGATGGAACAACTGTAAAATTAACAATAGAAGATAGTCCATCATTCAAATTAATAAAGAAAGATGCAGAAACAGGAGAAAGATTAGCAAATATTAAGTTTGCAATATACGATGTAGAAGATGGAATAACGCCAGCTAAAAATAGTAAAGGAGAAATTTTAGGAACAAAAGAAATAATAGATGGAAAAGAATATTATACAGTAACGACAGATAGTAATGGAGAATTAACAGCAAATTTACCAGAAGGAATGTATAAAGCGGTAGAGGTAGAAGCACCAGAAAAATACGATATATCAGAGCCATATTATTTTGGAATAGGAGCTAGTAGAGAAGGAAAAGTAGGAGTAAAAGCAACATGGGCAGAAGGAATAGGAGGAACAAGTTATGAACAAATCGAGTCTGTGGCAGAAACCAGTGATGGAGGCTATATAGTAGGAGGATATTTTTCTGGTAGTATAGACCTAGGAAACGGAATCAGTTTGACAAATAAAGGTTCTTGGGATGGAATGATAATAAAATATAATGCAACCGGAGAAGTAGAATGGGCAGAAGGAATAGGAGGAACAGATTCTGAACAAATTGAGTCTGTGGCAGAAACAAGTGATGGAGGCTATATAGTAGGAGGATATTTTAAAAGTAGTAGTATAGACCTAGGAAACGGAATAAGTTTGAAAAATAAAGGTTCTTTGGATGGAATGATAATAAAATATAATGCAACCGGAGAAGTAGAATGGGCAGAAGGAATAGGAGGAACAAGTGAGGAACAAATCGAGTCTGTGGCAGAAACCAGTGATGGAGGCTATATAGTAGGAGGATATTTCGGAAGTAGAATAGACCTAGGAAACGGAATCAGTTTGACAAATAAAGGTTCTTATGATGGAATGATAATAAAATATAATGCAACCGGAGAAGTAGAATGGGCAGAAGGAATAGGAGGAAGTAATCTTGATTATATTAAATCGGTAGCAGAAACCAGTGATGGAGGCTATATAGTAGGAGGAGATTTCGAAAGTAGTAGTATAGACCTAGGAAACGGAATCAGTTTGACAAATAAAGATTATTCAGATTATTCAGTTTATTCAGATGGAATGATAATAAAATATAATGCTAGAGGAGAAGTAGAATGGGCAGAAGGAATAGGAGGAAGTGATGATGATTATATTAAATCGGTAGCAGAAACCAGTGATGGAGGTTATATAGTAGGAGGATATTTTAAAAGTAGTAGTATAGACCTAGGAAACGGAATCAGTTTGAATAAAGGTTCTATTATTTATACAGATGGAATGATAATAAAATATAATGCTAGAGGAGAAGTAGAATGGGCAGAAGGAATAGGAGGAAGTGATCATGATTCTATTAAAACTGTTGCAGAGACAAGTGATGGAGGCTATATAGTAGGAGGAAATTTCGGAAGTAATAGTATAGACCTAGGAAACGGAATCAGTTTGACAAATAAAGGTTCTTCTGATGGAATGATAATAAAATATAATGCAACCGGAGAAGTAGAATGGGCAGAAGGAATAGGAGGAACAGATTCTGAACA
>CAKPEG010000034.1 GCA_934149275.1 uncultured Clostridia bacterium | reverse complement strand
CTAACAATTGTAATAAAAAAGAAAATTAAAAGTAAAATAACATATAAAAACAATTTTTTATATTAGAAAATACTAGGAAAAAAGACATATTATTATTAAATTTGTCTTATAAGTATTATTATATATATAAAAGAAGAAATTTGTGTCATTGACTCTTTATATAATCTATTATCATATAGTGTGTAAATAATTATATACTACAGGATACACTATTTTAAATTTTTCAGAGAAAAGAAGAAAAAGGAACAAATTAAGGTTAAAAATAATGTTATTTTAAAGTATTTTTCTTTTTTGGTTTGCAATTAGTTATTAACGAATTGTCAAAAAATGTCATATAAAAGATAATTTATTAAGAACAGATTTTTGCTAAAATGTTGAATAATACATGTAAATATGATATAAATGAGATGTAAAATTGAATTATTAAAAAAGAGGGATAATATGCAAAAACAAGAAAATAATATATTAATTTATCAAGACGAAGATGGAATTACAAAAGTTTCTGTAAAATTTAGTGATGAGGATGTATGGTTAACTCAAAATCAAATTGCTGAAATATATAAAACTACTCAGCAAAATATAAGTTTACATATAAATAATATATATAAAGATAATGAGTTAGAAAAAAAATCAACTCACAAGGAATTCTTGTTAGTTCAAAACGAGGGAAATAGACAGGTAAAAAGAAATATCGACCATTATAATTTAGATATGATAATTGCATTAGGATACAGAGTGCAGTCACAAGTGGCTACTAGATTTTAGAAGGTGATTTCGACAAGATGATTAAAATGTTAAAGGACAATAATTCAAATAAGTAAGCTTTATCGAAATTACATAAAAAATTTTTCCTGTTTTTATGTGTCAAAAAGAACGTCCCTATGATATGTAATGTTCTTTTATGTTTTGGCTAATGAAAAAATGGCTATTTTTTACCTTTACAAAAGATATTATTATATGTAAAATTATATTGAAAAGTTATTTTATGTGAAAAGAGGATACGAATGAAAAATAAAGGATGGATTATACCAGTGATTATAATACTGATTATAGTGTGTTTAGTATCAGCATTGATTATTTCATTAGAATTAAAAAGTAAAAATGGAATTTCGAAAATGAACTTGCCACAAGCAAGGGCAGAGCAAGAAAATAATAAATCTGATGAAAGTCAATCAAATGAGAAAGTTGCTAAAAATGCTAATGATGCTAGTGAAAATAATAATAACGGAAATAGTAATAGCGGAAACAATAGTGGTGTAAGTACTCAAGATAATTCAACATCAGTACAAGCAGTTGATACAACTAATTGGGATTTAACAAAAGTAGATATAGTATATGATACAGCAAATGTAGCAGTACCAGTACCAAAAGGATATGTAGCATCAGGAGCAGATGGAGAACATACAGTAAACACAGGATTTGTTATTTATGAAGGAACAGGAGAAGTAACAAATGAAAATGCTTGGGATGAATCTTGTACAAGAAACCAATGGGTATGGGTGCCAGTACCAGATATAAGTAGAATATATGAAACAGATTCAAGTGGAAAGAAAAAGAGTAAATTATATAGTTTTAGCGATACAGGAAGAACATCATATAGTAATAGTAATTATGAGCCAGGCGTATTATCTAGTTATGACAATGAGAAATATTTTGCAAGATATGGATTACAAGGAATGACGAAGAAAAGATTTTTAAACGAATTGCAAAATGAATTTGATGAGACAATAAAATCAATAGAAAAATATGGAGGGTTTTATATAGGAAGATACGAGACAGGAAACTTAGACTCAGATGAACCAGTAGTGCAGAGAATGAATACAAGCATAGCTAGTCAGAATTGGTATACAGCATATACAAGAATAAAAAGAATGAGCACAGGAACAAATGTAAGAACAGGAATGATATGGGGATGCTTATGGGATGAAACATTGCAGTGGTTAGTAGATAGTGGAAATAAAACATATGCAGAAATGAAAGATTCAACAAGTTGGGGAAATTATCCTAATAGTACATTTGAATATACCACAACAAGTGGAAGTACAGCAACAAAATCAGCAAGTAAAGGTACAAGAATTCCATCAGGAAGTACAGAATATAGTAAAGCAAATAATATATATGATATGGCAGGAAATGTATGTGACAGGACGCTAGAGGGCAACGGCTCGAATTACCGTTGGCAACGTGGGGGCTATTACAACGACAGTATTTCGATCCCTACAGCGTCTAGACGTAGCTTCAGCAATCCACCCGTCATCAACGGACTCTGTGGGTTCAGGGCGTACTTTAATATAGAGTAGCACTGAGTCCTGAAGGCGATACAGTAGAATGAGGTCATGGTAGGACATAAGAAGTGAAAATATAAAGCAAAAGCTTATGATAGTGTATCATACAGTGTGTAAATAATTACATACTACATGATACACTATTTTTTAATTTTGCAGAGAAAAAAAGAATAAGTTGAAATTAAGAATGTATAGTGAAGAAGAACATTATATTTTATTTTCGAGTGACGCGCAGTTTGAAAGATTTTACCTAGCCTGCTAAACAAAGTTTAGTAGGCGGTAAAATCTTTTAGCAAGGAATGAGAAAATAAATATAATGTTCTTCTTGTCAGAGGTGTGTTATGAGGACGTTCTTTTTGACAACCGTGATACTTGATTCCGTAAGAAAAGATTTAATTTGTAATAAAAAGATAAAACAAAAGATATTAAAATATAAAAGAAGAGGAAGGTCTTACGCAAGGTCAATATTTAAAGAATATACTAATTTTATTACCGTTTACTTAAATAAATAAAAATGTAATTATTATTATGAAGTTTATAAGAAGGAATTGAGTAATATGAAGAAGAAAAGTGTAATTAAAATTAGTTTGGTTGCGATTATATTAGCAATTGTTTTGAGCATAATAGGTTTTAATTTGATTAAAATAAAAAGTGCAAAGATGATTGCAGTAAACGACAATGAAACTAGAAGAGCAATGACATATAATGAAGTTACTGACGAAAACAGCAATATCGATAATTGCGAGTATGTCAAATTTAATAGTTTTTTTATCAGAGACTTAGATGGTGATGGTTATGCTGAAAAGTATGATGGTACATGTAATTACATTGATAAAAAAGCAACCTTATATTTTGATATTAACGTACTTACTGATGGGAAATTTGAAAATGGGAAGATCAAAATTAATGGAAAGAATTTTAATCTTTCAACAACTTTAGTAAAAGATGAAGTTTTGAAAAATGATTACATTGGTAATGATGTTAAAGAACTAGAACTAAATACAATTAATTATGGAACGCAAAAATTATTCTTTGGTACGATAAGTGCTGATATTGGAAGTAATATGAATAATTATAGTGTTACAAATAATCAGATTATTCTTACAGGAACATGGACATCAACAGATGGAACAAAAACAGCTAATATCAATAAAGTAATTAATTTAAAAGCAGACTGGTACGGAAAAACAGCAACTTCTCCAAATACATATAACGAATATTCTCATGATATAACAAACGCAGTTGGAAACGACGAAATCACATTAGATTTCAACGTAGGATACGAAGAAACTGCAAGGGAATTATTAATTCAAAAGCAAGTAACTGAAATTACAATTCCAGACTTAAACGGATATGCAGCAACTAGTGCAATTACAACATCACAAAACTGCACATACAACTACGACAGAGAAACAAAAATATTAACAATAACAAGAGAAGCTACAACAAACGCAAATGGAGACTTAACAAAAACAGTATCAAGATATAATAACTACGAAATCAGAGTAACATACCCAATAGAAGCACAAGCTGAAATAGAAACAAACACAATTAGCATCACATTCCCCACAATAGGTTACTATTATGGCTATAACAATAGTAGTGATGAGTTTACAAACGAAAACCCTTATGTATCAAGTGCATCAAGAGCATTTACACATACATGGGATGAACCTACAGGAAATGTAGCCGCAGTATATGTAGACGTGGGAAAAAGAGTTTATAATACTGATACAAACACATATAGACAAGTAGTATCAAAGAAATTACCTGTAAATATATATAATAACGTAGAAAAAATTGATGACGAAAAAGATGAATATACAGTAACATGGAGAGCATATACAGGAGATAACCCACTAGATGAGTTTTGGATATATGGAACGCAAGGAGACAGATTTTTAAAAGCAGATGGTTCATACATAGATATGACAAATTACGTAAAACCAACAGGTATATATTTTTCAAATATAGAAAATGCACTATCAAGTGATTATGGAGAGATAGTCATTATGGAACATGATTCATCAGATAATTCCATTTATACATACATATCATATAGTGAGTTAAAAAATTATACAAAGGAAAATCCATTTAAACTTAATCAAGCAACAAAGGGTATAGATATTGATGTGCAACAATTAAAGGCAAATCAAAGTTTTTACATAAATCAAATTAAAGAAATAGATGATGAAAAATTAACAAGTGATTTTTCTTATGAAGATTTCTCAAACATTAATTATATATATTCTTATGTAGAGGGAGGAATTCACTCTTCGGACACAAGAAAAAATCCTATACAAACTCGTGCAGCTACACCTACAATAACTAACTTCGACCAAGACTATGCTTATTACGAAGAACCAATTTCAGCAATGAAATTCACAACAACACCATATGCAATAACAAATCAAGAAACAAAAAACATAAAAATGACATTATCAACAGAAGCTACATACTATAACGAAGAAAAATGGAAAAACGGAATATTCGTAATAGAACTACCACCAGAAATTTTGGGAGTAGAAATAAACAACGTAACAATAGATAACACAAATGTAAAAATATCATCTTATGAAACATTTGAAGAAAACGGAAAACAATACATAAAAATATACACAAACAACGATACAGAAGAAACATACACAATAACGGTAGATGCAGATGTAACCGCAGACCCAAGAAAACCAACATTAACAAACACAATAAAACTATATGCAATAAATCCAAATTGTCATAACTACAGATCAACATCAAAAACACCAGACGTGCTAGACATCAATGGAAACGGAAACGTAAGCGAAAACGTACTTTATAAAACAAATTCATTACAAATAGTTGCACCAACATCATTATTAACAGCACAAACTTTGAGCAATTTTGATGATGCAGGAACAGAAGTAGTATCACCACAAACAGCTATTTTAGACAAGAGTAACAACTTAAGAGAGGCACAAATAAATCAAACGCTTACAAATAATTACTCAGGAACTATAAGTGAAGTAAAGGTGATAGGAAAAATACCTTTCAAAGGAAATACATATCAAATAAATGGTAAAGAATTAGGTTCAACATATTCAGTAGCAATGAAACAAGGAGGAATCACCTTACCAGACAGCATAAAAGACATAGCAAAAGTTTACTATTCAACTAATGAAACAGTAAATAGCACAGTAACAGATAAAACAAACAACTGGAAAACAGCTGACCAAGTAGCAGATTGGTCAAGCATAAAAACATACTTAATAGATTTAAGTAACTACACAATTGCAATGAAAGAGAACTTAGTATTCAGCTACAAAATAGAAATTCCAGCAAACGTAACATACAATGACATAACATATGCAACACATGCAGTTGAATTCTGCTTAGACACAGAAGATGGAAAATTAAAGAGTAAAACAGAAGTAAATCGTTTAGGAATAATGATTGCTAAAAAATATAGTATTAATCTTACAAAATATAAACAAGGAACAAATACAAAAGTTCAAGGAGCTACATATAAAATAACAGACGGAACTATGACTAGAACTGGAACAACAGATGCTAATGGAAATATAAATATTGCAGGATTATTTATAGATAAAGAATATACCTTAAAAGAAATTCAAACACCTTCAAGTTATATTTTAAATGAAGATGAGATTAAATTTAAAGTTACAATAGATGAGCAAGAAAATCCTCAAGTAAATATCATTTCAGGTACGTTGAAAGAAAATGCTACTATAACTAATGAAGATGGTATTTATACATTGAACCTTGGAGTTGAAGATATAGCAAAATATGACATTAAAATTGTTAAATCAAATACTGCAGGAGAGAAATTAAAAGGAGTTAAATTTAGATTAACCGGTGGAGTATATGGTGATACAGGTAGAATATTTACAACAAATAGCAATGGCGAAATTTCAATGATTAATTTAATTCCAGGCACTGAATACAAATTACAAGAAACAAAAGCAGATGGTTACTATGTAAATCAAAATATAATAACATTTACTGTTTCAAGAAATTCTAGTGGACAGCTTGTTGTAACTAGTGATGATGATAATTTTAAAAATGCAACAATTGCTGAAGAAGATGGAGTTGATAAAGCTACAATTAATATAAATATAACAAATGAAAATATTCCAACGTATAGCTTAAATTTAATAAAACAAGATAAGGATAGTAATCCTCTTGCTGGAACGCAATTCAAATTAAAATCATTAGATACAAACGAAGAAAATTATTATACAACTGATGAAAATGGAACAGTTACAATTCCTAACTTATATCAATATGTTGATGGAAAATATATAACAGGTGAATATATTTTAAAGGAAATTACTGCTACAGAAGGATACATTACAGATTCAACAGAAGTTAAGTTTAAAGCTGAAGAACAAGATGGAAAAATGGTTATAACTGTTTTAGAGGGAGAAGATGCTTTAAAGAACAAAGATACTGGTACAGATAGTATTACATTTACATTTGAGAATAAAGAAATATTCAAATTAACTAAAAAAGGTGATAATAATCAAGCATTACCTGGAGCAGTATTCAAAATAACAGACTTGAATGGAAATACTGTTTATGATGTTAATGGAAATACAATTGGAAAACTATTTGAAAAAGCTCCAATTAATTTAACATTTACAACAACAGAAACGAATCCTTGGACAACAAGAACTGATGGAACATGGGAAAGTGGCGGAAAAGGAGTAAATAATGCTGTAAGTAAATTAGTATCAGATGAATTTACATTAACAGAAGATAGCACATTAACTTTTGATTGGGCAGTTTCTTCAGAAAGTGCAAGTTATGACTACTTATATTATGAAATTAAGAACACTACAACTAATACAACCACTGGTGGAACTTCTACAAAAATAGGTGGATACAATAGTTCAGATACATATGAGAGCTTAAAATTTACAACTCAAGAAGTTAATTTAACGGCTGGAACATATACAATTACTTTTACATATAGAAAAGATAGTTCAGCAGATAATGGATTAGATGCAGGATTTGTAAAAAATGCAAAAATTGCTGGAAGTGGATATTATGGACTAACAACAGATGAAAATGGTGAAATCTCAGCCAATCTACCAGAAGGATTATATAAGGCAATTGAAGTTGAGGCTCCTGAAGGATATGACTTACCAGATAGTGAGGAAGATAGAACATACTATATTGGTATAGGAGCAAATAGACCAGAACAAACAGAGTTTACAATAAAATATGCTAAAGAAGTTACTGGTTCTGGAATACAAAATATCTATGATGTTGAGAGCACAGAAGATGGAGGATATGTTATTGCAGGAAGTTTCTCAGGAGAATTAGATATAGATGGCGATGGAACCGTTGATAGCACATCAGTAGGTAGCTTCGATCAATTAATTGCTAAATATAATTCGGAAGGAAATGTAGAATGGTTTAAAACTTTTGGAACAAATCAAGCAGATGAATTTAATAGTGTAGATATTGCATCTGATGGTGGATACGTGGTAAGTGGCTATGAATACGGAACTAATCAAGAAGATGCAATTGTAATGAAACTTGATAGTTCAGGAAATGAAGTTTGGAAGCAAACAATTGGTGGAATTTATGAAGATAAAATGAGAGATGCAAAAGTTTTAGCAAGTGGAGATATTATAGCAGTTGGAAGATTTGCAAGCCTAAAATTAAGTATTAATGGTATTCCAATAAAAAGAAGCGGAACAGGAAATAACGGATATATTATTTGCTATGATGCAAACGGTAATTATAAATGGCATAAAGCAATTACAGGAACAGGAGATATTGATGTAACTTCTGTAACTGAAACTTCACAAGGAATAGCAGTAGCTATAAATTATTTAGAAACAATTGATGTAGACGGAAATTCAATTACAAATGCAGGGAATCAAGATTCTGCAATAGTTGCATTTTCTACAGATGGAACATATCAATGGAACCAAAAAGTAGGAGGTTCGAATGATGAAGCAATTGCTAAAGTTATAACAGATAGTGAGGACAATATAGTCGCTGTCGGTGGATTTGCAAGTAATCTAACGATTGGAGCAGAAACAATTAATGCTCCTACAACAAGTTATTCAAGTTCAATTATGCTAAAATTTGCTTCTGCAACTGGAGATTATGTTTCAAACAAAGTATTTGGTGGAACAGACAATGAGGATAAAATAATGACTGCAACTGCTACAGAAGATGGAGGAATATTACTTGGCGGTTGGTTCTATTCTAAAAATTTTGATATTGATGGAGACGGAACTAATGATATTACAAGTACCAAAGGTCAAAATGATGCTATAGTTGTTAAATTAAATGATCAAAATGAAGTAGAATGGTATAAAACAATTGCTGGCAATTCTTATGATGAGAACTATGGCATAGCACAATTATCTAATAAAAGCTTTGTAGCTGTAGGAGGATTCGATAGTACATCACTATCTTGTGGAGATAAAACAAATTTATTGAATTCACAAAAATATGCAGATGGATATATTATTGATTTAGCAAATGTTGTTACTTCAGCTGAAATACCAGAAATTCAAGAAATTAATGTTAAAAACAATTTAAAAGAATTTAAAGTAACTACTGAAATAGAAGAAAATTCAGATGGCCGAAGAGGAGGGGGCTCAATTACAGGAACACCTTCTGAAAACAATATTAATTTTGTTGAAAAAGTTAAATATGATTACGACAGTACAACACCAATAGTAATTACTCCATTAGCTGATTATTCAGTATATAGTGTTGAAATAAATGGTGAGAAAGTTGAATTTAAACCTGATGCAAATGGAGTTGTTACAATACCAGTATTTAGCAAAGTTCAAGAAGATAAACATATAAAAGTTTTATTTGAAAAAAATGTATCAAGTGTTGTAGTACATCATTATATTAAAGATAGAGATGGAAATTATACAACAAATAAAGTAGCTGATGATGAGTATATTACAGGTAAAATTGGAAGTAACTATGAAACTGCACCTAAGATTGATATAAATAGGTATGAATTAGAAAAAGACACAGATAGTAATTATGTTGTACCATCAAATGCTAAAGGAACTTTTGAGCAAACTGAAACAGTAGTAACATATTACTACCAAGAAACACCATTT
>CAKPEG010000033.1 GCA_934149275.1 uncultured Clostridia bacterium | reverse complement strand
AAGCTTTTAATCTCACCAGCATAGCTGGCGGTTGTTGTTTCACTTCGTTTCACAAAGCTAAAGGCGTAATAAAAAATAGAAGGTATCAAAAATACCTTCTATTTTTCAGTTATTTGATGGGACGGCGTACCCCATATCTCTTTTAAGACCATCTCTGGCGTGATAGCTGCCTATTCTATCCGCAAATAACTTTAACAATACTATATGCAATCTATACATTTTTATGCATAATAACATAGTCTAATGAGTCTAATGACTTGCTATCTAAATTGCATATAATTAATTCAGTAACACAATTGTAACATAGCATTTTTCATTTTGCAACACTTCTTATTCAAAATTTAAAACATTTTTAGCATTTTCTCTTCCATTTTGTGCCATTTGAAATTTAATTTTCTTCTTTAATATTAATCGTAACTAAATAACATTGATCAATATATTTTCCTTGAGCAAGTATTGAATACTCATCTATTCCCTTGTACCTCACAACCATTAATTCATCCATTATCATATAAGTAATCTTTCCAGTTTTCAAATCCAATACATTAATATAATAATTTCCATCTTCAAATTCTATATCAGTTACTGTAGTTGCACTTTCAAACTCCATATCGTTTATTTTAGTTGCATCTTCAAAATCAACAATTCTAATAAAGCCATCGCTCTTAATATTAATAAAATCAACTAATTCATTAGCATCATCTGATATTACATCCTTATTTTTTATAACAAAACATCCATCCTCAACAGCTTGTTCCTCTGAGTAATCTTTAGAAATTTTCCTTATTGATACATAGTTACTATCCTGAGGCTGCCTACCAGTTACATTAAACTTAATATTTTCTCTTAATTGTTGCAAAGGAACTTTTACTGATATAACACTTCCATCTTCAATAGAAGCATTGGCTGATTGATATAGCTCAACATACATCGTATTATCATCGCAAGTTAAATTAGAAAAACTTAGTCCCATCAGTGATGTATTTTCAACTGCAATTACAAGCACAAAATATTCATTAAACTCTTCTTCATTCATCTTTAACAAATTAGGCCATTGCTTTAATGAATTTTCATAATCCTCATAATTTTTTATGAAATCATAGTAAATTTTATCCTGATAATCCATATACTGTGAATAATCATATTCAACATTATTTACAAAATCAGTTTTACTCTTTTGACTGACATAGTTAGATGTATTCATGTTCACACCTGCATATACAACCCCCATCGCAGCAACAACTGGAATCAAATGTGTTAATATTGTTTTTATAATCGATCTACTTTTTTTATCTTTAGAGCTATATATCGGAGTAGCATAAAATTCATCTTTTTCATTTAAATTATCATTATATTTTTCAAAAACTTTTTTCTTAAATATCTCTTTATCTATCATATTTTTCTTCCTCCTTTACTAAAATTTTCTTTAAGTTTTTTCTAGCTCTGTGAATCAAAGATTTCAAACTAGACATAGATGTTCCCATTACTTTACATGCTTCCTTATAAGATAATTCCTCAATGTCAACCAGAAAAATTGCTTGACTCTGTTCATTGCTCAATTTGTTTATAGCCTTTCTAATATTCTTATTTTTCTCTTTTTTAAAAACTATTTCTTCAATATCATTCTCATCTTGATACATATTTTCTGCTAAACTAACAATTCTTTTCTCTCTTTTTAAATAATTAATTGCCCTGCATTTTCCTATTGTATATAAATATGTTTTTAAAGAATATTTAAAGTCATACTCTTTCTTATTAATAAGAACATATACAAACACATCTTGAGCCAAATCTTCAGCAATATCGACGTTTTTAACAAATCTATTTATAAAATATATAACCGCTTCCATATGTGTATCTATAATAGTCTCAAACGCCTTTTTATCTCCGTTCTAAAAACCTCTTATATAATTTCTTATCTTCCTTCATTGCTCCTCCATAATCATTTTTTCTTTTACACATATATTACAATTTTAAAATAAAGAAAGTTGCGCTAAAAATAAAATTATTTATATTGATTTTTGGGTGACGCGCAGTTTGAAAGTTTTTCCCTAACCTTCTAAACGAAGTTTAGTAGGTTGGAAAATATTTTAGCAAGGAACAAAAAATCAATATAATATTTCCTTCTATAATAAATTCAAAACATTCTACTATAAAACAAAAAAGATTAGTTATCTTCAAACTAATCTTTTAATCATCTTCCTTTACTAAAATGCTCTCTATACTGTTCCGTCATACTCAAAATCTCATTTTTCTTATCATCAGTAATATAACCATACTCAACCATTTTATTCAAAACCTGCGTCTGTCTTTCAGAAGCCAATTTAAAATTAACAGTTGGAGCATATACAGACGGAGCATTCGGAACACCTGCTAACATTGTTGCTTCATAATCATTAATCTCTTTAGGTAATTTTCCGAAATACCCTAAACTAGCCTCTTTAATATCATAATATCCATTTCCAAAATAACTAGTATTAATATATAATTCTAAAATTTCGTCTTTCTCTAATTTCTTTTCATATGAAATAGCCATAAAACCTTCAGCAACTTTTCTTGTAAGTTCCTTACTCTGTGTAAAATACGTATTTTTAGCCAATTGCTGTGTTATTGTACTACCACCTTCAAGCAATTCTTTATACTTAATATTTCTAGCCATAGCTCTCATAATAGCCCACACATCAATTCCACAATGACTATAAAATCTATGATCCTCAACTGCAACAACCGCATTTTTATACATTTTGGAAACATCATCTATTTTAGTATAATTCGCATTGCTCCTTATATCAGCTATTTTATCATCCATACTCTCAGCCTTAATAGCCTTAGAATACATTGAATATCCAGCACCTAAAAAAACAGTAGCAACCGCAATTAAACATAACAAAGCTATAATAATTAATCTTAAAATAATTTTTTTCATTACAACATCCCTTAATTTTTATTCAAAGTCTCATTAAAAGTTAAATTAACATCTGTTCTAATATTCTCCATCTGTGAAACAAATCTAATCATTTTTATTTTAACATTAGAAGTTCTTATAATTGACAATTTATCAATATTAGCAACCTTCGTTTTCAAAGGTTCTAAAACATAATTTTTAAATCCCTTTTCTCCGCCAAATGTAAGTTTAAAAAAGTTCATTAACCTTTTCATATAGCCTTCTCTTTTTAAATTAAGTCCAGAATCACAAATACTAAATAACTCATCCAAATCAGCATATGTATCATTAACACATTCCGTTAATCTGCTATCACATTCATCAATAATAATATCATAATTCAATTTCTTTTGTGCTGTAGCAAATACTTTCTTACTTGATTTTTCCATCAAAGCATAATTTCCATTAAGCTTCGCTCTATCCAAACCATCTTTACTAACTAAAAAATTAGCAATAGCAATCTTTTGATTGCTTTTTGCAAAAACCTCTTCATTTTGAACATAATTATAATAAGCATTATATTGTTCAATCAATCTATCAATTGCTTTTTCATATTCTAAATACAATTTTTCGTACTCTTTGGCATATTTCTGATAGCTTCTCTTATAAAAAGCAATTTGGTTATCAAAATAACTTTTAAAATTATCTAACTTTCTTTTCTTAATATCCTGACATTTTCGAGTATAAATAGTAGCCCAAATAAGTAATCTATTAGCCTCAACATCAGCAATATCAGTAATTGTATCAAGTAAATCTTGACATGTCTTTAGTGTATTCATTAAAAAAACTCCTATCTTTCAAAATCCATTTTCTTATCCTTTGTATTACTAATGCTTCTTTCATTTTGTCTTGCTGTATTTCCAAGAATATTCTCCAAAACATTTTCTGATGTTTTCAAAGTAATTCTTAATGACTCTACAGGATTATTTTCCTTGCCGTAACTACATTCATCGAAAAAATAATTAGCAGAAGTAATTGAAATTGATGGCTTTCTGAAACTAACGCTCGGTGTAATTTTGCCAGCATTAGTGATTAAACAATGCACTTTATCATTTTTTTTACTTAATTTTTCATCATTCAATTCCGTTGCTGTAAGCATATCTATTCCAGCAAACTTTATTCCTTTAAAAGTATATTTTTCACTAGTTCTAGACAAATTTCTCTTTGCACTCAAATTCATAGTAAACTCCTTTATTCATTTATCATTTGATTCATTGTTGCATCTAAATCTAATCTCAAATTATCTTCTTTTATTCTTAAATCTGTAGCAAGTTTTTCTAATTTCTCTATAGGTTCACAATCTAAATTTATCATTTGCCCTGAAATAAACTTATCTCCTAATTTATTCATATTTCCACTCCTACTAAATTTCAATACCTGTTCTAACTGCAAGTCTATCAGTTCCAACTACTTCGCCAGTTGCAGCATCAATTGAAACAACTTTTTTCATTAAATCAACTGTATCATTTTTATCAGATTGACCATAATTTAAACTTAAATAATATAAAACATATTCATAATTTTGACCATTTTTTTGAATAAATGATTGAATATTAACTTTACCAGCATTTGAAAAATCATTAATATAATTATCCAAATCCATAATAATTTTAGCATTTTCAACATCATCTAAATTAAAAGTATTTTTTTCATCATTATAATAAAAGGTCTTAAAAACAATAATATTTACAGAATATCTCTTAGAAACATTACCATTTATATAATCATAATTAACATTAACCACATAATACAAATCATTTTGCCCTGTAACCTCAGAAGATCTAACAACATTATTATCTTTTTTATATGCTCTTGATGCAATATTTTTAGCTGAATTCTCAGTTGATGCACTTCCCAAAGCTTTTGTATAGTCAAGCTCTTTAGGTTTATCATAATCATTATATAATTGTGCAATTTCACTATTACCTAAGTTTTCTAACTGAGATTGCGTATATTTTTTATTAATAAAAGTATCATATTTTAAAACATCTACTTTTGTATTAGAATCTATTTTATCAGCATCTTCTTGCTTTTCTTCAGTAACATTAGAAACCGCTACTTCATTAGAATTTATTTTTTGAAGTTTATTAATTTGCACGCCTAATGCAACAGTCATAACAATTATAACCACTATCAAAAGCAAAAAAATTCTTTGTACTCTTTTATTTCTACTTTTTTTCTTTTTTCCCAATAATCTCACCCCATCCGACAAAAGTATACCATTAAATAAAAATTATAACAATAAAATAAACATTTCTTTTTAATTACAAAAGCACCGCAAAAAATGCAGTGCCATTGTAAACCCTATTTAAATATTTTAAACACTAATATATCATCAAATACTTGTAACTTTTAAAATTTTATTAGTATATATTTTATCAATTTTTTCATCTGGATAATGTTTATCCAAAAATCTATCTACATCATTTTTAGCATTAATTCCTTGTATACGTTCTTTCTGTCTATAACAAGCAGCGCCAGAAAGAGCAACGTCAACAACTATAAAAATAAGTGTAATAACTGTAATTACTTTTACCTTCATAGTAAAAGGTTTATTCATAATTTTATCGAACAAAGGATGAATTATATCATAAAATATTACACCTGCTAAGCCCCAATAAAAAGCATGTAATAAACTTGTTCTACCATTAAAATTAATAGTAACCCAATGATAATCCCAAGAAATCGTTCCAAACAAAACCTCTTGTATATATGAACAAGCATATTCTGTAACAGCGCCAAAAAACATTGAATAAAAAAATGCTTTCAGATGACTTTCCATCTTAGGAATTGTAAGTTCATATATTACAGCTCCCACTCCATAAACAGGAATAAGCGGACCATATAATAGCCCTTGCCTTAAAATAAAATGACCTTTTTGACACAAGACTAAAATATTTTCATATGCAAACCCAACTAAACTACCCACTATAAAAATCCAGAATAATCTAGCTAAATACTTCATATCACTGCTTTTCTTCGTTTTCATACTCACCTCAATTAATTATTATCTTTTAAGTAATAACAAATTTTACATTAGACATTATAACATAAAAAAATACATAATCAAATTTTTTTCGAGTCTTTTATACAAATAAATGCTCAATCGTAAAAACAGCATAATATTTAGTATCAATTTTCTTAATTTTCTCTATAATTTCTTTCCTTAGAATATCTTTATCTATCTTATCATCTCTTGGAATAACCAAATCAAAAATCAAATTAATTCTTTTTCCGCCATCAGTCATTCTAAAATCATGAATAGAATAATTTTCATTAATTTCTTTAACAATTTTCTTAACCGAAGCTCTAGCCTTATTTATTTTTTCATCATTAACAACAATCGGATCCATATGAATAGTCGTAATACATTTGAATTCTTTTAACATATCTTGCTCAAGCTCATCTATAATATCATGAGCTTCACAAATATTCGCATCAGCCGGAACTTCCGCATGAAAAGAAACAATCTTTCTACCAGGTCCATAATCGTGAACCATAATATCATGAATTCCAGCAATCATAGGATATTTTTTTACAAATTCGCTTATCTGATCAATAAACTCTTTATCAGGTTTAGAGCCAAGTAATATATCAATAGTTTCTTTTAATGCTTTAACGCCAGTAATTAAAATAAAAATCGCTACCAATATACTAACATAGCCATCAATAGTTATACCAAATATCAAACTTATAACACTTGAAAATAATACAACAAAAGTAGATACACAATCAGAAATACTATCATATGCTGTAGCCTTTATAGCTGAAGAGTCAATTTTCTTTGCAATCTTTGAATAAAATACAAACAACCATAACTTAACCAAAATAGCTACAACCAATAAAAATATTACAACACCATTAACAGTTGGCATAACAGGATGAATAATTTTATCAACTGAATTTTGTAATAATTCAACCCCAACTAATATAATTAAAATATCAACAATAAAAGCTGTAACGTATTCCATCCTTCCATGTCCCCAAGGATGTTCATTATCCACTTCTTTTTGAGATAATTTAAAACCAATCATAGTTACAATTGATGAACCAGTATCAGTAACGTTATTTAAAGCATCAGAAATAATCGACATAGAATTAGTAACAATTCCTATTACCAATTTAAAAATTGATAAAAACAAATTAACAACAATGCCTGTAATACTTGATAGCATTGCATATTTAGGCCTTACATTTTCATCTTTTGGATTTTCATTATCCTTTACAAATAATTTTATTAACAAATTTGTCATACATATCACCCTATAAAAATTTTATTTTACATCTCATTCTCAATTTTAACTATTACATCAATTATCTTCTCATATTTTTCTGCAAGTTCAGTATATTCACCATTTTCATCCATATGAGTCATCATAATATTATAAACTAAATCCTCTAATTTTTCTAAATCTGGTAAAGTATAATCTCTATCCAAATCAATATTATTTAGCTCCATCAATTTTATTTGCTCATCAGTTAAAAATGGTCTTAAAGTAGCATCCTCATACTCCATCTCACCATCATTTTCAATTTGAACTAACTTATCATGAATCCAATTATAGTTTTCAGCAATTTCAGTAAACTCTCCTTCGTTATCTAAATTGCTCATAACAGCATCCATAACAATATCTTCCATATCTTTTATCTCAAAATTAGAATATTCTCTATCTCTAACTTCTATTCCTAAATTCTCTAATAATTCAATTTCTTCATCAGTAAATTTTCCTACAATTCTCATAACAACTACTCCTATATTTAATTTATTCTTATGCAAAACCAAACTGTGCATTGTTATTTTTATATTATAATAAATCTACAATTTCTATATTTTTTGTTTCTATATAGAACAAAAGCGGACTATTTATAACATTTGCACTAATTATAGCATTTTTAAGTCCACGTCTTTGTTCGCGCGTGAAATTTGCTTTGCAAATTTCTGTGCATTGTTAATTTATATAGTAGGAAAGTTCGGAGAACTTTCCTACTATATAAAAAAGCAAACACAATGTCTGCTTTTTCTCATAATCTCTAATATATTTGCAAATAAACTTACATCTTTATATTTTAATTATTCAAATCAATTATTGAATCCCCACTATCATCAGCAATATATATAACTATATCACTATAAAACACCATTCTATATTTCTCAGTTGAATTACCTTTCTTTAAAGTAACAGTAACTCTAGAAATATTTTCATCATCTCCAGATGTTTTAGGATTACTTATAGCCTCTAGTTTAAACTTATCTTCTGAAACTAATTTATCAAATTTTTCGCTTACTGCTAAAACCTTATCATCATCGTCTGAAATTTTTTGATATTCTTCCATAAATTTTGCATCATCAGCATTCACATCATAACAAGCAGCATATGCTTTCACATCAACATGATTATCAACAAAATCTTTCATATTATCTGAATCCATTAAGCCAGCTACAAAAGCCTTAGCTGCATCTAAATAAAATTCGTCTCCATCAAAATCAATACTATCATCAGAAGTTGAATTTGTTGTATTATTTGATGTATCATTATCAGTCGAATTATCTGTATCATTACTTACATCATTATCTGTAGTATTATCCTCATCATCTGTATTACTTACTGCATTACTTTTTGAAGCATTTTCTGAATTTCCACCTAATTTAATAGTAGAATTACTTTTATTATTTTTTTCACCTGATCCAATTATTACAAATATAATTATTGCAATAACAATAACAACAACTGAAACTATAATTGGAAACATTATTCTCTTATTTTTCATTTATACCTCCAATCACTACACACTAATCTTAAAAATTTTTCCATACAATATCATTATATTTGTTTTATGTTCAAAAGTAAATAGAAACGTCAAAACTTGTAATATTTTTTTACAAAAAAGGTAGTATTTTTGCGTGTTTTGTGGTATAATTAAAAAGGTGATGGGAGTTAAAATTAATCCCTCAAATACATATTAAATATAAAGGAGAAAATTATGTTTAACATGTCAAAAGAAGAAAAATTTAATTTTGATATAGCAAATTTAAAACAAGATTTTGCAATAGAAAACATGAATATAACAGACTCTGATATAGAAATATTAAGAAAATATTCAAATGATGAAATCTCTCAAAGCGAAATGATAAATATCATCAAAGATAACATGCTAAAAGGAGTTTAAAAATGGAAAATCTTTATAATGTTAGAAATTCAATTTATTGCTATCCTGGAACAGATATTCTAATTAATAAATTAGACATCCATGATAGCAATAAATTATTTAATTTAGAAAAACAAATTGTTTTAGCCAAATCATATATATTAAGACAAAATGTAAATACTTATGGATTTGACAAACAACATTTTATAAATATCCATAAATTTTTATTTGAGGACATCTATCCATTTGCAGGAAAATTTAGAACAGAAAACATTTCAAAAGGCTACTTCACATTTGCCAATTGGGAATTCATTGAAAGCGAATTAGATAGATTACTTGAACAACTAAAAAAAGAAAATTATCTAGCAAATTTAAATAAAGAAAATCTTTCTAAGAGATTAGCCTACTACCTATCAGAATTAAATGTCCTACACCCTTTCAGAGAAGGAAATGGAAGAACAATCAGAGAATTTATCAGACAACTAGCCTACAAAAATGGCTATTTATTAGACTTACAAAAAACAACACCAGAAGAAATCTTCAATGCATCTGTAAAATCAGTTTATGACACAACAGATTTAGAAAAAATAATATATAACTGTTTAATAGATATAAAACCACGAAATTTATAAAATATGATATTTAGTAAAAATAAAAATATATATTAAATTTTTGAATCACCGCGCAGGGACCAAACGAACGAAGTGAGTTCGATTGAAACATTCTTCCCAATTATAAAATAAAAATATCAATTGACTATAAAGACCAATTGATATTTTTATTTTATAAATTTAAAGAACGTGACATCAAGGTGTGAAAAAATTAATATATATTTTTATTTTAATTAACTTAAATCATAACCACGTGTAAAACGCGTGGTTTGAACTTGCCCTAAAAGGGCTTATAACATTGCCAGCGCCAAACGAC
>CAKPEG010000032.1 GCA_934149275.1 uncultured Clostridia bacterium | reverse complement strand
TAACCTGCTAAACAAAGTTTAGTAGGTGGGAAAATGTTTTAGCAAGGAACGAGAAAATAAATATAATGTTCTTTTAAGTTAATAAAAAAATTTAATATGTATTTTTCTTTATAGTTAATTATTTGTCGAAAGATGTAATACGAAAGCAATTGACAATAAAAGGAAAATATAGTATAACAAATACAGTTATTTGAATATTAGAAAATACGGGCCAATAAATAATTTGAATTATTTTGGTCCGTATTTTATTTTTTTAAGGAGGCACAAAATGGATAAAGAAAAAAAGATAAAATTAATTATTGCAGTAGGAATAGGAATCATAGCTATTATAGGAATAATTAAAATAGTAGATATATATTATCAAAAAAACAGTACAGATCAAATAAGCATATCAAACTTTATTGAAAATGAAAAAGAAGATGAAAATAACAACACAAATATAAAAGTGTACATAACAGGAGAAGTGAAAAATCAAGGAGTAATTGAATTAGAAGAAGGTGCCAGAATAGCAGATGCAATTGAAAAGGCTGGCGGAAAAACAGAACAAGCTAATTTGAAAAATGTAAATCTAGCTTATCAATTAGAAGACGGTCAAAAAATTTATATTCCGAACATAAATGATATTGAAACCGAAGTAATAGATGATGGTGCTAGTGGGATTGTTGGTGATACAACCGCAGCTCAAGGAATAATAAATATTAACAAAGCAGATGAAAACGAATTACAATCTTTGAACGGAATAGGTGAAAGCTTAGCTTCAAGTATAGTAGAGTACAGAAAAGAAAATGGAAAATTTGAAACGATAGAAGATTTAAAGAATGTCCCAGGAATAGGTGAAAGTAAATTCGAGAATATAAAAGCATATATAAAAGTAAAGTAGAAAGTTGACATAATAGGAAACAACAAGTATAATACAATTATAGTATTTATACTAAAAACCTTAATATATCAATAGGAGGATGGCATATGAGTAGTTATGAAAGTGAAGATGTTAAGGTAAGACGGACGTCTAAAGGAAGGTATTTTGAAGTAAGTTTTGTTGATGGAGATGTTCTTAAATGCAAATCTGAACTGGTAAAAAAAGTTGCAAGTCAGATTCCGGATATTACTCCAGAAGAAATCGCACCGATATTAGTGCGGATTCAGGGAAAAGAGAGAAAGAACTCCTTCAGAGCAGTGAAATTGAATTTCACAATGGATTGCATAGGCAAAGTTCTTAAAACCATGCTGGACGTAATGGACTGTGAAAGAGTACGAGAGATAATCGAAAATCTCACAATTCAGGAAACGGAAGAATTGTTTAATGCAGAAAATCCGTTGGAAATATTGGATACTTTCTAGTTCGTGTATACCACTTAGGTGTACAAGAGAAAACTCCGAGTCTGTAACAGACTTGGAGTTTTTCCTTACTTGTAAATTTTATAAGTAGCAAGGGGAAGTAGCTTAAAAGACGACAAAATTAATATATGAAAATTCGAATATTAGATATTGTAGAATATTTTTATCACATAGCAAACATTTTTATGAAATACAAAATTTTATAGTAAATGTTGAAGTAGTATTTAACCATCAAACTATTGACATAGAGTCATATAAAAAACAAAAGATTGAAATCTTTTTAGATTTCAATCTTTATTTGTTGGTTGCGGGGGCAAGACTCGAACTTGCGACCTTTGGGTTATGAGCCCAACGAGCTGCCAACTGCTCCACCCCGCGATGTTATAACTAAGTTCATGAACTATTATAGCACGCATAATATCCTCTTGTCAATACAATTATACTCAAAAAATAAAGAAATATTCCAAATTTTATTTTAACTAGTTTAATTAAGAGGTAACTTCCATCTTAACTAAACCAGAAATATTTCCCAAAAAATAAAAAATACATAAATTAGTATCAAGAAATATCGGAAAAAAAAATAGTCCAATAGCATAATAATTGCTAGAAACATAAGAATAAATCACATAAATGATTTTTGACAGACGACCTAAAAAATGGTATAATTTTAACAGGTAACGTTTATTTATACCAAAAAGTAACTATCAATTTTTTTCAGTATAAGGGTTATTACCCAGGAGGTATATTATGAAGGTAAAGAACACAATGTTTTCTAACATCCAGCTCGTTGTTGATGAGTTTGACATTCCAGTTGCAGTACAGATCGATGGAAAAGAAAAGTATCGCTTATATGATACAGTCAAAGTCACCGGCGATTGTCGTGGTTACATTGCACCTGGTATCAAACATGAAGGTTATGGCCGGATTGTAGAAATCAGAGATGACGATGTTGATCACTTTTACGGAGTACTGATGAATGGTACACATGAGTTCGGCTTCGTAAAAGGCGCGAGAATTCAATTGTTGTAGTTACCCCAAAAAAGATAAAAGATATATCTTACATCTTTCTCCCTCAGTTTGAGGGAGTTTTCTAATTTATTAAATAAAAAACAATAAAAAGTAAAAAATAAAGAAGATTACTTAAAAAATTAAAATCCATACAATAAGAAAAATTAATTATATGATTAATTGTATGCAAGAAAAATAAAAAAAATTAAAAAAAGCTGTACAAAAAAAATAAAGTGTGCTAAAATCAAATTATATAAGGAAAAAAATGATTAATTCAAATATAAAAAGGAGGAGAAAAGAGATGAAGATGAGTAAGAAAACAATATTCAGAATATTTTCTATAGCACTAATGGTTGCAGTATTTTCAATGGCAATACACAATGTTGCATTTGCTGATGTAGATTTCAAACCAAATGGACAAGCAGGAGCAGCATCAAATAGATTTGGAACAATCTTAAATTATATATTAGGTATTGCACAAGTTATTGGTATAGCAATAGCAGTTATTATGTTAATAGTATTAGCTATTAAATACATATCTGCAGCACCATCTGATAAAGCAGATATTAAGAAAAGTGCTACAGCATACATAGTTGGTGCAGTTGTTTTATTTGCAGCTTCTGGAATTATCCAAATCATCAAGAACTTCGCTAAAGAAGCAGTCGGTGATGGTAACTAGAATTAATGAAATGAATAATAAAAAAAGATTATCATTTTCTTATGATAATCTTTTTTTATAAAAAGAAGGTGAGAATATGCATAAAAAAATAACAAGAATAATAAGTATACTAATTGTAATATTATTTATAGTAAGTTTAACAAGCAGTGTGTTTGCTGAAATAGATCCAACAACATTAGTGGATGATAAACCTGGATTAAAAGGAGTTGATTCACTATATGAAATAGGTAATATTATATTAGGTATTTTTCAATATATAGGTGCAGGTGTAGCTGTTATAGCAGCATTGGTTCTAGCAATAAAATATATGTATAGTTCTCCAAATGAGAAAGCTGATATTAAATCTAAATTAATACCATTTATAATCGGCGGTGTGTTAGTTTTTGGAGCAGTATCATTAGTAAAATTAGCAGAGACATTTGCAGGAGAAATTTTAAAATAGGAAGGAAACAATTATGAGAAAAAATAAAATTTACAATAAAATTTTACTCTCTTGTATGACGATAATATTAGTATTATTTATATTATCTAATTTTGCAATGGCAACAGACAGAATAGACCCTAATGCTAATGCAACGGGAAGCTTTACAAATTTAATTAATATTACTGTTGGAGTATTTCAAGTAGTAGCAATTGGAATGGGTTCTGTAATGCTAGTTGTATTAGCAATAAAGTATATGACTTCAGCACCAAGTGATAAAGCACAAATAAAACAACATGCAGTTGTATATATAGTAGGTGCATGTATTGCATTTGCATCATCTGGAATAATTCAAATAATTAAGAACTTTACTAAAGATATATTTAAATAATAACAAGTAAAAAAGACAGAAGATAAGATTATACGAAAGGTATAGTCTTATTTTTTTTTTTTATAAGAAAAGTGCAAAATGAAAAAAATATATAACAATCTAGTTACAATTGTAAAAAAATGTTGAAAAGAAGAGAAAAAATATATTATAATGATAATAACTAGTATTATGAGGAGGAAAGGGCATGAAAGTCTTTAAATATATTTTTGTGGTTATTACAACATTAATTTTAATATCAACATTGCAACCAGCTGTAAATGCGGCAACTGACGTGAAAGTAAAATCATTTGATGAAATGAGATCAGCATTAGATGATTGGAAAAGTAAAGGAAAACAAGATCAGTCAGGTGTTAATGCAAGTGATTTAAAATCAATTGTAATTCCAGTAATAAATATATTAACTGTAATTGGTGTATTTGTACTTGTTGCAGTTACAATAGTTATGGGTATTAAATATATGTTTGCTACCCCAGAAGTGGCGGCGAAGCTTAAACAGCAATTAATAGGATTAGTTGTATCTGCTGTTGTTGTTTTAGGTGCGACAGCAATTTGGAAAATAGTATATAACGTATTGGTTAGTACAAACTTATAATAAATAATAAATTGAACAAAGGAGGAAATTATGGGAACATATTATATTCCTAGAAATCTAAGAGGAGAAACTAGAATTTTTTATATTTTCACAATAAAATCATTAATAGCAACAGCATGCGGATTATTATTTGGATTAATTTTTTTATTAATATTTACAATGATAGGATTACAAGTAGTTGGACTTGTACTTACTGCAATATGTGCGCTAGTGGGGTATGTAATTGGAGCATTTAAAATACCAACAATATCAGGATTGCCAGTAACTAAAAAGATAGGTGGAGAACCTGTAAGTGAAATTATAGCTAGATGGATAAAATTTAATAAAAATAAAAAAATGTACGTATACACAAAGGAGGAAAAATAGATGAGTCTTATCACTATATTACAAATTGTTCTAGCAATATTAGTTTTTATAATTATTGCATTAATAGCTGCATATGGTTTGATAGTCTATATGAATAATAGAAAAGAAGAGGAAGAGCAAGAAGAAGCATTAGGAATTGAAAACGAAGAATTAAAAGATTTTAATGGAATGCCAAGAGAATCAATTTTTAAGTTCATGGAATTTGATGAAGTAAAAGATAACATGATTATTAGAAAAAACAGATCACAATATGTAATGATTATTCAATGTTCAGGTGTTAACTATGATCTTATGTCTGAAGATGAAAAGATTGCAGTTGAAGAAGGATTTGTTCAATTTTTAAATACATTAAGGTTCCCAATCCAATTATATATTCAAACAAGAAGCTTAAACTTAAGAGATATAGTTGATGAATATAAAAATAAAGTATCAGAAATAGCTCAAGATATCGAAAAAGTTAAAGCAAGAATTCAAGCTGCAAAAGATACAAAAAATGAGAGATTACTACAAAAGCTTCAATTTGAAAAAACAAGAAAAGAAAGAGTGCTTGATTATGGATTAGATATAACAGAATATGTTGCAAGAATGAGTTTGAATAAAAACGTGTTACAACAACGTACATATTTAATTATTTCATACTATGCAAGCGAGGCTGGAGCAAGTGCTGATACTCCTCAAGAAGAGATAGATGGAATGTGCTTCTCAGAATTATATACAAGAGCACAAACAGCAATACGTTCATTACAAGCTTCAGAAGTAACAAGTAGAATATTAAGTTCAGAAGAAATTTGTGAATTATTATATATTGCTTATAACAGAGATGATTCAGAATTATTACAATTCTCTAAAGCATTAGATGGTCAATATGATGCATTATATTCAACAGGAAAAGATGTACTTGAAAAGAAACAAGAAAAATTAGATGCTGAAATAGCAGATCAAGCTCTTGAATTAGCAACAGAAAGTATAGTAAGAGCTGATAAATATAAACAAATAGAGCAATTGAAAAGAGAGCAAAGAATAAAAGAAAAAGCTACAGAATTAGTAGATGAGTATAAAGATCAAATGGATGAAGTTACTTATCAAGGAGCTAAAGAAGAAATAAAAAATGCAAAAATTGAACCTAAAAAAGAAGACTAAGGATAAGGAGGATTTGTAATGAAGAAAGATAAAAAACAAGTAAACAATAATGAAGAAGAAATACTAGAAGAGAAAAAAGAAGAAAAAGAAGCAGCAAGCTTTTTAGAGAAAAATAGAAAAGGACTTAAAGATTTAATTGCTCCAGCAGGAATAGATGCATCAAATCCAAATTATCTACAAATTGCAGCAGGAAGAACAAGATATGCTAGAAGTATGATAGTTTCCACAATACCAAGAATGTGTACTTTCCCAGAATTTTTAAGAGGAATGTATACATTTGGAGATTTAAATGTATCTGTATTCATCAATCCAGTAGGTGAAAATACATCACAAACAGAATTAAACAGAACAATTAATGAGTTAGAGTCTGAAAGAATTGTTGCATGGGATAGAGGAGATATTAACAGAGAGAGAATCCTAGCACAAAAAAGAGCAGAAGCAGAAGAGCTTAGAGATCAAATTGCAGCAGGATTTAACAAATTATTTGATGCATCAATTGTATGTACATTGTTTGCATACAGCATTGCAGAACTTGATAAATACACAGAATTACTTTCAGCAGAAATGTCAAAAAACTTAATTGGTGTTAAACCAGCATGGGCAATCCAAGACGAAGCCTTCAGAAGTAACATGCCATTCTTAGATAATAAAATTAGAAAAATACATACATTTGATAGACGTTCAATGTCAACAGTATTCCCATTCTTTACATCAGAGATTGGACACGAAAAGGGAATACCACTTGGATTTAATAGACAAACAGGACTACCAATATTATTTGATAACTTCAGTCCAACACTTACAAATTATAACATGGTTATATTCGGTAAGTCTGGTGCTGGTAAAGGTGTTACAATAAAAACACTAACAGCTAGATCATCAGTTTTAATGGGAATTGAAAGTTTAGCACTTGATGCTGAAGGTGAATATGGAATTGTTGCAGAAGCTCTTGGAGGAGTAAATGTAATAATCAGTCCCAATTCAAAAACAATTATAAACTTATTTGATATAGAGCCAGAAATTGTGAGAGATGAAATAACAGGAAGAGAAAGAGTTGTTTTAAATGTTGAAAACAAAGTAGAGGACGTAACGCAATCTCTATTAACAATGGCAAGAGGTAGTACAAGAAGTAAAGAAGTAAACGAATTAACAAAACAGATTATTTCAGAATCTGTTGCTGAAGAATATGAATCAATAGGTATAAACAGTAATGTAGATAGCCTTTATAGAAATAATTCAGGATTAGTTAGAGATAAATTAGAAAAAGAGAAAAAAGATATGCCAACAATAGGAAGTTGGTATGCAAGAATTTTGAGAAAAGCTGAGGAAAATACAAACCCAGATTATAGATTCCATTATAGCTACTTAATAAAAGTTATGAGACAGTATGTTAGAGCATATAACGGTCAGATGGCTTACTTCGATGGACAATCAACATTTGAATTGCTAGAAGGAATGCCATTTATAAACCTAGATATTTCACAACTAGAAGAAAGATTTGCAAGACCACTTGCTCAACAAGTTCTTCTATCATGGATTTGGGAAAAATATGTTAAGAAAAATAGTGAGGATAAATCAAAAGCTTCAAAGAAAAGAGTTCTTATTGATGAGGCTTGGATGTTGCTTCCATATCCAGAAGCTGTTGATTTCTTAAACACAATGGCAAGACGTGCTAGAAAAAGAAACGTTTCTCTAGCTGTTATGTCTCAGAGATTCCAAGATTTCTATGAGAAAAAAGAAGTTGAAGCAGTTCTTACATCTTCAGATACAAAGCTATTCTTAGCACAAGATAAATCAGAAATACAATACATCAAAGAAGTATTCAAACTAAGTGATGGTGAAGCGTATTTCTTGACAACATGCCAAAGAGGAGAAGGATTATTAAAAGTAGGTGAAGACACAGCAATCATAGCAATACAACCTACAAAGAAAGAATTTGAATTTATAGAAACAAATATGAACAAATTAGCAGCATTAAGAGCAGAAAATAGATAGCAAGAAAAGGAGAATTCATGAGAACAAAGCTAGTATGGCTAATAATAGTAGTATTATTAGCAAATACTTTAATACCTAATTTCATATATGCCAAAGAGAAAAAATTGGAAGTGAATACTGAGGATTTTGATGCAATTCAAAAAAACTATGGCGAAAGTTCATGGAATAAGATGATACAAGATGGAAAAGCAGACATAACAACAGAAAATGGAACTAAAACCAAAAAGATGGGTAATACGATTTCGCTTTTATCATCATTAGCCGCTGGTCTAGGTTCACTAATTGCAATGAGAGTTGGTGTTATTTCAGGATTATTAACAATAACAACAAGAGGTGCGAGCAAACTTCTAATAAAAGGAGATGAAGTAACAGCATGGAGTAAAGATTTGTACTCGACAATTGGACTACCTGGAGGATATTCAATTAACTGGTTTACAATAGAAGACACAGTATTTAACCAGATTGATTTGTTTGATGCAGATTTCTTCGATATAGATAAAAATAAAAATGATGTAAATCAAGCAATAAAAACTTCTGTTGCAACATTCTATTATATAATGAGAGTTTTAGCTTTAGTAATTCAATTAGCTATGCTTATATATTTAGGAATACGTATGGCAATATCAACAGTAGCATCGGAAATGGCAAAATACAAAAGCATGCTAAAAGATTGGATTGTGAGTATGGTTTTGTTGTTTGTAACACCGTACATAATAATATGTATAAATACCATAGCAGAAGCATTAGTGGCCATGTTCTTTTCTTTAAAAACAGGAGCAGGATTTGAGAAATCAATAATGTCTCAAACCATGAATTTATTAAATGTAATTAATGGTTGGTCATATGTTGCGGTAATCTGTATGTATTTTGTAATGACATTTTATCAAGTTAAATTTTTCTTTATGTATTTGTTCAGGTTTTTGGGAATGGGATTTTTGATTGTAATCTCCCCATTAATAACAATTACATATTCGGCAACTAAAACGCCAATAGCTGGAAAAGGTGGTAAAGCGGGAGCATACAATAACTGGCTAGAGGAGTACATGGTAAATGCATTTATCCAACCATTACATGCAGGAATATATTTAGTATTTATAGTTACAGCAAATGAGATTTTTAAAGTTGCACCATTTTTAGCAGTAATTTTCTTTATGACTCTATCAAGAGCAGAAAAGATAGTTAAGAATATATTCAAGATGAGAAGCATGTCATCAATTCACTCAATGTCAGAATATGCGCCAATTAAAAGTTTGAAATAATGTAAAGGAGCAAGAAAATGAAAAGGAGATTCAAGAAACTAGCGAGTTGTATCATAGTTTTTATAACATTAATTAATCTTTTTACTTCACTGTTTGCAACACCTGCCACAGTTGTACAGGCAACAGGAAATACAAGTAGTGCAACAGTTGTAAACGAAATAGATGAAGAGGAATTAGAAAGTGATGGAGTTTTAACATCAGCTTTATCGGTAGTTGGAACAGGAGTAGATGGATTAGTTGGTATATTAAGTAAGGTTCCACAAATAATGTTCCTATTAATGGGAATGGCCTTTCAGGGGTTAATAGGGCAAATTGCAAAAATAGGTGGAGATAAAATTGAAGGATTCCTAACACCAGATGATATTTTATTTAACAGAGTTGGTATTACAGAAATAGATTTCTTCAATTTTAGTGGAGAAACAAGTGTTGTAAACACAATTAGAACTAATATAGCAACTTGGTATTATATCTTGAGAATACTTGCGATTATAATACTATTGGCAGTTTTAATATATATAGGAATTAGAATGGCAATATCAACAGTAGCATCAGAACAAGCACAATATAAAAGAATGTTAACAGATTGGATTGTAAGTTTTGTAATATTATTTCTATTAAATTATATAATAATATTTACAATTGAAGCTAATAATGCTTTTATAGGAATGTTAGCAGGACCTGCACGAACAACAATAGGTAGTGGAATTGTAAATAAGTTAGTAATAATGTCAGCAACATCAATTAGAGCAACAAATTCATGGACGGCATTCATTGTATATATTGCTTTAGTTGGTATGACAACAGCATTTTTAGTAACATACATAAAACGTATGCTAACAATTGGATTTTTAATAATAATTTCACCATTAATAACAATTACATATGCGATTGATAAAGTAAAAGACGCAAAAGCACAAGCTTTGAACACATGGATGAAAGAATTCATGTTTAACGTATTAATACAACCATTTCACTGTATTATATATTTAGTTTTTATTTCAACAATAATGAACACATTAGGAACAAAAGCTTCATTAGCAAAAATGATATTAGCAATTATCTGCATGAAATTTATGTGGACTGCAGAAGGAATTGTTAAAAAAATATTCGGATTTAAAGAGGCATCAAGCCTTGCAGATACTGTTGCAGCCGGATTTACAGTTAAAGCAATTGGAGATGTGGCAAAAAGAGCTGGACAAATTGCTGGATCAGCAGCTGGGGCAGTTGCTAAAACAGATTTTGGTAAAAATGTTGCATCAAAAGTTGGAAATACAAAACCAGTTCAAGCAATTAAAAATAGTAGAGTTGCATCAGCAGCAAAAGCAGCTGGAAATTCAGAAATAGGAAAAGCAGTTGGAAAGGTTGTAAAAGAAAGCATTCCTATTGGAGCTGGTATTACAGGAGCTGCATATGAAATGGGACTTAACACAAAAGCTAATGCAATGCAAGTTGGAATGCAAGCATATGACACAGCCCGTGGCATAATGTACGGAAATAGAGGTGGCCCAGGAAGCAAAGAAGAAATGAAATTAAGTCAAAAAGATTTGAAAAAATTCTCAGATTTAATTTCTAAGAATAATACATTTAACTTTAATAACTATACAACAAATCAAACTGCAAGAAACCAATTAAGAGCATATGCACAAAGTTTAATTGGAACAAATATGAAGCATTTGGATGATAATATACAAGATGCATTAAGAGACTTAAATAGAACTAACCCGACATTATATAATACAACAACAGCAGCTGGATTACAGCACTTAAAAGCACTTCAAGATATGGCATTAGATCCTAGCTTAGACTTTAATGATCCAAGAACAAACCCATTAGGACATGCTTGGACAAATGAAGAAAGAAAAGTTGTAACAGCAATTCAAACTAGAAATTTAGCATCTTCAGTAAATTCTTTATATGAAAATAGAAAAAATGCCGGAAGCAAAAACCCAGCACAAGATGTAGATGATTTTATAAGTAAAATGAGCTAGAAAAAGGCGGGCATTAATATTTAAAATAATATAATGTCCGCTAAAATCATAATTATAGTAAGGAGATGATTGTTATAAAAAGAAAGAAAAATGATACCAAAAATATAATAATAGCAATTGTAGTAATTGCAATAATTATGATTGGAGTTTTATGCTTTGTAATAAATGCAATCGTTAAATCAAATAAAAAAGGAAACGAAACAAATACAACTGTAAATAATACAAGTGCATCAAATGAAGAAACAGAAGATGAGCAAGTTATGCAATTAGATGAAATAAAGCAATTATCTGAATCAGGTAGAATGAAAAGATACATAGGAAATTTTTTCAATAGTATAGAAGATGGAGATTATCAATCAGCATATAATGTACTTAATGAAGATTTTAAAAAGAGATATTTTTCAAACATAAACGAATTTACAACATATGCTAAGAAAAATTTTGGTTCTTCAATGGTAGGAATAAGCTACGATAATATTGAAAGATTAGGAAATAACAAGACTGGAAACATGTATGT
>CAKPEG010000031.1 GCA_934149275.1 uncultured Clostridia bacterium | reverse complement strand
AACGAAGTGAGTTCGATTGAAGCATTCTACCCGATTTGAAAATAAAATTGTCAAATTTTTATTTTCAAATTCCGAGGAATGCGCCAGCAAGGTGTGAGAAAATTTTATATGTATTTTTCTTTATATTATAAGTAAAGACCGAGACAGCAATCGCCATCTCGGTCTTTCATAAAACATTCAATCAACAAGCATATTCGTCCTCTCAGCCTCTTTATCAGCCTCAAATTCATCCATTTCTTCAAATCCAAATATGCCCGCCATTATATTGCCAGGAAACTTGTTAACCTTCTTGTTGTAAATTGCAACCTGCTGATTATATCTATCTCTAGCAGTCGCAATCCTGTTTACAGAGCCAGTCAATTCATCCATCAAAGCAGTATAATGTTCACTACTTGTCAATTCAGGATAGTTCTTAGCAACTGAAATAATACCATTTATTTCTGTACTCACTTTCTTATCAGCTTCACTTATCTCTTTAGGGTCACCATTTATCCAGCTATTAGAAAGTACTAAACTAGCCTGAGCAATGTCATCAAAAATTTTCTCTTCATGCTCGGTATACATTTTAACCGTCGCTACTAAGTCAGGTATAAGTTCAAGTCTTCTCTGCATCATAGTCTCAACGTTAGATTTAGCCAATTTAACATTTTCCTTTGCATCAATCAGGTTGTTGTATGTTGCAGCACATTTACCAGCAAAAATCAAAATGCCAAGTAACCATGCTAATACTACACATATGCATACTACCTTAACTATAGATACCCGTGTATCTCTTTCAATATTATCTCCCATAGTCCGATTTTCCTTTCTACTTAAAAACCTCTGCTTGCTCCACCACCATTTGATATGCCGCCACTACCACTTATAGAACCACCGAATGATCCACTTCCGCCATAAAATCCACCGCCAAAGTAATCATCGTCATCTCTTCTCCTTCTTCTCTCACGTTCATCATGATCTTCTTCTGCCTTTGATAATTTACGTCTAGCACTTTCATAAACGCCTTTATCAAAATATTTACGTTCAGAAGAACTTAATGAATTATACATTCTAATAGCTCGCTTAAGCTTATCAATATCGTGTTCATCAGGTGTTCCAACAGAATCAACAATTTCTTTAATCGTCTTTTCTGTCTTTTTAGCTTTTTCATAATCACTATGATCTCTCTCAGCTACACCAAATTCTCTATAAAATTCACGCAGCCAATTATCATCTGGGAAAAATCTTTGCTGTTCTTTGGATAATCCCAAATATAAATTATTAGCTTTTACTAATGTTTTATAATTAGAATTATTACCTTTTATACCAGTTGCAATTCTTTTCATTTCATCATATGCCTCTTTTGCAACTTTTTTATCAGCTTTCTCTTTCTGCACTCTTTGGAATTCTCTTCGAAGTTCGCATGACTGTTCATACCGTCTTTTAAGTTCTTCCACATCACCCTTAACATACTTTCTAGCTTCAAGACTTGTCGAATTGTATTTTTCAATTGCTTTACCAAATAACTCAACATTGTCTTTATCAGTACTCTTAGTTAAAGCCTTTTGAATAACATCATCAACTGCCTTAGCTTCATCCTTAAACTCGTTTTCAACCATTTCAATGATTTCATCTTCAAGTTGAGGATGAAGTGCAATAGCTCGAGCATGAGTTTCCTGCATTATTGCTATTATTCTTTGAAGCTCTTTAATTTGATGTGCCGATGCTTTCAGTTCTCTTTCATATCCTTCACATCGTTTTTGATACTCAGCTTTCTTATCCCATGCTTCTCGCTCAAGTCCTTGGATAGAGCGCTCATATTGATCTACTCGTAAAAAATTTTCATTCGCAATATCTTCGTTCTTTTTTCTTAGCTTACGATTGGCTTTCCTAGAAGAATAAAGTAAACCTAACACAACAGCATATGGAGCAACTATTACAATCATCAAGAATATAAATGAAAAATCAAAATCTGATTGTTTAGTTATATCCTGCTTATTTTCTGTATTATCAGTATCATTATTAACTGTCGCTGGTACTGTCTTAGAAGTTCCTTCTGCTACTTGCGTCTTATCAGAAATACTTTCGACAGGCTGAGTAGCTTCAGCATCGGAATTCCAATCCACAGGCACATTATCCTTAATAAAAGTAATAACTGCCTTCTGCAAACTAATCAATCCTTCCGCAAATTGATTATTCTTTAAATACTCAATTGCATAATCATCTATAAGTTTGCCAGCATCTGCATCAGTCATGTAGGCTTCCATACCTCGTCCTATTTCAATCCGAACTTGACGGTCTCCAGAAGAAAACAATATTAATGCTCCCATGTCTTTGGTTCCAATTCCAAACTTATTGTACATGGCAGTTGCATACTTCTCTACAGAATTACCCTCTAATGACTCTAAAGTGGTAAGAACTAACTGTATGCCATTGTAATCTTCATTAAGAGCAACTGCTCGCTTTTGTATCTCAGCCTTTTGATTATTAGAAAAAATATTTCCATAATCATTTACATAAAACTCAGGCGTTTGATCCTTAACTTCTATGTTAGACTGATACACAGCTTTAGTAGAATCTTCTTCTGCACATCCCGTAAGTACTGTAATAATGCTAAAAAGCAGCATCATTAAAACCAGAAAAAAAGTGCACCGTCTTTTAGTTGAATGTTTCATATTTCTACCTCCATTTTGTATAATCTTAAAGTTTACTAGTTACATGCCATTACAATAATGGATCATCTCCTTTCTAAATAGAATTCGAGACATTTTTACAATAAAAACATGCTTTTTGAGTATATCATAATTATGTAAATTAGTCAAAAAAATGCATTGACAACCAATGCATTTTTTACAACATAATTAACGAACTAATTTTTTCCTTCAACTTTACCTTTTACTGCACTATAATCCCCATCATCTGAATCATCAGCTTTTAAAATAAATGCTGATGGTATAGGTCTAGTTCCATTATTTCCAGATAATGTTGTAGGATTATTTACAGTTTTATTCTTAACCGTCATTGATGTAGATGTTCCGCCATCTAAGTTTGAAGCATTAACAGCACCATATCTATCAAAAATTTCAATTAAATCCTTAATAGTCGCACCTTTACCTAAAGCTCTATTACCATCAAGCACTAAAAATAAAACAATTCCATCTGCTCTTTGACCAATAGCAGTTCTTGGAGCTTTTCCCCAACCGCCATTTCCATATATCTTGGATTTTTCTCCATTAAGTATTAAAGTTGGACTAAAAGAAACACAATCTCTAATTCCTTTTGATTTTGCTTGATTTAATGTATATTTTCCCAATATTAATTTATTTTCTCTATTAAATCCTATGATTCCATATGTACTGTTAGAAGCACTTATTCCTTTTCCTTTGCTCATTGTAATTCCCAATGGTGTAGAGCCATTTCCTTGGAAATTTTCATCAGCAAAGCCACCACCATTTATCGCAACTAAAGCATTATTTTTCTTAGAAATATCAGTCAAATACTGACCACTTTTTCCAATGTTCGCAGAAGTCGCAACTTCTATTCTAGATGGATCATATATAACCGCCATATATCCACTATATTCTTTACCACCATCTATTTTTATAATCTTATAATCATTGTTTTTTTCGTCTTTTTCTAATATCTGACGTTCATATTCATTAGCATACGTAATTGTCTCTTTTTCTTCATAATTAACAATTTCAACAGCATTTTCATCTGTTTCCCCATTAACCTCAACTACCTTGTTTTTGTCTAAACATTCTTGAATAGTTTTATCATCATAAAACCATGTAGCCAAATACTGATGTCTCATAGAAGACATAGCTGTTGTAATAAGCCAATCTCTAAATCCGCTCCATGGACCATATAATAAAAATAATCCTGATGCAATTCCAAGTACTAATAAAATTGCAAATGCAATTAACAATTCTTTTATAATTTTCTTCTTTGACTTCTTCTTTTCTTTTCTAACTGATTTTGCTTTTGTATCTTTCTTCATAATTTTCTTGTATAATCAATCATATCCTATTAATTGATTAATTCCTTTCTCATATATTAAAATATATAAATATTTCGTATTTAACAATAAATATTTTTCAAAAATATTAAACCCTTTCGATTATAATATTATAATTAAAAAGAGTCAATATTCGACAATATACTTTTTTATTTGCATACAATTTATTCGAAATAACAAAAGCAGACTATTTATAGTTTATTCACTTATTATAACATTTTTAGATTTACGTCATTGTTCACGAGCGACTTTTACAAAGCAAATTTCTGTGCATTGTTATTTTATATAATAGGAAATCCTGAGAATATTCTTATTATATGAAAAAGAACAGAAATCTTAAACACCATATATAACGTTTTCAAAATTTCTGTTCCTTATTTTATATATTTTTATTTCTTATAAAATCACCTGTAAACTCCTCATCAAGTATATCCATCTCAATTGAATCATAATATTTTCCATCAACAAATCTGCATTTTCTTCTTCGGCCATATTCTTTAAAGCCACACTTTTTGTAGCATTTTAAAGCTCTCTCATTAAACTCTAGCAAATTAAGTTTAATATTCTTTAAATTCAAATATCTAAATCCAAATTCTAAAATAAGTCTAATAGCTTCTGTTCCATATCCATTATTTCTGTAATTCTTATCACCAATGAAAATACCCAATGTCGCACACCTATTTACATAATTAATGTTTTCTAAAGATACCGTTCCAATCAATTTATCATCTTCCAAAGTTACTATAAAAAAAGACTTTCCATTACTACTATTTTCTAAATACTTTTTTTCATCTTCTAAAGTCATCACTTCTCTACTTCTACCAATATAATCAGTAGTTTCAAAATCATTTAACCATTCAGTAAATATCTCTGCGTCCTCTGAATTTCTAGGAGATAAATAAATTCTATCCCCAACTAATTTTTTAAAATATTTCATTTTTTCATCATCTCCTTTAAATATTTATCCGTAAATTTTTTCAAATTATCTTTTTTATTTTCTAATCTTTTCATTAAATCACTTGCCTCTTTTTTTGCCATTTCATAATCACTATCATTAACCTCAAATTTAGCATGAGCAACATCCAATTCATCTTTATCAAGTAACTTAATTTTTCCATCTGTAGTTACAAGAACATCTACATACAAGTCATCTTCATATGGAATTCCATTATCGTTTCCAATTCTTCTTGCAATATCAAAATACCACTCAATAGGCTCATTTTTCTCATTATACATTACTGTCAATTTAATTCTAGAATTATAATCGTAAAATTCAAGCCATTTATAATCATTATCAATAATGCAAGTTCCACTAGAAAGCACATAACGTTCCTCAACATCTTTAAAATAATAAAAATATATATCTCCTGTAAATTTGGATGACTTAACATTAATTGATTTACACTTTACACCTTTTTCGCCATCTAAATGTTTAAAGGCATATCTCTTTTTCAAACTAATCCAATATCTTTGAATAAGCTCATCGCCAACATATACTTCATTTTCAAGTACACCACCATTATTTTGTATAGACTTTGCTGAACCAATATTTTCTTTATTACAATCCATCAAAACATTATCAATTCCTAATTCCTTGCATTTTATTAAAGCTAGTCTAATCTGCTCAGTTGCATATCCTTTCTTCCTTTCAGAAGGTCTGACAGCATCACCAATGTGACCACCATAGCCTAACAAATCCTCATTCAAATAATGACGAATTTGCAAATTACCAACTATTCTTTTATCAGACTTTCTAACTGTTAAATAAAAAGTTGCAGGAATCCTGCCTTTACTAGCAGTTTCTTTAAATAAATCATTTTGAATCTTTTTAAACCATTCATCAAAACTATCAATTCTATCTAAACTACCAGAGCCAGGTATATGTTCCTCTCCATTATCGTAAAACTCCTGTGCATACTCTTCAATTTGAGCCTTGTACTCATATGTTGGAAATACTAGTTCAAGTTCATCCTTAGGAAACTTTTTCAAATCATAAGTATAACTAACTTCTTTATAATCTTTTCCGCCTCTAGTAATTGTACCTTCTGAACCATAAATACCACCCATTTTTTCATAAAACATTCTTGCTGGATAATTGTCTTTAAAGCACCATAAGATCATTTTCTTGTAACCTTTTTCTTTAAAATCATTCATCACATAATTTATAATTTTCTTACCAACACCATTTCCTTTATAATCAGGTTTTACATACAAAGCACACAATTCGCAGTCAACATCTAGGAACTTATCTTCACAAGCATTTTCAAATCTGTATCTACAAAAGCCAACAACTTCATTATTAATTTCTGCGACAACAAAACCACCATCAGTATAATCATTCAATCTTTTTTGATAATTCTGATTAACAGTTAAACTCTCCAAATATTCATCTGCTACAATACCTCTATAAGCTGTTTTCCAACTTTCAACAACTATTTCAGAAACTCTTCTTAAATCTTCAAATTTCACATTTCTTATTACTATTTCACTCATAAAACTCTCCCCTGTCAATAAAACATTAGGAAACTTCAAAATCCCCTATAAAACAAAAAACTTGCAAAAAAATCCATTTTTTTATTTTAATTACTTGATTATAACTAATACCATTATATTATTTTATTATCTTATATCCGAATTTTTTAATTAGTTTCAACGTTTCAAAAGCTGTTATTCTATCATATTCCTTTTCTTCTTCTGAAAGTTTATCATATTCTACCAAACAAGGATGTTCTTTTTTTATTTCATCTCTTTTTATTCCATACTTCCAACCTTGCTTAATTCTATTACTTGCCCATTGTTCGTGAACATTCTTAGCTATTATTTCTCCTAATTCTATAATATCATCTGGAAGCTTAATTTCAGATGTATCTATTGGTTTTGGATTGTACATTTTTCCTCCTATACTTTTAAATAAAATTCTTTTATTAAATTTTTAACTGAATCAATCGTTGCTAATTTATTATTTTTACTTATTTTAATTTCATTTTCTATCATCTTTTCCACTTCATCTAATTCATCCCATTTTACCATTGTTGGATGTAATTTCATTTCATGATTTTTTATATTTTTCGTTTTATCAAAATATATTTTTAGAGTTTTTCCATTTGCTGCCTCATATCCCTCAGTCCTTAAAAACGCAACCCATCTTCTATGTTCGCATTTTGCAATCTCACTCATTATATTATCATCTTTCAATATTTCCTTAATCTCTTCTTTATCAAATCTTCCTAACTTATCTTTACTTATATAAGGAAACATCTTGTACTCCAAATGCATTGCTGAAGCTCTTGAAGAATTTTTATTATACTCACTACTATTATAATTAACTAAATTAATATCATCTGGGTCATATGTTAAATGAACCTTCAATGTAATTTTATCAAGATCTGAGTTTTGAAATGTTGCCTTATATATCTCCGTAAAATCTCCAAACGTTTTAAAGCCAAATTCTTTAGCATTTTTTTCTATTTTTTCTTTTTTCAATCCTTCTTCCATCCATACATATATCTGAGGTAATGATTGTTCTGTTTGCAAAAAATGACGTCTTAAAATTTTGGCTATCTCAATATTTAATTCTTCATTGCCTGTAACTATTACTATATAATTTGATTCACTAATTTTTTTCTGCATTTCAAGGTTAAATTCTACATCTCTAATATCCATATTCAAACAATCAATTTTGTACTCATCTAAATGCTTAAAAATATCAGGACACTCCAAATAAAATCTTTTTATTTTATCCATGTCTTTTTCAATACAGTTAATTTCAAAATTATATTTAGGAATTTGGCCACACCATAACATTGACTTAGCAATATTTAATCCCCTATCTCCTAATCCTATTACTAATGCCTTTATTTGGTTTTCTGTTGTAGCTTTATATAAAGGATAATCCATTAATAGCTCATAAGTTGAATTTTGGATTTCATCAACAATGTTTACTATTATATCTGTTTTATCTATACCATCTAAAACTAATTTCGTTTCTGCATTATTAGTAAATGTCAATATTATAAATTTCTTAAATTTTGTATCTTTGGAATATCTAAATTTATTTACAGGTGTTTGGTATTTTTCAATAAGATTTATTGTTTCATCTAGTACTATATCATCTGAATTATTCATACAATAAAATTTCACTTTTCCCTTGCTTCTTCTTAAATCAAGTTCTGTGATTTTCTCTTTTAATGTTATAGCCTTTGTCTTCAAATATTCATCCCCATCAACCACACTATCAGTACAGAAAATTATTTTATCTTTTGGAAAATTCTTTTTAATTAAAACAGCAAAATTCAAACTTTTTTCACTATATTCATCAAATACATGTATATTACGCCTAAATGGATTAAATAATTTAACTTGGCTAAGATATTTTTTTATCGCTTCAAAAATAGATGCAACCGTTATAAACGGCAATAAAATTAATTCTATTGATAATATGAGTTGAACTGAAAATCCACCAACTATAGAATCTTGAACAATTCCCAAATCTTCATTAAACAATGTCGCTTGAATTATATAAAACAAAGTATTTAAAATACCTATCTCAATTTTTCCTTCTTGATTAAATATTGGAAATACCAACGCAAAAATTGTAAACCATATTCCAAGCAAAATTACAAATATTTTCTTGTTAAAACTTGAACCTTTTCTTTGTAAATATGTTAGTAAAAAAATTTCAACAATAATTGTAAATGCAATAATATACATTATTTTCTACTCCTTTATTTTCTCTAATTTATTTTTTATTCTGCTATACCATATATCGCTTTCAGGGACTTTATCTCTAAAACATCTTTCTACTATTTCAAGACACTCTCTAGCATCATCAAACCTTTTCGCTGCAATATATCCATCTGCCAAATGTTCATATGCATCCATTATTGAAAAATCATCAGCATGGAATAATTCATTTCTAATTCTAAGTGTTTCTTGCAATTGCTCAATCCCCTTTTCTACATTGCCTAATTTACAATTAGAGCTTCCTAATTCCATAAGAGATGTTGCTACGTCTACACTTTCTCTAGGATATTTTTTACTTAACAATGAAAATGCCTTTTCTGCACATTCAAGAGATTTTTCATAATTTTCATATTGAAAATATAACCTTGATAAAGCAATATTCATATTTCCAATCTTAAAATGATCTTCGGGAAGTATTCGATTATAAATTTCATTTACTTGAACTAATAACTTATCAGCTTCTTTAGGTTGTCCAGCTTTTAAATAAGAATATGCCCTAGATTTCATATAATCTGCTAATAAATATTCTTCTTCTGGAATCATCTTCAATATTTCAATAGCCTTTTCATTGTACTCATCAGCCTTACTTACATGATAACATTTATTATTTACAAATCGTAATAAATTATATGTTTTAGCCACTTCAACAGATTTTTCTGAATAAATTTCAATCTGTTTCTCAAGAATTTTATTTAATACATCAATTGCTTGCTCATAATATCCTAAATCTCTCAAAAATTCAGCTACTGTAAAAAATTCATTATAATTATTTTCATTTATCATTAAATAATTATTGTAAATATTTAAAATCAATGATTCATAATTACTTCTATCCTCTTGAGATAATTTCCAAGAATCTAATTTATTAATATTTTTTAATACTTTCTCGCAATCCTCTATGTTTGGCTTGCATTCGTTATTTATAACATCAATAATTAATTGATGTAATGAAATTACATCTGTTTCCCAATTATGTTGAATCCAATTCTTTCTAATCAGTTCATCAATATCAAATCCATCTTCATATTGGCACAAATCCATAAATATATCGAATTGGACGCCTTTTATAGAAAAAAGTGATAAATTCTTTAATATCTCTTTTTCTGTCTCTGTAATTTTTGAAACATCAAATAGTATTTTTATATACTGATATACTGTATTACTTTGAAATAAATGATTTATTGTTCCAGACATTTCTGGATTAATACCTTTTCCTATTAAATTTTCTTTTACATCCAAAACTCTTTTATGAGATCTTTGAATATATTTTGCAACTAATTCAATTGCAAATGTATGTCCTTGCAAAATTTTAATTATTTCAATTATCTCTTTTTTATCACTTTCATTAAATTTCCTTGGTACACAATTTTCATAAAATAATTGGCAAAGTTCTTCTACATCTTGCATTGCAGTTATTTCAATTATTGGCAATGACAAATGTGAAAAATCATTTCTTGTTGTAATAATCAAATCATAATTTCCAGCTAGTATTTGTTCCAAATATTCATCCTCAAACGTATCAAAATTATCTATAATTATTAACATTCTTTTATTTTCTGCTATTTCTTTTATACATTTTAGTTTTCTTTCACAATATTCTTTATCATTTTCCAATTCCCCAGATTCATTTTTTATTCTTGAAAAATTAGTAATTGAAAAAGTATTATTGCTTATTATTAATTGTTCTAAATTTTTTGTATATTTAGCCCAAATTATTGTGTCATATTTATCCTTATTTAGCTCAGCATATTTTCTTGCAATTTCACTTTTTCCAATACCACCAATCCCTCTAATAAAAACATGGTGATTAGCTTTTATATATTCATCTAGTTCATTTAATTCCTTAGTTCTACCAACAAAATGAGGATTTTTTAAAATATCACTGCTTTTTAATTCATTAATTCTAACGTTAGTATCTTTTAAATTATCATCACTATTACTCTTATTTAATATATAACAAACCCTGTCTGTCAATTCTGCAATTCTTCTTTCTAAAGGTGGAGTAACAGCATCAAGCCAATGTAATCTACCTAAATAGTATTTTGCATCTGCACTTATTTCGTCATTTGAAATTTGAAATGGAATTACATGAACAGGTTCTTTTCTTCTAATTCTTTCAGAAACACAATTAATTTCATTAAGTACGTCAAATGATTCTGAAGATTCATGATTTAATACTAAAATAAATACTTTGCATTCATTAATTACATTTACAATATTTTTAGCATATGAATCCTTTGTATCTCTTGGCGCATACCATACTCTTATTCCTTTTTCCTCTAATGAGTGACATATTGCCTCTGTAAATTTCAAACAACTTGAAGTATGATGACTAATAAAAACATCAATTGATTCAGCCATTTTTATATCCTTTCTAAATTACATTTTTTAACCATTGAAGATATTTTCTTTTATTTGCACTTTTTATCATCTATATTAATAATATAGTAATAGTATTGGAAATAATTCTCCAATACTATTAAACTTTTCAAAGTAACAAAACAATTATCTTGCTTCTTCTACTTTATTCTCTGAACTTAAGTTTTCTTTTGAATTCTCATCAGAAGACTTATCAGAACTCGTTTCATCAAACTCATATTTTTCAATATATGTTACAAATTCTAAATTTTCTTTTTTATCAAACTCATCCATATATTTTTGGAATTCATCTTCTGAAACATCTTTTCCATCAATTTGATATTTATCCATATCCACTTCAGCTAAAGTTTCAGGAATTATTTTATTTTTCTCAAACTTATCTCTAAAAACGCCATATGAAGAAGCACCGCCAGCTCCAATAAATGTTCCATCAGTTTTTATATCTTTCATACCTCTATATACTTCTTCAAATCCGTATACAGTGCCATCTTCATTATTTAAAATCAAATAAAATCCATCATTGAATGCTTCAATCATAACAACCATTTCATTTTGGGAATCATTATCTAAATCAAATAAAGTATATTTTACCTTTGGACCATCTGTATCTTCCTTATAATTCTCCATACATTCCTTAAATAATTTCTCAGTATTATCTTCAGCAACATATTTTATTTCATTCTTCAATACCTTAAAATATATTTGATCTTCGTCTTCTTTCAAATTTTCTTGATTATTAGCTAGATTACTCACTTTCTTTTCAGTATTATCAGGCTTATTTGTAAAATTTCTAAATACAAATAACCCTATACCAACTACTAAAACAACTGATAGTATTATTAACAATTTTTTCTTCACAATTTACTCTCCTTTTTATTTGACAATCTTCTGTTCACATTTCAAAAACATTTTATCATATCAGTTTTTTATTTTCAATGTAAATGTGACATATCTATTTTAAACCTATATGTAATCATTATATATAATAATTTAATTATAATATGATAAATTTTGCATACACTGTGTTCAAAATATTTGCAAAATAAATATTCTCCAATCTATTTAAGAAGAATATAGCATACTCCAAACAAATCATAACCACGTGTAAAACGCGTGGTTTGAACTTGCCCTAAAAGGGCTTATAACATTGCCAGCGCCAAACGACG
>CAKPEG010000030.1 GCA_934149275.1 uncultured Clostridia bacterium | reverse complement strand
GTGTGTGTGTGTGTGTGTGTGTGTGTGTGTGTGTGTACAGCCCCAACGATTACAAGTCTTTTCATAATTTATACCTTCCCTTTCTCTTTTTTTCTTTGACAATTATATCAAAGAAAAAATTTTTTGTACATAATTTAGGGGAATTTTATCAATTTTGCTTTTCAAATAATCAATCATTTATTTTCTTTATATCGCCTTGTAATTTTATTCCTTTTTTATTTCCTGAAAAATCCTTATAATAATATTCATCATATTTTCCTGGTTCTTTGCATTTTACTTCAACTGTATTGTTCGTAATTCCTTCGAATTCTTCGTTCTCATCTGCTGTCAAAACAACATTATTATCTTTATCAACTACAGCATATTTACCATCATCTGTTACAATAAAATAATTTCCTTCTTGCAAATCTCCTGATACAAGCTTTCTCGTTTCATTATTAACATCACCTTGGAAAGCCATATTTTCATTTATTTTTTGTGGTTCAAACATAAAATTTCCTTTTTTATCGATAATAGTATAATATGGTGTATCTCCTTGATTTTCAAATGAAATTAATGCATATCCATCTTTAGTAAATACGGGCCTATTTGCTACCATATAAAATTTACTTGACAAATCTATAACTGAGCCTTCTTCATAATTAAATACTTGGATATTACAACCTGTTATTTTTTCTTGTAAATTCACATTTTCTATTTTTAATCCCGCAGAAAATAACATGCCATTAGCTGAATACTGTATATCGTCTATATCACCAAATAAGCTTTTTATTTCTTTGACATTTCCGTTATCATCAAATACCTTCAAATAAAATCCGTTATCATCATAATCCTGATCTACTGAATATCCATCTTTAAACTCTCTATCTACACGTTCTGAATATTTGACAATAGATTTTGTTTTTAAATTAAAAAACTCAGTATTACTATCATCAATTATTAACATATCATCGCCATATGTCCTAATCGCATTAACATATTTTTCATTTGGTTCTAATACATATTTTTTATCTTTTAAACTATATATTCCAGTTGTTATATTAGCTGAATTATATGTATCAACTTGTTTTGTCACTATTAAGCAACCATCATCAACTAATTCTACATTTTTGTATTCAAAATCTTCATAAGAAAATACAACATTTCCATTTACATCAACAACATTTGTTTTTTTATTTTTAGAATCTTCAATTTGCATAAATCCATCAATGTATGTAGAATTATCAGTATACGAACATAAAACATTAAAATCTTTATCAATAACATAATTTACAGGAGAAAAATTAACTGTTTCTGAAACGACAGCTGTTTCACCATCAAAATTTTCTGTTCTATCTATCTTTAAATATGTTACATTCTCATTCTCAGTATTACTTTCACTTTTATTATTCTCACTTACACCTTCATTTTGTTTTTCTTCTGATTGTTTTGTCTTTGAACATCCTGTTAATGTTACTAAAGCAATAATACTAATACATATAAATAATATTTTTAATATTTTTTTCTTTCTCATATTTTCTCCTTTTGTATAATTTTATTTATTCTCTTCTTTTTCAATAATTTCATCTGCTTGTGCCATTGTTTTTTTATAATCAATTATTGTCTTTATTATAAATATTGGCAATTCAAACAATCCTATACATGCTGCAATACAAACTTTTACAAAAAATGCAATAAACCAAAACCATAGTGTTCCTACAATTACTAAATTTCCAAATAACTTATTTGTTATATTTGTAACCGTTTTCCAGCCTAGACCTATTCCAGCAAATTCATATACCATAAAAATACACATATAAAATGGTAGGTCTCCAGAACTAACCCCCATAATTCCAAATATTAATCCAATTATTGCACCTATTATAAGTCCTCTTATTTGTAGTTTTAATCCATCTTTGTACATTTTTCTATATTTTTCTACCTCTTCAATTTTACTATTTTCCATTTTGTTTCTCCTTTATTATAACTTCAACTAATATTTTTTACTTTATTTCTTTAGCATTACTAAATACTGGATATTCTTTTTTTGCTCCATTTAAATCTGCTTTCTCATATTTTACTTCTACATCATAATATTTTTTTGTTTTGATTTCATATACTGCAATATGCTTCACATTCATATCTTCTTCTAACATTCTTAAATTATCATAGCTTTTTCCACTATAATTTGGAACATCTTCTTCTTTATATTCTGTAATCTCTGGTGTTTTTGTAAATTCTGAATCTCCAGAAGCAACTATTGTATATTGTAATTTTTTATCTTTTAACATATTTTGAATATTATATATACTTAAAGTTGATCCATATTCTTTTTTCTTCCATTCTGCTACTTCATCATTAACTACTCCATTTAAGTCATCTACAATTTTTGATTTTTTACTTCCACATCCTGTTAATGTTATTAATATTACTGCTAATATTAATGCAAAACCTATAATCAATACTTTTTTATTCATTTTTTAAAACCTCCTTATAACTTACTATATAACTTCTAATAGTATTTCTTCTTTTCCAAAAATCTTTTCTTTAAATCCCCCTTCTATTTATTTTCAAAAGCAAAAAGAAACCTAACCTATAACCAATCTAAAACTCTTGATTATAAGTTAAGTTTCTTTTTTCAGGTATGGCAAATAAATCACTATTTCTAGCAATTATTTCACTAGTGAATGCTCGTGTGTGTGTGTGTGTGTGTGTGTGTGTGTACAGCGCCAACGATTACAAGCATTTTCATTATTCATACCTCCCCTTTTTCTTTTTTCTTCAACAATTGTATCAAAAAAATATTTTTTTGTATACAATTTGATGTAAATTTCTCAAAAATACAATTAGTTCCAAAAATCTATATCTTCATCTTCTTTTGGAACAGACATTTTAAATTCTTCATATCTTTTTAGATTTTTCTCACGATTTTTGTAATCACCTGATAGCTCTTCATACGCATCTTCTAAGTCACTTAATATTTCAATCCATGTTTCCTCAATTATATAATGACTATCCAACTTAGAAGAATAAAATGGATATTTTTCAATTACTTTGTCTTTTAATTTATCATAATCATCTTCATTTGCAAAATCATTTTCGCCAACAAATGCAAGCATCTCTTTAAAAAGTTCTATTAGTTTTTCTCTTTCCAAATTATAAAAATCTTCATATGTTTGACCTTCTTTTAAATCAAAATCTCTATATGCGTACGCAAATTCTTTATATCCTTCATTCTCTTTAGTTGGAAGAAGCATATTATAAATATCATCTATTATAATTATTCTTTCAACATTATCTAATTTAACACAATTGGTTATCACAGCATCTCTTAAATTTAAAAATTCATTACAATAAAAATTATAATAATGAATCATTACTGGTGTAAATTCTTCTATATTCCAATTACTATTATATGTTTTATTTTTATATGTTAACATTTCAGTATAAAGTTCAATAATTTTTTCTTTTCGATCTTCAAGTATTGTTTCAAAACTCTTTGCTTCAATTTCCTTTTTAATTTTTTTATAGTTATCTAAAATCTCATCTACTCTGTTATACGCTAAAAAAATAAGTTCTAACTTATCTTTTTCTGTTGGAGCAATAAAACTATAATCACTTTTCCACTCTAATAATTCATTCATTAATTTAATAACAGATCTCCAACAAGTTACTTTTTGTTCAAAACAGCATTTTATATTCTCCAACAATGTTGTAGTTTCTTCCGCTTCTGGAAACATAAGTCCTTTTATTTTTATTATTTCTTTTACAAGTTCTATTGATTTATTAACTATATCTTCATATATAATTTCATAATTTTCTTCTTGCATTTCTTTTTCATAATCTTTTAAACTATCTTCTTTTTCAAATAATGATCCAATTAAAATAATCATAATCATTATTACTCCTAATGTTATTGATATATCTGCTACATTAAAAACAGGAAAATTCAATATATTAACATCTATAAAATCTATTACATATCCCCTTGCAATTCTATCTATTAAATTACCAATTCCCCCAGCCAATATCATAATAAGAGATAATATAATTATATAATTTGTTTTACTAAATTTATCTTTCAAAAACTTTATTATTATTGCTAATATTATTACATTCATTAAAACAATTAGTATTGTATTACTACTTGCTATTCCAAATGCTACGCCTCTATTTTCCGTATATATAAAATTTAGAAAATTTGGAATAATTGTTATTTCTTTATTTATCAATAATAATTTTGTAATCCTATCAACCATCACTATAAAAATACCTAACATTATTAATGATAAATTCTTTTTATTTTTCATTTTCATAATCCTTTTTCATGTTTTTAATTATTATTATTAATCCAAATACCAAACACAAGATTATTGATAAAACCTGTGAAACTCTAAAATCTCCAATCATTATGCTATCTGTTCGTAACCCTTCTATAACCGTTCTGGCCAAACCATATAACGCTAAGTAAGTATACGTTACTTGTCCTTTATATTTTCTTTTATTTTTTAAATTATATAAAATAACAAAAATAATAAAACAAGCTATCGATTCATATAAAAATGTAGGATGCACCTCAATATATCTTCCATTTTCAATCAATCCCATTCTAAAAAAGTTATTTGTTTCAACTCCATGTGCCTCACCATTGAAAAAATTTCCCCATCTGCCTATTGATTGACCAAGTGGCAAATATGGAACTATATAATCCAATATATCTAACACTTTCATTTTCTTTATTTTGCAATAAATACATATTGTTATAATTGCTGCTATTATTCCACCATATATTGCTAATCCGCCATTTCTTACATTCAATATTTCAATTGGATTATTAATGTAATCTTTCAAATTAAAAATTACAAAATACAATCTAGCTCCTATTATAGAAGTTGGAATAACAAATATAAACAATTCTAATATATCCTCATATTTTATGTTATATTTCCCATCATCTTTTTTGCAAAACAAGCACCCAATTACAAACGCTAACACTATGCAAATAGCATACCAGTAAATATCAACATTTCCAATACTTATTGCTATATTATTTATTTTTAGTTCTAATCCTACCCCAGGAAATTTTATTTCTCTCATTTATATCGTCCTTTAATGTTTGTATATTATCTAGCATAACATTTCTACTTTATATAATAAACCTTGCAAGAATTTAAATCTTTAACCTTCTCCCACTCTGAAAGACCAGTAGCATTTTTTATTTCATCAAGTATTTTCTCGTTATCTTGCCCTTCATTTACAAAAATCAATAAACCTCTAGACAAATCTTTGCCTTCCAAAATTTCATTAATATTTTCATCAGTGCACTCTAAATCCTTCGCAATATAAGATTCATTCAATTTTGCAAATAACAATATATCATCCAAAAAGCGATTTTGATTTGACTTAAACACATATATCGTTGGAATATTCAATTCATTTTCGACCTTAGAAACAATATCACTTTTATTAGAATACATTTCCTCAGGTTCAATCTTCAAAATCATTGGTATAACTAATATTGCTATCAAGCAAAGGCTCATAATCACCATTGTACATTTTTCTCCAATGACATTTTCCCATACACTTTCCAACAGATACATAATCATTATAAATACCAATCCGCAAACTGGCTCTATATACCTAAGTGTAAACCATGGAGATGTAGCAGAAATTATTAAAAAATAAAATATCGTAGGTATTGCTATATATTTAAGATATATATTCTTTTCAAATTTCTTCTTTTTAATTAGCATACATATAGTTCCTATTAAAATAAATCCTAATGCACCATACATCAAAAAGCTAAAAGTCTCTCTATTAATTTTCTTCACATATGCTTTCAAACCTTCTGTAAATAAAGATGAATCTTTTGCACTCTTCATTGCATCCTTTCCACGATAACCAAAAAACATATGTTGTATTGAATATGGAAATATTACTAAAGATAAAGCTCCAGCTATGCACATAGTAGCAACATAAGCACCTAACTCTTTAAACCTTTTTTCCTTAATATATTTTATAGCAAACATTATAAACATCATTGCTAAATAAAATAAGTAATAATAATGTGTTAACGAACCAGCTAATGCAGATAAACCAATAAAACACAACAATTTTAAATCAACCTTATCTCTTTCAAGCAATTTCAAATGTAAATATGTAGTAATAACAACATTTAAAGTTGATAACGCATACATTCTTATATACACAGCATTTGTTATTGATGACATTACAATTGCTGAAATAAAAGCTAACACAATTGATTTTTCCTTGCATCTTTTCTGATTTTTGAAAAGCTTTTGCAAAATCAAATACATAAAAACAGTTATAAATTCATATATAATTATATTTATAATAATTCCAGACCACTTTGAATAGCTATTTTTATGAAATTCCATTGCAATTCTTAAAAGGAAATAATATAAAGGCGGATGAACGTCATTTTCTTGATTAACATACACCGGCTCAAACTTACCTGATTCGTCATCATTCACGCATAAATAATCTTCATAATATTCTTTTGAGTGCCATGTGTCAAAGAAATCCTCATTGTCTTGAATTTCAATCTTATCATAATTAGCAAGCCCAAAAGAATAAGCCTCATCCATATGTATATAAGCCTTATTTACTCCAGCTATCACCAAAATAATAGTTTGCAAAACCAAGACAATAGCTATAATAATTTTTTCAGTTTTTTTATTTTCCATTTTCTTCTCCCATTAAAAAATCAAACTAATTTTAACACAAGCCTAAAAAACTATCAAGTAAGAAACCAGTTCAAAAAACATTTTCTACCAATGTGCTAGAACGAGCCTCTAGCAAAGCTTTAGAGTACACGAACAAAAGCGAACGTTAATAGCATTTGCATTGTTATTTTTATATAATATAAAGATCAAAGAACTTTCCTATTATATTAAAAATACCATGCTATAAAAACATGGTATTTCATTTTCTTTTAGAAATTCAATCGCATCACTATAATCTTTTCTAGGTATCATTTGTCCATTTGCTATAATTGCTAAAACATTTCCTTTAGGTAATACTTTATTCACAAAACATACTAAAAAACTTGAATCAATTCCTCCTGAAAAAGCTACAGCCACTTTATTCAAACTCTTTAAATAATTCTCTAATTCTTCTAACATATGTGTCTCCCATTAGTCTACATTAATTAATTCATATTCTCTATTTCCGAAGCCTAATTCAGCAGCAGCTTCAATTGTATGAATACCATGTCTGCTTTCAACTCTTTCTATAAAATGATCTTTTCCTTCATCATTTGAATTATAAACTAAATCAATACAAGCTTGGTCAATAGCAATTGGATCTAAACTAGCTAAAATACCAATATCTTTCATACAAGGATCCTCTGCAACTGCACAACAATCACAATCGACAGACATATTGCACATTACATTTATATATGCAATTTTTCCTTCAAACATATTATGAACTGCTGAAGCAGCATCTGCCATTGACTCTAAGAATCTATCTTGCTCAGGTAAGTTATCCCATAATTTTGTTTGATCCGTTTCAGCACCAGCTGAATGAATATAAGTTTTACCAGCAGATGAGCCACATCCAATTGATAGTTGTTTTAAAGCTCCGCCATATCCACCCATAGGATGTCCTTTAAAATGTGATAATACTAACATTGAATCATATTTTTTTATATCTTTACCTAAATAATCTTTTTTAATTTGTTTACCGTTTGGTATTTCAATCTCCAAATCTGGTCCTTCAGCATCAAGGATATCAACATCAAAATATTTACTCCATCCATGTTCTTTCATTAATTCAACATGTTTTTCAGTTGAATTTCTAGCTCCGCCATATGCAGTATTGCATTCAACAACTGTTCCATTAACATGTTCAATCATTGGTTTTACAAACTCTGGTTTTAAATAATTTTGATTTCCTTGTTCTCCTGAATGTAGCTTAACAGCAACCTTTCCAGGTAACTTTATTCCTAATGCATCATACATCTTCACAATATTTTCTGGAGTAATCTCCTTTGTGAAATAAACTTTAGATTTTTCCATTATAATCAATCCTTTCTAATCTATATTTTAAAACAAAAGCGGACATTAATAATATTATAACTTATTATAGCTTTTTAAATCCGCGTATTTGTTCGTGCGCGAAATTTGTAAAGCAAATTTCTGTGCATTGTTATCTCATATAATAGTAAAGTTCGAAGAATTTTACTATTATATAAAATATTCACACATATTGTTATATCATTTAGAGTCTACTCTAAGTCAATAGTTTTTTTATTTTTTATTATAAATATAAGGAAAAATGCATATCAAAATTTTTTCACACCTTGCTGTCGCATTCTTCGATTCTTGAAAATAAAAATCTGTCATTTTTATTTTCAAATCGGGTAGAATGCTTCAATCGAACTCGCTTCGCTCGTTTGGTCCCTGCGCGGTGATTCAAAAATTTTATATGGATTTTTCCTTTATTTTATACATCAAAAAAGCAAGGGAAAACCTTGCTTTGAATTAACTTCACTATGGTAAGTATGCCCCAGGATTAACCCTATCACCATATCCACCAGAACCAACTCTAACCTCAAAATGCAAATGCGGACCTGACGAATTTCCAGTACTTCCTACTCTCATAATCTGTTGACCTTGAGAAACCTTTTGCCCAACAGAAACAGAAAGTGAACCAGCTTGACCATGAGCATACAATGTATATAAACCAGAACTATGTCTAATTATAACATGTGTACCATAACTCTTAGTCAAATTAGCTGTGTAAATAACAGTACCATCTTTAACCGCATAAACAGGTTGACCTGCTATTCCGCCTGAGCCAAAATCATATGCGCCATGATATCTTTTTGATTCTGAATAATACATACCAGATGTTACCTTTTTATATGCAGCAGGAACTGGATAAATAAATCCACCTGGATTTGATGAAGAGCTTCTGCTTCCACCATTACCTCTGCTAGAAGTTCTGCTTGCTTCTCTTTCAGCTTTAGCAATAGCAGCTCTAATTTTAGAATCCTCAGATCTCATCTCATCTATTTTTGATTGTACTTCTTTGTCTTCATTTGATAAATTAGCAACAGCTTGCTCTTTCTCTTTTTTAGTAGCATCTAATTCACTTTTCTTAGCCACTTCTGCTTGTTTAATATTTTCTAAAGATGCTCTATTCTCTTCTAATTGAGCTTTTGAATTTTCAATTTGCTGTTTAGTATCTTTTACCGTATTAATTAATTTTGTATCATTTTCTGAAATTTGTTCTACTAAATAGTATGAAGATAAAAATGATGTTAAACTATCAGAATCAAGTAAAACATCTAAGTAAGATGTAGAACCAGCTTTATATGATGCAACTAATCTCTTTTCAAGCAAATCTTCTTTTTCTTCTAAATCTTTTTGTGTTTTTTGAAGTTCAATTTCGGCAGAATTTATATTTTTTGAAACCTCTTCAATTTGTGAATTTAAATCGTAAATATCACTTTCGTAATCAGAAATTTTAGAATCCAATTCATCAACTTGTCTTTGAATATCTGTCATCTGATTTCTGATTTCTTTTTGTTTATTCTTTGCATCTTCAATTTGCTGTTGATTTTGTTGTTGCTGTTTTCTTAAATTTTCTGCTGATGTAGCAGCAAAAACATTAACAACATTTCCAAGAACAACTGCAATCACAACAATTACAAGAATAAATAATCTTTTTCTTCCTATGTATTTCATTACAAACACTCCCAAAAAAATATATAAAATTTCAAGATTTTTTCAAATTCATATCATAGAATTTTCCTATAATATAACAAATTCCTTTTTAATCCTACATATAAAATCGTTACTTGTCAAGAAAACCAATGTTCTTCATTTTAAGCATAAAAAATGGCTAGAATCTTATAGACTCTAGCCATTGAAGAATAATCTTACTTATTTTCATCAATTATTTTTCTTTTTTTAATAATATCAACTACTCCAGTAATTGCAAATGTTACTACACTTATACCAATTAAAATTCCAATATATTGTACCTTAAAGTTAGTTGCTGTTGGAACTAAAATTTCTCTTAACAACTTAATTGAATATGTCATTGGTAAATATGGTGATATTGCTTGGAAACCTTTATCAATAGTTTCTATTGGGAATGTACCACCTGCTGCAGCTAATTGTAAAACTAAAACTATAAGAGCTAAGAATTTACCAATATCTCCAAAGTTTCTAATTAAGAATTGTATAATACTCATAAATGTTATTCCAATTAAAATACTTGCACCATAATATAATGCCATATTTTCTACTGTGTATCCTAAACCAGCTTTTAATAATATACCTGTAACTAATCCTTCAACTGCTCCTATTGCAATATATATAACATTTTGTAAGATTTTATTTTTACTTGTAATTCCTAAAATTCCGAATCTCTCATCATGATCATAATATAAAACAACATATGCCATTAAAGCTCCAACCCAAAGACCTATACACAAGAACAATGGCGTGAAAGCAATTCCATAAGAATCAACTTTACCATATTCCTCAGTTTCAAAATTAATAGGTTTCTCACCAAATTCTTCAATTCCATCTAAAGATTTTAATTGTTCCTTTGTAGTCTCCATACCTTCATTTATTGATTTTTTAAATGTTTGAACACCATCAACTAATTGCGTACTTCCATCAGATGCTGAACTAACACCTGTATTAATTGTTTTTATAGCATTATCAATTTGATTTGAACTTGAATTTAATTTAGCTAATCCAGAAGTTAATGTAGCACTACCATTAGATAAAGTCTGTGTACCACTTGCTAACAAATTTGTACCATTCTTCAAAGTAGTAGTTCCCTTCTTTACCTCAGCCAATGCAGACTTCAAACCTTGAATACCTTGAAACATTTGAGTTAATCCACTTGATTTTTGAAGCAACTCACCAGTTCCTTTATATACACCACTTGCATATACACCAGCAACACCATCATTTTGAGCTAATTTCTTACTTGTTTCTGCTATAGAAGATTTCTCACTCAATGTTGGACTATATTTAGACAATACATTTTTTACATCTTCACTAGATACTGTTGGATTAGTTAAAAGTGCTTGTAATTCTTGTTGCATAGCATTTACATTACCAACATAAACATTTACATCTGTAGCTAAACTCTTTGATAAATTTGCTCCATCTGTAGTATAAGAATTTAATTTTCCTGCATTCTCATTTAGGCTATTAACTCCAGTAACAATAGCTGTTACATTCTCTGCTCCATTAGCACTCATGCCATCAATTCCACTATTAATTTGATCTATAGCTCCATCAAGATTTTGGCTTCCTGCTTGTAAATTAGCAACTCCACTTGAAACTTGAGCTATACCGTTTTGTAAATTCTCACTTCCTGAATAAGCAGATTGAACACCAACATTAAATTCAGAATAACTATTACTTAATTGATTAGTTCCATCACTAATTTGTTTTATACCAGAATCTAAACTTTCAGCACCATTTAAAATACTATCAGCACCATCGCTAATTGTTTGTAAACTATTTGGTACCTCATTTAATTTATTTGACAACTCAGCAATAATCTCTTTATCAACCTTAGATTGTAAATTTAATTGAATAGTTTTTACTGCACTATTAACAATCTGTGTTGCCAAATAATTTGTAGCCTGATTTGGACTATATGTAACTGTTGCGATTTGTTTATCCTCTGAAGAAGCACTCTTTAAACATTCTGTAAAATTCTCTGGAATTTTAATTGTTGCATAATAATCGCCTTTTTTCATTCCGTCTTCCGCTTCTGCCTCAGACACCTCTTGAATATCAAAAGTATCACTCTCTTTTAAACTTTTAACAAATTCATTTCCTTCATTAGAGCCATCTTTTCCAGAATCCAAATTAACAACAGCAATTTTCATATCACTCAAGTTTCCATATGGATTCCAATAAGACTTCAAATAAAAGAAACTATAAATTAATGGTATTAACAAAACTACCATGAAAATTATAATAGTAAAAATTTTCTCTTTTTTCATAATATCATCACCTTTCCTCTATTAATGTATTACTATAATCATTAACCTTTTTATCTGTTCCTAAAGAACAAGTGTACTCTCTTTTTTACGTTCTGTCAAGCACTTTAGCCCTGAGTTTGCTAAATTTTAGACATATGTACAAAATTGTCTAAAAATTTTCAGATATTTTCAAACTAATATTTATATATCATCTATCGTATTTTATTTTTTGAGTTTAATTTTTTACATTTTTTGTATTTTTTATTTTCCAAATTATTGCAAATTAGTATTAAAGATTATATAATACTAATATTCTATCTATAAGGAGTAATATGTGAAAAAATTAGACATTACAAAACTTAGCAAAGCATCAAGTAAAAATATTAAAATTGGAGAACTAACACAAGAAATTATTGATTTATTAAATTTAGATTTAAAACCACAAAATATAAATATGTGGTCAACAAGAATTGAAGAACATTGTTTAAAACACAAAGATGAATATTCATCTATACAAGCTTACCAACAAGCAATTTCATCTATTCCCCTAATTATAAAAGAACCTGATTACATTGGTTTGCACTCTAAAAATGGGAACTTGCAATTTATAAAGAAATTAGACGACATTTCATTAGTTGGTATTCAAATAATTCATGGTAGCAATAGTAATTTACTTTTTAGAACTATTTTTCCAATAACCCAAGAAAAATTAAATTATTCAATTAAAAAACGGAAAATTCATTTCATTTCATAATCATAACCACGTGTAAAACGCGTGGTTTGAACTTGCCCTAAAAGGGCTTATAACATTGCCAGCGCCAAACGAC
>CAKPEG010000029.1 GCA_934149275.1 uncultured Clostridia bacterium | reverse complement strand
TTCGAAAATAGTTCCGTCTGCAAAAAATCTTACTGTTGTTCCTGTTTTATCAGAATCTCCTATTCTTTTTAGACTTTCTACTACTTTTCCTCTTTGGAATTTCATTTGGAATATTCCGCCATCTCTTTGAATTGTTACTTCTGTCCATTCTGATAAAGCATTAACAACTGATGCACCAACTCCATGTAGACCTCCTGATACTTTGTATCCACTGTCTCCACCAAATTTTCCACCAGCATGTAATTTTGTATATACAGTTTCTGCTGCTGATATTTTCGTTTTTGGATGTATATCGACTGGTATACCTCTACCATCATCCTCAACTTTTATTATATTTCCTGGCTCTATTGTTACATGTATATTTTTACAATATCCTGCTAAAGCTTCATCAACAGCATTATCTACTATTTCATATACTAAGTGATGAAGTCCTCTGATAGATACACTTCCAATATACATACCAGGTCTTTTCCTTACAGCCTCTAATCCTTCAAGTACTTGAATTTGTTCAGCATTATACTCATGTTCAAATTTTTCCATGCTTTTCCTCCTTATTTTTCAGTCATTTTAGTATTTCTTTTTCCAATTGAGTTCGAAGAAACATTAGAGATGACTCCGCATAAATTATTTTCTTTTTTATATAATACAAGAGTTTTGGGCTCTCCATTTGATATATCTTGAATTCTGTTTACTTCTTTTAATGTTTCTATTATACAATTATATTCTTTTGTATCTAAAATACTTTCTATATTAAAAATTCCTATTATTTCATCTCTCTTTATTATAATATCTTTTCCTATGTGTAAATACATTTTCTTATATTCCTTTGCTTAGTTTTGCATTTTCAATATGATATACTGCGTTATTTTTTTCTTCTACTAATATTTTATCTGTACATGTTATAAATACTTGGTTATCTTCTATTGCTTTTGTTAAATTATTTCTTCTATTTTCATCTAATTCAGACATGAAATCATCTAATAAAAGTATTGGTGTTTCACCTATTTCTTCTTTAATAATTTTTAGTTCTGTTAATTTAAGCGACAAAACTGCTGTACGTTGTTGACCTTGTGATCCATAAACATTTACTTTTTTATCGTTAATATATATTTCAAAATCATCACGATGTGATCCAGTAGAAGTAAATCCTTTTCGTATATCATTTTCTCTATTTTTTAATAAATTATCATAATATTCTTTTTGCGATTTTCCTGAAGATATGAACAAAATTTCAATTTTTTCTTCATCTTTTCCACAGTTTGTTATCATATTGTGGATATCTTTTATTTTTTCTTGAAATTTCTGCATATATTCATATCTATAATTATAAATTTGATATGAAAGTTGTGATAAACTCTCATCCCATATTTCTAACATATCTTTACTTTTGTTGTCAAATTTTATTTGCTTTAAATATGAATTTCTTTGTTCTAATGTTTTTAAATATTTGTTTAAAAGGTGTAAATAATTAGGTTTTAATTGACTTATCATTATATCTAAAAATTTTCTTCTTTCTGAAGGACCACCTTTTATTATATCTATATTATCTGGATAGAAAAGTACTAAATTAATTTTTCCTATAATACTACTTATTTTTTGCTGTTTTACTCCATTTACATAGAAAGTTTTTCTATCTGCAATTTCAATATTGATTTTTCCTTCTCTATCTTTTCTTACATATTGTACTTCTATTTTAGCTCTTTCTTTTCCTATTTTTATTAGTTCACTATCTTTATTAGTTTGAAAAGATTTGCCAATTGCACTTATATAAATTGCTTCTAGTATATTAGTCTTTCCTTGTGCATTATTACCATATATTAAATTAAAGTCTTTTTTAAATTCTACATCTAATTTTTCATAATTTCTAAAGTTTTCTAATTTAACTTTTTTTATGTACATATTAATCCTTCATTCTAATTGGTAATATCATATATTTATATTCTTCACTTTCAACTGGTCTTATTACGCAAGGTGAAATGTTAGTTCCAAATTCAATATATACTTCTTCATCTTCTATTACTTTTAATGCATCTAAAAAATATCTTGGATTAAATCCAACTTCAAGATTTTTTCCTTCTGTAGATACATATATTTCTTCTTTAGCATCACCTGTTTGGTTTGTACAAGAGATTACTACTTTTCCTATTTCAATTGATATTTTAACAGGATATTTTTTCTCTTTTTCAATAGATGATGATGAAATTAGTATAATTCTTTCAAAACAATTTTGAATATTATTTTTATTTACTCTTATTCTTGTTTCCCATTGTGCTGGAATTGCATTATTATAATTTAAGAATTCTCCGTCTAATAGTCTTGTTACTATTTTGCAATTTTCCATTTCGAATAAAGCCTGGTTTTTAGAAATACCTATTTTTATTGTATCAAATGAATCTAATATTATTTTGTTAATTTCATTTAATGTTTTTCCAGGTATAACTGCGTGGAAATTATTTGCTGGACTGTTTAATACATTTGTTTTTAAAGCCAATCTATATCCATCCACTGCAACAACATTTAGCTTATTGTTTTCCACTTCAAATAAACAACCTGTGAATATTGGTCTGTTTTCTTCATTACTTACAGCAAATATTGTTTTTCTTATCATATTTTTTAATAAGTTTTGTTCTATTTCTATTGAATTATCTATATTAATTTTTGGTAACTCTGGAAATTCTTCTGGATTCATTGTTGCTAATTTGTATAATGATCCCTCACATTCAATTTCTAATAAATTGTTTTCATTAATAGAAATTGTTATTTCTGTATCAGGAAGTTTTCTTATTATTTCACTAAACATTGTAGCATTTACTACTGTATTTCCTTGTTCTTTAACATCACATTCTATAATGTATTCTATTCCTATTTCTAAATCATAAGTAGTTAATTTTACTTCTTTATCATTTGTTTGAATAAGTATTCCTTCTAATACAGGCATTGTTGTTTTAGATGCAACTCCATTTATTACGGAATTAATACCTTTTAGAAGTTTTTCTTTTTCACATACGATTTTCATTTTTTTCAAAACTCCTTTTTTATAATATAATATAAATATATATAGTAGTATTAGTATTAGGTGCTGTGGATAATGTGGAAAACTATGTGTATTACTTTAATCCCTAGAAAAATTTATGTGTATAAATTCGTGTATAAAAAAAACATTTATCCACATTATTAAATTTCGATTGTTAATAAGTGACTTATTAACAGATTTTTAACATGTTTTTAACAGCTACCTGTTGATATCTAATCTCGCTCTTCCGTAAGAAGAACTTGAATTGTTTTTACAAAACATTTTGTTTGGAAAACACATATTTTTTAAAAGTTTATTTTTAGTTTATATTTCAATTTATTTCTTATTTGTGATAATTGTTTTCACACTTTCCACAATTAGTTTGGTATTTGTGTTTTCTTTTATTTCTTTTTCTATTTTTTTGTATGCATGCATAACTGTTGTATGATCTTTTCCTCCAAAATCCTTACCGATTCTAGGAAATGACATTTGGCCAACTGTTCTGCAAAGATACATTGCTATTTGTCTTGGATATGTAATATCATTTGATTTCTTAGATGACACTAGGTCTCTTTTATCTATTTTAAAATAATTAGAAACAACATCTTGAATGTAATCTGCAGAAATTATTTTTTCTTTTTGAAGAGTTACATCGTTAATTGCTTTTTCAACTACTTCAATTGTAATTGGACTATGAGTAAATGATGTGAAAGCTAGTATTTTATTAAGAACACCTTCTAGCTCTCTTATGTTTGAATCTATACGTGTTGCAATTAAAGAAAGGATGTCATCATCAATTAGAATTCCTTCTAATTGTGTTTTCTTTCTTAGTATTGCAAGACGCATTTCATAATCAGGCATTGAAATATCTGCAATAAGACCCCATTCAAATCTGGATTTTAGACGATCTTCTAATAAGGCAATATCTCTAGGTGGTTTATCACTAGATAAAATAATTTGCTTTCCATTTTGATGTAGTGTGTTGAATGTGTGGAAAAATTCTTCTTGAGCAGTATTTTTTCCAGCAAAAAATTGAATATCATCTATTAATAAAATATCGATATTCCTATATTTATTTCTGAATAATTCATTTTTATAGTTAGCATCTTTAATTGCATTTACTAATTCATTTGTAAATGCTTCTGATGTAACGTACAATACTTTTTTTGAAGAATCTCTTTTTAATATTTCATTTCCAATAGCTTGCATTAAGTGTGTTTTCCCTAATCCAACTCCGCCATAAATAAATAGTGGATTATACATTGATGCAGGTGCTTCAGCGACAGCTAATGCTGCGGCATGTGCAAAGCGATTGTTATTTCCAACAACAAATGTATCAAATGTATACTTTGGATTTAGAGATGTTTTAAGATACTCTGGACTTGATGTTAAACTATCGAATGAATTATCTAGGGCTTCTTGAACATTAGATTGTGATGAGGCATCTGAAGAGTCAATTATTTCTAATTGCCATGATTTGTTTGTTAAAAAATTGAATGTATTTATTATTAAATCGTAATATCTTGATTTAATTGCATCTGTTTGCATTGCATTAGATGTTATTAATTCAATTTTGTTATCATAAATATTGCCTATTTCTAATGTTTTTATCCATGTAGTGAACGAAATATTAGTCATTTCGTTTTTTAAAAGTTCTTTTGCTTGATTTAAAAGTTCATTTTTATCTAACAAATTAAACAACCTCCTTATTAGAATGATATTACAAAAAATTTGATTATTTTTGAATATTTAAATTGCTCTAATTATTATTTGCGTAGTAATATATCATATTTGCAATATTGGTCTTAATCATATCAATTTATTTTTCAATAGTCAATAATTTGTTGTGGATTTCTTGTGGAAAAATATAAATAATTAATGAAGTATTGACATTTTAAGAGCTTTTGTTGTATAATTTTAATTACTTTTGAGAAATAAAAAAATTATTATAGATATAGGAGGTGCAACAAGATGAAAAGAACATTACAACCTAAAAAAAGACAAAGACAAAAAGAACATGGTTTTATGAAAAGAATGAAAACTAGATCAGGAAGAAACATTTTAAAGGCAAGAAGAGCAAAAGGAAGAAAAGTTTTAAGTGCATAATGATAAAGGGGGGCGAAAACGCCCTTTTTTATATAATAGGAATTCTTTTGAGTTTTCTATTATATAAAGATAATAATGTACAGAAATTTGTAAATTTTTGTGCGCGAACAAATACGCGGATTTAAAAATGTTGTAATCAGTACAAATGTTATTAATGTCCGATTTTGTTCTTAATATATGCAAAATTCGACAAAAAAACATTAATTTTTGCCGAAATTTCAACAAAAATTATTATTATTTAAAGAGTGATTAAAAATGAAAAATACTAAAATAATTAAGAAAAATTATGAATTTAGGTATTTTTTTAAAAAAGGTAAATATTTTTCAGGAGAATTATTGGAGATATTTGTTTTTAAAAATAATGATTCTTCAAATAAATTAGGAATTATTGTTAGCAAAAAAGTTGGGGGAAGTGTTATTCGTAATAAGGTCAAAAGATTTATTAGGGAAGCATATAAGGAACTAGAAGATAAAATTGACACTAAAAATAGTATTTTAATTATTTGGAAAAAAAGTGTTACTCATGAAAAGGCAAATTTTTTTGATACAAAAAAAGATTTAAAAAATTTATTTGAGAAAAGTGGGATTTTAGTAGAAGAATAATGAAAAAAATTTCAAGAGTTATTTTTAAATTTTATAAAAAAAGAATTTCTCCTATTTTTAGTTTTATGGGGATTCATTGCAAATATTATCCTACATGTTCAGAATATATGATGCAAGCGATTGAAAAATATGGTTTTATAAAAGGCTTTTTTTTAGGAATATTTAGGTTTTTGAAATGTAATCCTTTTTCAAAAGGAGGATATGATCCTTTAAAATAAGGAGGTAATATGGGTGCAGTAATAGCTTTTTTAGCTGGGATTTTTGGTTATTTGTTGAATCTTATCTATGGAGTTGTTAATAATTATGGTTTAGCTATTATTCTTTTTACAATAGCTGTTCAAATTATTTTATTACCATTTTCAATAAAGCAACAAAAAACAATGATTAAAAATAATAAAATTCAAGCTAAAGTAAAAGAGTTACAAGAAAAATACAAGAATGACCAAGTAAGATTGGGTCAAGAGACTATGGATTTGTATAAAGCAGAGAAGATGAGTCCTTGTTCTGGATGCTTAGGTTCAATTCTTCAATTGATTTTATTTGTATCAATTTTTTATTTAGTAAGACAACCATTAACGTATATGGAAAGATTAGATGCAGATAAAATAAATCAGTACGTTGAAAAATATCAAATAAGTCAGCAATCAAATTACAAAGAGATTGATATTATTAGAGAAGCAAAAAAAGCAGGGGATGAATCAATTTCTATAGATATGAATTTCTTAGGAATTGATTTAAGTAATGTCCCATCAAGAAATTGGGGAGATTTAACTGTTTATATAATTCCTGGTTTATATGTTATTTCTTCTATTATTTCAATGAGAATAACTATGAATGCTGGCAAGAAGAAACTTACTAAAGAAGAAAAAGAAGAAGAGGAAAGAAAGAAAAGAGAACAAAAAGCTCTTATCAAAGCAGATGATGATGACGACGAATTTGATACTGTTGAAGCGATGAATAAACAGATGATGTTTATGATGCCAATTATGGCGGTTTCAGTTGCTCTTGTTGCTCCATTAGGTTTGGCTTTATATTGGTTAATAAATAATATTTCTTCAACAATACAAAGATTGATTATAAATAGATTTGTAAAATCTAAAGAGGAGGAAAACAATGGCTAATATTTATGAAGGTAGAACAACAAATGAAGCTATAGAAAAAGGACTTAAAGATTTAAATTTATCCAAAAAGCAGGTTGATATAAAAATATTAGAAACTGATGAAAAAAGAAGCTTTTTTAGTATTTTAACACCAAGAGTTGTAAGAGTTGAGTTGATTGTGAAAGAGGAACAAGCAAAACCTGTAAAAAAGGAAAGAGCTGAAATATCTGCGGAAACAGAGAATAGAGCCGAAAAAAATATAAGAAATTTTTTAGATGAGTTTTTAATTAAATTACCAACAAAAGATTTAAATTATGAAATTACATCAGATAAAAATGATCTATTTGTTAATATTGATGGACAAGATACAGGTTATTTGATTGGATATAGAGGAAATGTTTTAAATTCTTTACAAAATGTTATAAATAATATTGCTAATAATGGTACTTCTGAAAGAGTTAGAGTTTTATTAAATATAGGTGGTTATAAGGAGAAGAGAGAAAAAGATTTACAAGAATTAGCTGAAAAAATAGCTGGAACTGTTATTAGAAGAAAAAAATCAATTACTCTTGAGCCAATGACATCATATGAAAGAAAAATTATTCATTCAAAATTACAAGAAAATACAAAAGTTGAAACACATAGTATCGGTGAGGAGCCAAATAGAAAAGTGGTTATATCTCTAAAAAAGTAGATATTAAGTGATGGGTGTGCTAAAATGTAAGTACACCCTTTTTTCTTTATAAAAGATTAGATATTATGTATATCAAATTTTTATAAGGATTATAAAGAGAATAAAATAGAGGAGGAAATTAATAATGTCAACAATTGCTGCAATATCGACTGCACCTGGGATTGGCGGAATAGGTATAGTTAGAATGAGTGGTAAAGAATGTTTTGATATTCTTGATAAAATTTTCAAACCAATTTCTGATAAGCCTATAAAAGGGTATTCAATAAAGTATGGAAAAATATATGACAACGATGAAGTTGTAGATGAGGTTTTAGTTTCATATTTTATAGGACCTAAAAGTTATACAACAGAGAATATGTGCGAAATAAATTCTCATGGTGGAATGGTTGTTATGAGAAAAATATTAGACATTTGTATAAAAAATGGTGCTGATTTAGCAGAACCAGGAGAATTTACGAAAAGAGCTTTCTTAAATGGAAGAATTGATTTAACACAAGCAGAAGCTGTTATTGATGTAATTAATAGTAAAACTGAGAAAGAAGCTAAAGCTTCAATAAACCAGTTAGAAGGATATTTGTCTAAAAAAATAAAAGAAATAAGAGAAGATTTAATTTCAGGAATGGCAGATATTGAAGTATCAATTGATTATCCTGAATATGACGTTGAGGAAGTTACTAATACAAAGATTTTAGAAATACTTGATAGAAATGCTAAAAGGTTAAATGAGCTTGAGAAGTCTTTTTCTAGTGGAAAAATTCTTAGAGAGGGAGTTAAAACAGCTATTATAGGTAGACCAAATGCGGGAAAATCTTCTTTACTTAATTTGTTATTAAATGAGGAAAGAGCTATTGTTACTGAGATTGAGGGAACTACTAGAGATACTATTGAAGAGTTTATATCTGTTGAAGGAATTCCTTTTAAGTTAATTGATACTGCTGGAATAAGAGAAACAGAGGATACTGTTGAGAAAATTGGAGTTAAAAAAGCAATTGAGATAGCGAAGGATAGTGATTTGATTATTGCTATATTTGATATTACTAAAAAATTGAATGATGAAGATGAAAAGATATTAGAAATATTAAAAAATAGAAAATCAATAATTATTTTAAATAAAATTGATCTAAAGCAAGCGGGCGTAGAGAAAGAAATTTTCGGAAAATATTCAAAAAATATTGTTACATTATCTACAAAAACGCAAGAAGGAATGCCGGAATTGCTGGAAATGATGCAGAAAATGGTTGTTACAGAAGAAATAAAAACTGATAATGAATTATTGGTTATTAATTCAAGACATAAGGCACTTATATCTAAAGCAATTGTTTCATTGAATAAGGCGATAGATACTTTAAATGCAGGAATGCCTGTTGATGTTATAGCAATTTATATAAAAGAAATTTTAGAGGAACTTGGAAAAATTACTGGAGAAAGTGTGACTGATGATATAATTAGTGAAATTTTTTCAAAGTTTTGTTTAGGAAAATAGAAAAGGAGTAATAAAATGAGTTTTAATGCAGGAAAATATGATATAGCTGTAATTGGTGCTGGACATGCTGGTTGTGAAGCTGCTTTAGCTGCTGCGAGAATGGGAATGAAAACATTGATATTTTCAATAACACTTGAGTGTGTTGCAAATATGCCGTGTAATCCCCACATTGGAGGATCTTCAAAAGGGCATCTTGTTAGAGAAATTGATGCGCTTGGTGGAGAGATGGGAAAAAATATTGATAAAACAATGATTCAAATCAAGATGCTTAATACATCTAAGGGGCCAGCAGTTCATTCATTAAGAGCACAAGCTGATAGAAAAAGATATCAAATGGAAATGAAACATACTCTTGAAAAACAAGAGAATCTTTATCTAAAACAAGGAGAAATTGTTAATATTCAAGTTGAAGATGGAAAAATTAAAGCAGTTGAGACAGATATGGGTGCTATTTATGAAGTTGATAGTGTTATTTTAGCAACTGGTACATATTTGAAGGGTAAAATATTTGTTGGTGAATATTCATGTGAGAGTGGGCCTGACGGAGTTTTTCCAGCGAATAAGTTATCTAAATGTTTAAAAGATTTAGGAATTAACATTGTTAGATTTAAAACAGGAACACCAGCTAGAATTAATCGTAATAGTATAGATTTTTCAAAAATGGAGATTCAAGAAGGAGATCCTAATGTTCCTGCTTTTTCATTTGAGGATAAATTAGGTGATTTTAAACAAGAACCTTGTTATTTGACATACACAAATGAAAAAACACATGAAATTATCAGAAAAAATTTACATAGGTCTCCATTATATGCAGGAAAAATTGAAGGTACTGGACCTAGATATTGTCCATCCATAGAAGATAAAGTTGTGAGATTTGCAGATAAGGAAAGACATCAGATTTTTGTTGAACCATTAGGTTTAGATACAGATGAAATGTATATTCAAGGAATGAGTTCTTCTTTACCCGAAGATGTTCAAATAGCGATGTATAGAACATTACCTGGTTTAGAACATTGTGAATTTACTAGGCCAGCATATGCGATAGAATATGATTGTATAGAACCTTCTCAATTAAAGAGGTCATTGGAACTAAAGGCGATTGATGGAATGTTTTTTGCTGGACAAATTAATGGAACATCTGGATATGAGGAAGCTGCTTCACAAGGAATTATTGCAGGTATAAATGCAGCATTAAAGTTGAAAGGTGAAGAACCTGTTGTACTTGATAGATCAGATGCTTATATTGGTGTTTTGATTGATGATATTGTTACTAAGAGTACAAATGAGCCTTACAGAATGATGACTTCAAGAGCTGAATATAGATTATTGTTAAGACAAGATAACGCAGATATGAGATTAACAGAGATTGGACATAGGGTTGGACTTATTTCAGAAGAAAGATATAAAAAGTTTTTAGAGAAAAAATCTATGATTGCTAAGGAAAAGGAAAGATTAGAAAATACTATAATAAAGCCAACAGAAGAAGTAAACCAGCTTATGGAAAAATATGGAACATCGAGACTAACAGGTGGTGTTCGTCTTTCAGAATTATTGAAGAGAACAGAGCTTACATATGATATTTTAAAGCAAATTGATAAAGATAGAATTGACTTACCTGATGATGTTAAAGAAGAAGTTGAAATAATGGTAAAATATGAAGGATATATTAAGATGCAGGAAACTCAAGTAGAAGGATTTAAGAAACTTGAGAAAAAATTATTACCTGAAGATATTAATTATGATGACGTAAAAGGCATTAGAATTGAGGCAAGACAGAAACTTAATAAAATTAAACCTTATTCAATTGGCCAAGCTTCAAGAATATCTGGTGTTTCACCTGCTGATATATCTGTATTACTTGTTTATTTGGAACAAAGAAAAAGAAAAGATAAATAATTTTTGAGAAAGGATTTATATGTTTTGGAGAGAAAAGAAGTAATAAATTTTTTTAATGAAAAGTTGAAAGAAAATAATATAAAAATTTCTGAAGATCAGATGAATAATTTTATATTATATATGGATAACTTAATAGAGTGGAATAAGAAAATTAATTTAACAGCTATTAAAGAAGAAAAAGATATTATTGTTAAGCATTTTATAGATTCTATTCTTATTGAAAAAGAGGTAATTGGAAATAAGCTTATTGATATTGGATCAGGTGCAGGCTTTCCGGGAATACCTTTAAAGATTGTTAGAAATGATATAGATGTTACATTAATTGATTCTGTTAATAAGAAAGTTTTATTTATGCAGGACTCTATAGAGAAATTGAAGTTAGATAATATTGTAGCAATACATTGTCGAGCTGAAGATTATGCTCATAATAAGGAATATAGAGAAGCTTTTGATGTAGCTACATCAAGAGCTGTAGCTAATATGAGTACTTTAGTTGAGTATATGTTACCTTTTGTAAAGGTAGGCGGAAAATGTATTTGTATGAAAGGGCCAAATTCTGAAGAAGAAATAAATGATTCTAAAAAAGCAATTTCCATATTAGGAGGAGAAATTGAGAGGGTGGAAAAGTACAAAATTGATGACAACGACAGGTGTTTGGTGGTTATTAATAAAGTTAAAAAAACCGAACAAATATACCCTAGAAATCAGGGAAAACCTTTAAAGGTTCCACTTAAATAACGTTGAGAAATAGCATGTTCCACAAGTAACTTGTTAGTTATTTGTGGATTTTTTTTGTGTGAAAGTGATTTTTTGTTTTTTTATATAAAAAAATAAAAAATTTATTGACATGTAATTATAATTTTTATATTATAATATAGAAAAAGAATGGAGGGATAGTATTGGGAAAAATAATAGCAATAGCAAATCAAAAGGGAGGCGTGGGAAAGACTACAACCTCAGTCAATTTAAGCGCTTTGCTTGCTAAAAAGGGGAAGAAAGTTGTATTAATAGATGCAGATCCTCAAGGAAATGCGACAAGTGGTTTAGGAGTAGATAAAGATGTAGAAAAATCTTTATATGATGTACTTATAAATGAAGAACCAGTTGCAGGGACATTACAAGACACAGTTGAGAAAAATTTAAAAATATGCCCTTCAAATATGAATTTGGCTGGAGCAGAAGTAGAATTAGTTTCCCAAATGTCTAGAGAGCATAGACTTAAAGAACAACTAGAAGGAATTAAAGACAAATTTGATTATATTTTTATAGATTGTCCACCATCATTAGGATTAATTACATTAAATTCATTTACAGCTGCAGATTCTGTATTGATACCAGTTCAATGTGAGTATTATGCACTTGAAGGATTAGGACAACTATTAAATACAATTAATTTAGTAAAGAAACATCTTAATAAATCATTAGAAATAGAGGGAGCTCTATTGACTATGTATGATATTAGAACAAACCTTTCAAATCAAGTTGTTAAGGAAGTTAAAAAGTATTTTGATGATAAAGTATATAAGACAGTAATACCAAGAAATGTAAGACTAAGTGAAGCACCAAGCTTTGGTATGCCAATTACCATGTATGATCCAAAGTCTAAAGGAGCACGTAGTTATGAAAAATTGGCGAAAGAATTTTTAAAGATGGAAGAAGCTAAGGAAAAAGCTAAACATATGAAATAAGGGGGATAAGAAATGGCAAAGAAAACAGGATTAGGAAAAGGATTAGATGCTTTATTTTCAGCATCACTTGTAGAAGAAGAAACAAACGATAATGAGATGGTATATCATTTAAAGGTTTCTGAAATAGAACCTAATAAAGATCAACCAAGAAGAATATTTGATGAAGATTCTTTAAATGAATTAGCAGAGTCAATAAAGAAGTATGGTGTTATTCAACCAATAATTGTTTCTAAAAAAGATGATTATTATCAGATAGTGGCAGGAGAGAGAAGATGGAGAGCTTCTAAGATAGCAGGTGTTACAGAAATTCCTGCTATAGTAAGAGAAAATGATGAACAAAAGAATAGAGAGATAGCATTAATAGAAAATATTCAAAGAGAAGATTTGAATCCAATTGAAAAGGCAAGAGGAATTAAGTTACTTATGGATCAATATAATTTAACACAGGCACAAGTTGCAGAAATTATAGGTAAAGGAAGAAGTACTGTAACAAATACTTTAAGAATATTAAATTTGGATTCAAGAGTAATTGATTTAGCGTTACAAGGAAAATTAACAGAAGGTCATTGCAAAGCTTTACTTGGATTTGATAATCCAGATAAACAATATGATATGGCTTTATATATGATTGAATCTGGTGATAGTGTTAGAGAGGCAGAGAAGAAAACAAAGTCACGTAAAGCTATGCCTAAGAAGAATGAAAAGTATGAGCCAATATATCGTGATATTGAAAGTAGTTTTCAAAGTTTCTTTGGTACAAAGGTAAAATTGAATGCTGGACAAAGAAAAGGAAAAATAATTATTGAATATGCATCAAATGATGATTTAGAGCGTATACTAGATTTAATAAAATAGGGAGATGTGCATAATGATAAATATAATATTGATTTTATCTATAGCAGTTAATGTATTATTAACTGCTATAGTATTGTTATTTATTTTTAGAATAAAGAATTTAGAAGATAAGTATTATTCTTTTATTGCTAAGTTTGATGGAAATAGAAGTATTGAAGAGGTTATGAATAGCTACATGAAAATGGTAAAAAATGTTAATGAAGATAATAAGATTATAAAAGCAAATATATTAAACGTTGAAAGGCAACTAAATATGTGTGTTCAGAATATAGGAATGGTTAGATATAATGCTTTTGATGATGTTGGAAGTGAGTTAAGTTTTGCAATAGCTATGCTTGATAATGAGGATAACGGTTTTGTTATTAATTCTATTTATGGACGTACTTCAAGTAATGTTTATGCAAAAACAATTGAAAATGGTACTTCTAAAGTTACTTTATCAGATGAAGAAATAAAAGCAGTTAATAAAGCAAAAGAACATAAAAAATTATAAAAAAATATAAAAAATTGTATTGACATTTGAAATTATATGTGTTAAATTATTAATGTTCTCTATGGAGAGGTGGTCGAGTTGGTTTATGGCACCAGTCTTGAAAATTGGCGTAGGTTAATAGCCTACCGTGGGTTCGAATCCC
>CAKPEG010000028.1 GCA_934149275.1 uncultured Clostridia bacterium | reverse complement strand
GTTTATGAAACTTCTGGATTTCAGGGTTATTTATTATTGTTGTTAATAGACATAGCCTCATTTTGTCTTCTGTCATTTCGTTTGATACTACTAAAACTTTCTTTTTATGTCTAAATGCTATGTTACATGCTAGGTTAACTGTGAACCTACTCTTACCAGCGTTTGAAGGCATAGCATATGTCATTATTTCTCCTTTTCTAAAGCCTTTGAAAACTTTAGTCATTATTGGGAAAGGAAGTGGTACACCTTCTCTTAATTCGTTTTTATCATCTAACCAAAAAGCTGCAATATCGTTATTTAATACTGATTGACTTAATCTGTTTGTTACATTAATTTGTTTGATTGCTGCTTCGACTTCGTCTGCTGACATTTCTTTATATTTTACATAGCTTTTAATTTCAAATATTTTTTCTTGTATTTTTTTTGTTGGTGCTTGTATATAACTTCTTTTTAATATGAATAATTTCTTTAATTCCCTGTAAATCATTTCAAAATCATATTTTTGGTCAAGTGGAGCAGATTGCATTGCAACTTTTAAATCATATAATTCTGCAATTGCTTTTGGGAAGTTAAATCCTTCTTTTAATTGTGGTGGTGCTTGTTTTTCACCTTCTTTAAATATTACACTTTTATACAAGTTTAATATAATTTCACTAGAGAAATAACATAAATCTTTCTCAAAATAATATTTTGAAATTGCATTAGGGGTACCATATAATAGCGCTATATATATTATTTCTAATGTTAAATTGTCTAATTCTGGCGGATATAAGGGCTCTGTAGGTTCGTCAGATGAGCTATTCATTTGCTCTATTTTTCTTTCTCTAGCATCAAGAATGTTTATCTCGCCTTGTAATTGATAAATGAATTCGTCTTTATTAAATTCATTTTTCATATTTTCTTCTTCTTTTTTTAGTCTTTCTGCTTCCATTTGGGCTTTACCCTTATTTAAAATTTTGTTTAAATTTTTCTCTAGCTGTTTGTATTGACTGTTTTCTTCTGTTATCAATTTTATACCTCCTATCTTTTGTACTTTAATTATTATCCAAAAATCTTTTTATTAATTGTTCTCTACATTTTTCTTCAAACTCATCGTTAATTTTTGGAAGTTCTATATCTTCATTGTATTTTCTTTTTAAAGCATATTTTATTATATGATCTGCAATCTCTGGATTTTTTGAAAGAAGTGGTCCATGCAAATATGTAGCAATTACATTTTTTCTCATGAATCCTTCCATTAAATCTCCAAATTTATTTCCATTTCCATATAGTACTGTTCCAAAATTATCCTGTGTATCATAAGTTTGTCCACCATGATTTTCAAATCCAATTACTTTAGTCTCTTTTCCGTCTATCATTGCTTCTATTATTATGTTTCCTATACATCTTTTCTTTCTGTCTTCAATTGCTTCAGTATAATACTCAAATATTTCAAGTCCTGGAATTATGTTTCCTTCAACCCCTTTGTAGTATTTTCCAAATAATTGGTATGAACCGCATATTAGTAAAAAGAAAACTCCTTCGTCAACTGCCTTTTTTATTTGATCTTTATACTTAATTAAGTCTTCTGATAATATTTTCTGTTCATTGTCTGCGCCACCACCCGAAAATACAATGTCATATGATGAAAAATCTGGTGCTTCATCATCTATTGAATATGTGTCTACCGTGCATTTAATGCCACGTTGCTCTATTCTATATTTTAATACTTTAATATTTCCTATATCTCCATATAAATCTAATATATCTGGATATAGGTACAATATTTTAATCTCTTTCATGGCTTCCCTCACTTTTTTCTTTGAATTTTATTAATTCATGTCTTGTTGGTTGTACTGATGTATAGTTTGTTATTACGTATTTTTTTCCTTGTGTTTCATATAAGTGATTAACTGCTTCTTCTATTGTTGTACAAGGTATAATTTTTTCTGCTGGGTATCCACTAACCTTTATTCTTATTGCTATATCATATGGTCTTGTCCCTGCTGTTATTATTCTGTCAACATTTTCTAAATCTTCAAAATTTATATCCCAAATCCATGACACGTCTTTACCATCTGCTATATTATCATTTAGTACAAATAATAATTCTTTGTGTTCTTTATCTTCTTTTAATAAACGTAGGCTAACATTTGCTCCTGTAGGGTTTTTAGCAAGATTTATTATTGTTTCACAACCGCTTATTTCCATCTTTTCTAGTCTTCCGTTATTAAGTACAAATTTTTCAATTGTTTCTTTTACTGATTTTTCTTTAACTTTAAATAATTTAGCTACTGTTGTTGCAGCTGCAATATTGTAAATTGCATAAATATTATTAAATTGTGTTTTGTATTCTTGATCATTAATTTTAAATGTTTTGTTTTCTAAATCTACATCTGTTATTTCATTGTATATCTCATTTTCTCCATAATTGCATTTTGGACATTTAAATTTTCCAATGTGAGCATATTGATAATATTCATATTGCAAACGTGTATTGCAGAAAGGACAGAATTTTCCTTCTCCTGCTTCTTTTAATTCGGTTGTAGCATATTTGTATTTGTCTACTCTGAAATAATAAACATTTTTATTGTTTTTATTTGCTTTTCCTAGTCTGCTTACATTTGGATCGTCTGCATTCAATACTAGTTTTCCTTTATATTTTTCTAAGAACTTTTTATTTTTTAGTATAATAGTTTCAACTTCTCCTGCTCTATCTAGTTGATCTCTAAAGAAATCTAATATTACTAAGCAATCCAATGGAATCATTTTATATAAGATTGGAACATAACTTTCATCTGTTTCAAATACAAAATAGTCTGCCTTAACTTTTCCTGATAATGTACAATTTTTTATTAAAACTGATAAAATTCCTGTTTCCATGTTGTTTCCTTCGGCATTTGTTATTATTGTTTTTCCACTATCAGTAAGAATTTTACCTATCATGTTGTTTGTCATTGTTTTTCCGTTAGTCCCTGTTGTGGCTATTACTTTTCCTTCAAGTTTTAAATATTTAAATATATTTGGATTTAATTTGTATGCAACTTTTCCTGGCAAATTTCCTCCGTTTTTTCCAAATATTTTTAATATTACACAGATTATTTTAGTTATTAATATTGTAAAAAAATTTCTCATTTATTTTCCTCTTATATTATTATATATATTTTTCAAATTACTATTAAATTATATTTCTAATGTCTTTTCATGTCAATGGAAACAACGGTTTTAAATTTATCTTTGTGGTAGATTTTTTGTATTGAATTTTCTGCAGTCAGTTTTTATAAAAAATGTATGCTGTCAAGAAAAGTTAAAACAGATTACATTGTTAATGTTCGTTCAGAGAACTTGACTATTATAGAACAAAAGCGGACATTTATAACATTTTCAATTATTATAAAGTCCGCGTATTTGTTTGAATCCTAAATTTGCTTTGCTAATTTAGGCACATTTTTTTAATCTTATTTTACAATTGCATTAGTATTGGCTGAATTTGCTTTCCTTCTAAAGCGAGTTCCAATGTTGGAATTATATATTCACTGTCAAATACCACAGAGCGTGGCTTGGTTATTGGATTATCTTGTTTAAAAGGTACAAAATAATAATTTCTCATATTTAGTAATTTTGCTATGTTCATTGCATTTCCACTTAATCCATTATTTGTTGATGGTGCAATTACAAGTGGATTCTCGTTTCTTAAATGCGATTTTGCAGCCATCACTGCTGGTGTATCTATTATATCATTTGCTAATTTTGCCATTGTATTTCCTGATGCTGGAGCTATTATCATTATATCTGTTAAATGCTTAGGTCCAATTGGCTCTGCTCCTTGAATTGTGTTTATAATTTTATGTCCTGTTATTTCTTCAATTTCTTTTATAAAATCTTCTGCTTTTCCAAATTTCGTATCTAAATTATATGAGTTATATGACATTATTGGAATTATCTCAGCTTTTTGTTTAGCTATTTTCTTAAGTTGTTCTATACTTTTTTTGAATGTACAAAATGATCCTGTAAATACATAACCTATTTTTTTGCCTTCTAGTATCACATGGTGACCTCCTTTTTTACGGATTTTTCTTCTCCGTTTAATATATTTTATGAAATTATGTAAATCTTTGATATATTATTTGCAAAAAACATTGATTTTTGAAGGGTTCCCTTGTATAATATTTATGTAACCCAATAGAACTGTATTTCTAATTACTAAGAAATACTTACACATCGAAAGGAGTTTTCATTATGAAGAAGACATTTGTGTTACTCACAGAAGCGACTTTGTCATCTGAAAAGGCCACTCTTAACTTTGGTAGTGACAACGACGTAGTTATTCCGCTGGCTGTTGTCGAACGGATTTATCAGTACGACAAATCACCAGAAAAAGCGAGAATAGCAAGTAAATTCGTGAACTACATCTCAACGTTTTCTATGAAGGATTTGCTTTCTTCCAAAGGAGTTAAGCAGAGCAACGGCTCTTCTTTAAGAATCGTGGATTGCGAATCAATTTCTCCGGAAGTGAATTCACTGTACAACATGACTGAACTTTACAAACGATCTTTTCAGGTTTGTCTGGATTTGATTAAGTCAACTAAGTATCCGGTAATCTTGATTTCTCAGAATCCTGGTGTACGTCTGAAGGCGGAGAAACTCGGCATAAAATCTCAGGAGTTTAAGGACGAAATATTCCCTCTTCCTAGTGATCAGTACAAAGGCCGAATCGAGATTTTTGCTACAAAGTCAGCTATTGACAGGTTGTATGCTGACAGAGCTTTGCCTATCAATGCAATTTATCAGTACAACAAGATTGCATGGCATGAAAACATGTTCGTAACCATTTCATCTGAAGGTTCCTCCGCAATTGCCAGATATACAGATGGTATGCTTGTGCCACTGATGTATCAGGACAATGCAGTTTTCAAGCCGGAGAACGCTGAACAGAAAATGTTTATGGAATGTTTAATGGCTCCCCCAGATATTGCACCTTTGGTTATTGTTAAAGGTGGCGCTGGAACTGGTAAAACATACTGTGCGTTGGCCGCAGCTTTACATTGTCTTACATCTTGCGGACCTTTAAGCAGATACGAACAGATTCTTGTAAGCGCTCCCGTAGTTACTATCGATGAAGATTTAGGCTTTTTGCCTGGTGGCATCGGAGCAAAGATTAGTCCTTATATTAATGGTGTCAACAATAACTTAGTCGAGATTTTTAAACACAGCGGAAAGAAGTTTAAAATCGAGAAAGATTACGATGACGATGCTGATACAGAAAAGGAGAAAGGCAAAGGCAAAATCAAAGTCAGAGAAAAGGACAAAGACAAGGTAAACATAATGGATTGTAGAGAAAGCGTTAGCGCATTATTCGGGCAAGGTCTTGTTAGTATTCAGGCAATTGGTTTTCTTCGTGGTTCATCAATTGTAAATACATTCTATTTCATTGATGAAGTACAGAATATCAAGCCGGAGATCATGAAGGATATCATCACTCGTCTAGCAAGAGGCTCCAAGTTGGTTTTGGCAGGTGACCCGACGCAGGTAAATACGCCAGGTCTTAATGAAAGACGTAATGGTCTGGTCTATGCTTCAGAGAAGTTTAAAGATATCAGCAAATGCTGGTAGATTGAACTCGACAGCAAGAAGACCATACGATCCGAGCTGGCTATGATTGCACAGGAAATTCTGTAAGGCAATGTAGCTTGCAATGTAACAAAATGTAACTCGTAGTTAAACTCTAATAACAAAGAGATCCAAGTTGTATATAACTTGGATCTTTTTGTTTATATATTTTATAAATATTTTTCTAAAATGCTTCATATATATTTTTTATCTTCTGACTAAGTGTTTTCTATAATTTTTTATTTATGTTTTAATTACACGCTTTATATAAATTTTTATTTATTTTTTAACTACATGCTTTATATAATTTTTTTACTAGGTGTTTTATACAATTCTTTACTTATCTCTTAATTTAATATCTTAATCTCCTAATCCATCATAGTTCCAAGAATCGAACCACTCAGTCTTTTTAACATATTCAATACTAACTGGTTTTCCTGAGTATATAGGATAAAAATAAATAAATGTTCCTAAAAATATTAATGTCAATACAGGCATTATATAGTCTATTTTGGGTTTCCATTCTGCTAGCTTACTTACAGCAAACGGAATTGTAAGCATCATAAATGGTAGTGTTATAAAATAGTGATATATAAACATGATTCGTCCTATAAGTGCATATGTAAACCATGTTATCGCTATCATTACAATTAAAATTGCTCCTTCTTTGTTTCTAGTAATAATAGTATATGTTAGTGTATATATTGCTGTAATCATTGATAACCACCATATTGCTGGATTTCCCATACATGCAATTGTTCCTATTGTGTTATCATCGAATCTTGAAATATAAAACCATAATGGCCTTTTCATAATTGGCCACTCATACCACTTGCTTGTATATGGATGACTTGCTTTTAATGTTGAATGGTAGTGATACATTGCTTGTTGATATTTTATAAAGGATTTTAGGTCTGTTATCTGCACACATTCGCAAATCTTTTCTCCGTTTTTATCTTCATGTTCATAATATAATTTGGAATTTGGATTCATCATTATTGGTATATATGACATTACATATATAGTTAGTGGAATTATAACGAAGGATAAAATTGACCATAAAATTAATTTTATATCAAGTCTTTTTGATTTTATCATTTTGGCTAAATATATTATTCCCATTCCTGCACCTATAAATGCAGCAGTCCATTTTGTAGCCATTCCCATTCCCCAGAATGCTCCAGACAATAGTAATGGTATTCTTTTCTTTTTCAATTCTTCTTCGGCAGGTATTTTTAAGAATTTTAAGAAGAAATAGAATGATGTTAAGCAAAATAGTAACAAATAACTATCTACTGTTCCTATTCTAGTTTGAACAAAATGCATTCCATCTAGTGCCATTATTAATGCTGTAAATATAGCATACCTGTCTTTTTTGAATAATTGTTTTGCTATTAGATAGATTACCAATATTATTAATATTCCAGCAATGTTACCGCCTAATCTATATGCAAATGGTGTTACTCCTAAGAAATGGATAGGAATTGAAATTATTATTTTTCCTAATGGTGGATGTGTATATTCATAAATTGGTAAGTTATTTAACATTTCGTATGCTGTTCTTGGAAAATATATTTCATCAAAATATGTACTGTTCATATATGAGTAGTTTTCTGGAACTAAACTCTGTTCATCTAACAGCGTTTTTCCTTTTTCCTCCATTGCTGTTATTGGTATTTCGTTTCCGCTTTCATCATATATTTTCATTTCTCCTAATACTGTTGTATCTTTATTTGATTCGAACATAATATACTTATAATTATAATCATCTAGATTAAAGTATACCTCGTTCCACTTGAAAAGATTCGAATAATCAATTTCAAAATATGTATCATATTTGTAGGTATCTAGTGCTTTATATTCTTCTAGAAAAAATATTGATACATTTGACTCATCATTTGCTGAGTATATCATCATCTTTTTTGGTATTTGATCTGAATCAATCCTAAATGTTAATTGCTCATTATCTTTTAAATTAACGTATGTTTGTGGATTTTTATTATTTCCCAATTTATAAAAAGATAAAATTGTATATGCAATTAAAATTACTATTATTGTAATTGTTGCTGGCTTAATTTTTTTCATTTTCTCCCTCATTTTTCATTATTGATTAAAAGGGCGTTATACATTTTATATAACGTCCTTTTTTATGTATATTAGAAAATTTCACCGAAATTTCTATTATAGAAAATCAACAATGCTCAAAAATTTATTTTTTAAATTTTTATGTATGAACATTAAATTCAAATATTATTAGTGTCTGCTTGTTCTATGAGCTATATATTTTTAATCTATTTACATGTCTTTTTATGAGTTGGTTTGTAGTTATTTTAATTTTCTTCTTGTTAGCCATACGCATATTCCTAGAACAATTATTGCTACTGGTATAGCATATATTATAACCCTAACTACTTTGTCTTCTCTATCTGTTGGTGTGTATTTTGTATATGATGATGATTTTCTAATTGAATATAGTTCACCTCTATTTGATGCAAATGCAAATGAATTCATAATTATGTTTGCATTATATGCTACCATTGGTGTTTGGTTATCTAATGCATTATCAGAGAATGAAGATGTTGAAGCAAATACAACTAATCTTGATTCATCTCCTGACTCTACTGTTTTTTGAATTGCAGCGCCTATTGTATAGTAGTTACCTGAATTTTCTTCTGTTGTTTTAGTTGCTAAATCTGATACTGTTGCTTGTGTTGATGTCATTAAAATTGAAGTTGCTTTTATATTATCTTCTAACATCTTAGTTGAATCCATTTCAATAATTCCTGATGCTATAAATAATGGTTTTACGCTAGCTCCACTTTGCTTTGTTCCGGAAGCATCATAGTTGTACAATAATCTTGTGATTTCATGATCTGATGCTATGTTGGCTTGGAATACTAGATTGTTATAACCTGATACCTTGTTTTTATCAGATTTTTCTTGGACTACTTTATTAGGCATTGATATATCATATTCATTTAATATTCTTTGGAAATTTGGAAAATCTCTATTAACGTTTGAATAATCTATATCATTTGTTATTATCAAATCTCCACCTTTTTCAATATATTTGCAAATATTGTCTGCTTCTTGACTAGTGAAATCTGATGATAATCCCATAATTGCTAAGACATCGCAATCATCTGGTATTGTTGGATCTGCCATAATATTTATTGTTCCGACTTCATAATATTCGTTACCTAGATATTGTGTTAAGTAATAAATTCCACTTTCTGTTGTGTAATTTGTTTTACCTTCAACGAAATAAACTTTTGTCTCTTTTGTTGCTGATAAGTTGTTTATTGCATTTGTTATTTTTTGTTCCGTTAAATCAACTACGTTATAGCTGTCATCATATGTGTAAAGATCTGTACCACTGATGTATGATGTTCTTCCGTCTGATGCAACGCCTACAACTTCTTGATATCCGCTTTCAAATCCATATTTACTTATTTCTTCTGCATCATCTGCAGTTACAAGTTTATATGATATTTTATTGTTTTCAGAATTATATTGTTTTAAAAGATCTATTATCTCATCTGATTCTGAATATCCCCATACGTAGAATGTCATCTCTTTATCTATTGTTCTAACAATATTTTTTGACTGATCTGTCAATGTATATCTTTTATCTTTAGTTAAATCTATTTGAGCTAAATTAATTTGCCTTACACCTAGATTTATAACTACATATACTGCAATTAAAATTGCAACAAGTAAAATCATTCTACTTGTATCTTTTATGCATAATTCTTTTGTTTTTCTAAAGAATGAAGCAATGTTTTCTTTAGGAGATTTTTTACTTTTTCCTTTTTCTGCTTTCTTTTCTTGTTTTACTTTCTCTTGATTCATTTTTTTTAAAATCTTCTTGTTTTCTTTATCTTTATTATCCATTTTTTATTTTCCTTTCTAAGATATTATTTCGTTATTTAACGCTTTTACGTCTCTGCAATACTATAATTGTTAAAAATACAAATAATAGAATAAATGTTACATATCCTACTACTTCTTTTAACGAAATAATTCCTTGTGGAAATTTTTGATACATTTGTACTAATGAAAACATTTCTATAACACCTTGATAATTTTGCAAAAATGATATTATCAAGAAAAATCCAATTGATATAACAGCTGCTATTACTTGGTTTTCTGTGATTGATGATGCAAACATACCAAAAGATATGTATGACATTGCAAGTAGTAAAAATCCTAACATTGCAACTAAAGGTTCTGTTAAATTAACATATCCAAAGTGTCTTAATATTCCGTAATATACGAACATGAATAACATTCCTATTACAACAACTAATGATGCTGCTAAGAATTTACCAAATACAATACATGTTATACTTTTTGGAGATGTCATCAACAATTGGTCTGTTCCAGTTTTTTTCTCCTCTGCAAACATTCTCATAGTTAATACTGGAATTATAAAAGCAAGTACTACAGTACTATCCCATATAATATATTCAAAATTTAAATATCCTGATGCAAATGTATATGTGTAAAATATAAAGCTAACTACAGCAAGGAAAAGTCCTATAAATATGTAACCTATTGGTGTAAAGAAATAGCTTTTTAATTCTTTTTTTATTATTGCTAACATTATTTATTTTCCCCCTCTTCTGTAATTTTTAAGAATGCATCTTCTAGTGATACTTCTTTTTTCTTCATTTCAATTATTGTTATATCTTTTTCAACACACTTTTTAAATAAAGCTTTTCTAATATCTTCAGCGCCATTGTATTTTAATGTATATACTTTATCTTTTCCGTTATCTTCTAATAGTTCTATACTCGTTATTTCTTTGATTTCATTTTTTATTTCAGGTAATTTAGTATCTGATTCTTCAACTGTTAAAGTTACTTCTGTCTCTTGTGGTGCTGCTTCTTCTTCAATATTAGACATTTTGTCTGTTCTTACTATTTTACCTTTATTAATAATAATAATCTTATTGCACATTTGACTTATTTCAGCTAATATATGTGAACTTATTAATATTGTGTGTTTTTTTCCTAATTCTTTAATCAATGTTCTAATTTCTTTTACTTGAATTGGGTCAAGCCCAACTGTTGGTTCATCAAGTATTAATATTGGAGGATTTCCAACTAAAGCTCCTGCTAAACTAACTCTTTGTCTGTATCCTCTTGATAAGTTTCTTATTAGCTTTCCTTTAACTTCTTCCAAACCTGTAGCTTTTAGTACTCTTTCAATTTCTTCTTTCTTTTCTTTTCTCTTAACTAATTTTAAATCAGCCATATAAGAAATAAATTCTTTTACTGTTAACTCCAAGTATAATGGAACATTTTCTGGCATATATCCAATTTGCCTTTTAGCTTGTTTTGGCTTTTGATTTATATCAAAACCATTTACTATGATTTTTCCAGCTGTTGGCTCGATATATCCTGTTATCATGTTCATTGTTGTACTTTTGCCGGCACCGTTTGGTCCAAGGAATCCAACAACTTCACCAGCGTCAATCTTAAAGCTGATATCGTCTACTGCTGTAAAATCATTATACTTTTTTGTAACATTCTGTAGCTCTATCAATGTCTTTTCCTCCTTTTATTTATTGATTAAACATTTATTAATCTTTTAGCACATTTTATTATTGAAATATTAAAATAAAATTAAAATTATTCTAATAGGTTCGAATTTTGCTTAGTGCTAAAGTATGAACTTAAAAAATATAATAAGTGCAAATGCTATAAATGGCCCGCTTTTTCTATAATAAGATTATTCTTCGAAATTTCTATAATAAAATAATAACAATATTATTTTATTATTTTATTTTTGCAATTAAAGCTTTTATCTTTATTCCTTGCTGTGAAAACATTTGCTCATGTTCTGTTCTAATATCTTCAAAAATCATCTCATTATGTAAATCATGTGTTATTTTTACAATTTCAAAGCCTTCTTCTTTAAAGTATTCTATGCTTTCTTCAAATAATTCATCATCATCTGTTTTGAAATAAATTTCGCCTTTTTCCTTGTCTAAAAAAGTCTTATAATTGGCTAATTGTCTAGTATGTGTTAATCTTCTTTTCTTATGTTTTCCTCTAGGCCATGGATTACAGAAATTTATGTATATTCTTTCTACTGTGTCATTTTCAGCAAATACATCTAATATTCTTTCTGCATTCATTCGTATTAATAATAGGTTTTTTACTTCTAAATTGTTATTTGCGTATTCTGTTTCTATATTTCTTTTGGATAATCCTAACATTGCTTCAATCATATCTGCTGCTATATAATTATTCTCTTGATGTCTCGATGCAAGCTTTGATATAAAACTGCCTTTTCCACATCCAATTTCTAAATAAAGCGGTTTTTGTGAATCTTCAAATTGTTGTTTCCATTTTCCTTTATATATATTTGGATTATCTATATAAAATTTTGCTTCTTCTAATTCTTGCTTAGCCCATGGCTTTCTTCTTATTCTCATTTTAATTCATTCCTTCTCATTTTAGTGTGATCTATATTGATCAGTTGATACCCATTCTGATTTAATGAACTGTCCATTTTTATAGTAGTTTTTAAATGCTTGATATGTTAATGCTCCAATTTTTTTGCTTGATAATTGAATATCATAATCCTCATCAGTCCTTAATCCTAATATTTGGACTGTGCAATATCCATTTTCAACTCCTGCTATAATTTTTATTGGATAGTTTCTATTATTTTTAAATTTGAAATCTAATGATCCATATGCAACTGTTGCATCTAATCCACCTGGAGCATATGTTGCAAGGAACATATGATTTGTTCTTTCTACTACTTCTAAATCTGTTTTTAACACTGAATTATATAAAGTTGTTGAAACTTGGCATATTCCACCTCCAAGGCCATCTACAACTTGGCCGTTTTCATATATTGCAGCATTTCTGTAACCTGCTGCAATTGTTCTTTCTCCTACTATTGTGTTATAAGAAAATGTTTCTCCAGGCATTAATACTGTTCCATTTATTTTATTTGCAGCTAATCTTAGATTTGTTGTTCTATTAGCATTATTAACATATGGTGTTGATGTAGTTGCTAATTGATTTGGAAACGCATCAGTTCCTAAATCATTTACAGTTATATTTGCTCTAGTATATTTTAAAGGTACTACATACTCATCTTTTTTCTCACTACTAATTTGACCTTTTACTGTATCTACACTTTCTTGAAAGTCTACACCTGTCTCATCAGGATATAAAACTCTAGGTTCTACCGTGTAGTATGCATCTTTAACTTCTTTATAAATTTCAGAATGTATTTTATCTACGTTTATTTCGTCTGGATATTTATCATATGTTGGTATATCATAAAAAACATCTTTATAATTTTTATTGTTTAGTGCATTTACTATCAATTGTTTTGTTTCATCACTTTTAGCTGCTTTTCCAATTTTTCCTGATGTGATAATCAAATCGCTTCCTTCAATGTAATAGCTTGGTTGTTCTACCTGCTCAGGTAATTTGGCTGATATGTCTAGTATACACGCGTCTAATGCAACATCATCGTATGAAACATCTATTGTTATATTTTGTGTATTTTTAGTCAATTTTAGTATTTCTATATCTCTTTGAATAATACTACCTTCTCTTCCCATATTATAAGCTTTATCAACTGCTTCATCTAATTTAAATTTTACGCTAATTTGTTCTAAGGCAAGTGAGTATTGACTTTCTCCATACTGAAAATAAATTGTATTATCTAGTGTATTTAAAAATTGCTCTTGAACCTTTTGCTTAGCTTCTTCTTTAGATAATTCAGACACATCAATGCCTTCAATAGTTACCCCTTTTTTTATTTTGTTGTCCTTGTTATTTATTACTGAAAATGCTATTAAACTTGCTACACATAAAATAATTATTACTAAAAATATTATTCCTGTTACTTTTAGTGCTATATGTTTTTTTACTTTTATTTGGCTAGAATCTATTTGTGTATTAGTATCTGGTACAATTAACTTGGTATTTTCTTCTTTTCCTTCATTTTTCTTATCTATTTTTTCATTCTTATTTTCTTCTATTTTCTTCTTTTTTTCATTTTCGTCTTTGTCATTTGAGTTACCTTGACTCAATATTTGATTTGCCATTCTATTGCTCCTTTAAAGTCTAATTCATTCTTTTATATTATATTTGTCTGTATAAAAAAAGTCAACAAAAGACTTGCAATTATAGCAAGTCTTTTCTGTTATATAATAGGAAAGTTCATCGAACTTTCCTATTATAAAAATTAACAATGTTCAGAAATTTGCAAATTTCGTGCGAGAGCAAAGACGCGGACTTAAAAATGTTATAATCGATGCAAATGTTATAAGTAATCCGCTTTTGTTCTTTTCATAGAGAATTTTAATATAACTTTCTTTTTAAATTTTTACTGTTACTACTGTTCCTTTGGGTTTATTATGTGTTAATTTTATACTACCACCATGGCTTTTTACAATTGTATGCGCTATTGATAATCCAAGACCTGTACCACCTTTTGCTCTTGAACGAGCTTTGTCTTCTCTGTAAAATCTTTCAAAAATATGTTTTAATCCTTCATCACTAATTCCTATTCCTGTATCTTTTACTATTATATATAATTTATCTTCGTGATTATGAATATCTACATCTATTACATCATTTTCTTCAGTGTATTTTATTGCATTATCTAGTAAAATTACCAGCAACTGTTTTATCTTATTTTTATCTATGTTTAATTCCTTATCGCAATTAATGCTTAAATTCATTTGCTTGCTTTGCAGTTCTGCCATTTCCTTATATGGAATTATTACTTCTTTTGCCATTTCTTTTATGTCTGTTTTTGACTTATGAACTGTATTTCTGTTTGCATCTGATCTTGCTAAGTCCATTAGTTCTGTTATCATTTTGGATAATCTTCTAGTTTCGTTTAATGATAAAACTATATCCTCTGATTT
>CAKPEG010000027.1 GCA_934149275.1 uncultured Clostridia bacterium | reverse complement strand
ATGTTATATTATTAACTATATCAAATGTATTTCAGAAAAAATTAAATGAAGATGAAAAATTACCACAAACATATTTTGTAATAGTTGAAAAAGATTATGATAACTATGAAATGTCATTTAGTGTAAGTGGCGTAGAGTAAGATAGGAGGAAAAGATGTTTTTAAAGTGGAGACTTAAAATAAGAAATTTCTTCAAAAAATATAGAAAAGTTATTTTAATAGTTATAGTAGTTTGGGCTGTAATAATGGCAATAAATTATTATTTAAAAAACCAAAAAGAACCTGAAGTGTTAAATACTACATATACCCCTCATGAGGTATTGCTAAAAAGTGATACAGATGTGCCAGAAAAATTACAAACACCAATAGAAGATTTAATTGATGACTATGTAAATAAATGTAATAGCAAAGATTATTCAGGAGCATTCAATCTATTGACAGAAGAATGCAAAACATATGTATTTGATGATTCTCTAGATAAGTTTAAAGAATATATAGATGAAGTATTTGATAATGAAAAAAGATATAGTATTCAAGATTACTCAAATTACGGAGAGTACTACATTTACAATATAAAAATAATTGATAATATTATAAAAACAGGATTAACAAATCAAACATATGCATATTACGAAGAAAAGATTGCCATAAAACAAGATGGAAATACATTGAAATTGAATGTAAATGATTATATGGAACATGAAGATCTTAAAAAGATAGCAGAAGATGATTATTTAAAAATCAGAATTGAAAGCAGAGAAGATTATTATAATAGTCAACTATATACAATAAGAATTACAAATAAAACAAACAAAGAGGTAGTTTTGTATGATGGAATAGCAAGTAACGAGCTAGCAATAGAATCAGAAAATGATTCAAGAGATGCTTCAACAGTAAGCTCTACAATGGCACTTGCTCCAAGCGAAACAAAAACGTTTAAAGTTAGATTTGCAAAATATTATGATGAAAAAACAAAAGCAACAAATATAACATTTAATAAAGTAAGAATAATGAATGAATACACAGGAAACGAAGAAACAGAGGAAGAAGAATTAAGTAAAGCAGAAAAATCTTATAGTATAAGTATTCCAATCAATTAAAATAAATAGCAGAAAGAAGGTGAAATTGTGGCAGAAGACGAAGAAAGAAGAAGAAAAGCCAAACAGGAACAATTGCAGAATGAAGAAGATGAAAGAGAAGAAGAACTAAATGCTCAGGGTGGCCGGTGGCGGTGGACCAGATGAATACTCTATGGATATAGGAGACGATGAAGAACAAGAGGAAGATGACAAAAAGAATAACCGACAAAGGCGACGAAAAAAAGAAGAAAAAGAAGAAAAAGAAGAAAAAGAAGAAAAAGATACATCGAAGGAGAATGAAAAAAGCGATCAAAAAGACTTAGATAAAGATGCTTCTCAAAATGCTGAAGATTCGGCAAACCAAAAAATTGACGATAAAAAGCAAAATGAAGAAAATATGAAAAAAGCAGAAGAGGGCAATGGAAGTAATACTAGAGACCTAAACTCAGCAGCTAAAGGTTCAGGAGCAAAACCTGAGACAAATGACATTCCAAATAAACCAGAAGGTTCGGGAGACGTATATACACCACCATCATCTGCATCAACAGGAGCACCAGAAGCAGGAACAGCAGGTGCCAGCACAGTTGGACCAGAAGCTGGAGCAGTTGGAACAGAAACAGGAACGGCAGGAGCAGCAACTGAAGCAGGAGCAGCAGGTGCAGAGGCAGGAACAGCAGGTACTAGTACGGTAGCAGCTGAAGCCGGAGGAGCAGCAAGCACTGCAGAAGCAGGAGCAGCAGGAGCAACAGCAGCAGAAGGAGCAGGAGCAGCAGGAGCAGCAGGAGCAACAGCGGGAGCTACAGAGGCAGCCGGAACAGCAGCAGCTGCTGCTGGAGGTGCTTCAGCGGCTTATGTGTGTCGGAATAGTATTACTAATAATTATAATTGCATTAATCTTAATAGGAATATTAGCATTTATAGTAACAGCGCCACAATTTTTATTCAATAGATTGAAAGAAATTGCAACCGATTTATGGGATGGTGTACAAGGTTATTTAATAGGTCTGGATGATGCATTAGTTAATAAAGATGACGTAATAGACACAGCACAATACCTATATGATATGGGATATGATTTAGTAGGAATGGGATTTGCTGAAAGTGTTACAATATATGGTCAACCAGATGAAGATGGAAATATTGTAGAAGTGACAGATGGACATGTTAAAAATGAGATAAAAAAAATAGATGCACCATATTTAAGAGCATATTTAGTTGCTGAGAATAGAACATATTTAGTAAATAATTATACATTCAATTTGAAAAGTCTTGGAAGTAGCTTTTTTGATGGAACTTTCTGGGAAAATGGTAGTGACGCTTGGGGAACTGGACTTATAGATTTAGATGATGGATTTTTAAGTGCATTTAACATGGTATTTGATTCACTTCCATTAGTTGGACAACTAACACAAAAAGTAAAAATTGATAGAAGTGCTAATACAATGCAAATAAAAAGATTAAATATAGGCTGGAAATTTTGGAAAGCCCATAATGATTACACATATTTTAATCTTGAAGGATGGTCAGGAAGATATGGAAAACCATTTGAATTACTCCTAACTATGCATATTGCAACTATGTCGCCAGACCTTGTAAAAGAATTTGCAATGAATAAAGACTTAGATGCAAAAGTACATGTTAAATTAAGAGATACTTCTTTCGGAGGAACTGTACACATAAATGGAACATCAATCAATGACTTACAAGAAGTTAAACACACACATACAGATGAAAACGGTAAAGAAGTAGTTGACTATGTTGATTACACAGATGGAGCAAAATCTTATTCAGTAGATACAGTAGAGGGATTAAGAAAAATACAAAAAGATAGAGCCGAAGATGTAAGAACATCAATTCCATATATTTCAAGTGTTACAAATCATTGGTTTAGAAATGTATATTTTGAAGGAGAAGATTCTATAGGAGCAAGCGGAAGCACAGAAATAGGTATAGATACAGACGATGACGGATTAGAAAATTATAATGAAAAATCTGGAGTGAAAACTCAAAAATCAACAACGCTTTCATCAGGAAAATATAATGCATATAAATTTGGAGACGATGTGGAGGCAACACTAGATTATTTAGATGATGATATAGCAGAAACAGTTCCAGGACTTGGGGCAGATGATAAAATTACTTTAGTTGGAACAATGGAAGATGGAGTTGTACAAGTAAAAGATGCTGTAAGAGGACTTACAAATCAAACAACAAAAGATTTATTTAGTAAAAAATATTACATATATGATGGAACAATTTCAAAAGCCAAAGAAATTCAAAGGGCAAGAAAAGCAGGAGACGAGAGTATAAAAGAAAAAGTTCAATTTACTAAAAACTCATTACAGGCATTTACAATACTAGAAGAAACAGAAACACTAGATGCACAATACATTTATAGAGATTTAAAAGAATTAGTAATAGAATTAGGATACTTTGAAAAAGAAGATTTTTATGAAATTGAAAAAAGAGTACTTGAATGGCCAATACCAGACTATGTTCCAGCAGAATGGCCAAATAAAAAAGTTGAAAAAAATGTTTTAGAATATGGAACATTAATTGCATGTGATGAAACAATGGCAAACTCACTTGGAATATCACTTGCAGATTTGAGAAGAATGACTCAAACTGATGATGACGATGATGATAAAGATAAAGATGATGAAGATAATGAATATGAATCTACATTAAATAATTGTACGTTTATAGGTGATGAATATTTTATTGGACTAAGAGATAATACAAATTTAAAAGAAGAGAACTTCTTTGTAAAAGAAGGTGCAACACCTCAATATTGGATAAATAATATAGCGTCTTTACCTTCAGAGCCAAAGACAATTATTATATATCTTGGATTAAATGACTTAGATGATTATAAGGCTGCAGAAAACTTAATAGATGCTTTGCTAAAAAAATATGAGAATACACGTATATACATGCTTGAATTATTGCATCTTGATAAGGGCTATGCCAAAGCAGATAATGCTAACAAAAGAATTGATACATTTAATTCTCATTTAAGAGAAAAATGTAAAGTTACGAAAAGAACGAAATTCCTAAGTGTATCAACTGGATTGGTATCAGCTGGATACATGATTAATTCAGATGGTTCAGGAACAATACTTGCAAATAGTGAATATGATAAATTCGCGCAAAACATTTATTATGGAATTAGAAATAAGAGAGATGTTTCTTCAAATCCAACAGACGAAGAATTTGTTGCCAAACTATTGGATGAAGCTAAAGATTTATCAAGATATTTAAAAGATAATAAATTTGAATATGGAACACCAGAATATATACCAGCAAAACAAGACGGAACAACTACAGAGAATGGTAAAAAAGTAATTTCAGCAGATAGATATATTTCATGGGCTTTATATAAAGCAGGATGTACAGATCAACCAGAGGAAGGTTTATGTGTGGGAAAAGATGGAACATTTATAGATTATTGTGAAAGCAAAGAATGGACAAGAATTGATTCAATAGACTCAGTACAAGCTGGAGATATTGTATTTACAGGCAAAATAGATGATGAGGGAATGAAAGCACAGAATGTGTTTATATGTGCTGGAGAAGGTCAAAGATATGAATGTACATCACAAGACCAAATAAATAATGGAGATCAACAACCAGTAAAAAAAGACATAGGATCAGATTTTGTATGTGCATATAGAGTAACGGGTGAAGGAGTTATAAATACAGGATTTAAAGAAGATTTAGATGTTACTGCAATGGGAAATGGAAGAATAACAGAGATTTTTGATGACAATAATAATATTTTTTCAGACGAAGAACTAGCAAGAAGAATTTATGGAAGTAGCTCAAACAGCCAAACTACGGAAGACCCTGTAGAAGGAAGAGAACAGACATTACAAGGACTTAGAATAAAATTAACAGATACAGCGTTAAAAGGCTATGTATTAGTTATGTATGGATTTGAGTTAAGTGGTAATCTTTCAGTAGGAACAGAGATTCAGACAGGAGATGTAATTGGAAAAACACTAAATTCAGATATTTGTTTAATATTAATAGACAGAGATAAAGCTGTAATAGAAGATATTGAAAACTATATGAAAATTCCTAAAAAAACAAAAACAAAGCGTAATGAAGTAGATTGGGATTTCTATTATTGGTTACCATATGAATCAGGAGCATTAGGAGAAGCAGGTGTACCTACAGGAAATGGCCCAGGTGCATGTGGAACAGTTTCAGGACCAAGTGAAATTGCAGTTGGTATTGCACAATGGACAGTTTATGGAAGTACAAACAACATAGCTCCATTATGTAAATGGCTTGCAGAAGAAGATCCATCATTATGCGGTAGTTTAAAAGCATTTGGAAGCTATTCTTCAGGACAATTCGTTGGAGACTTTGGCAGTTTGAAGGCAGCATGGGATAGTGTAAATAAAAAAGATACAGATAGATTCCTAGAATTGCAAATGCAGTACTTCTATGATGTTGATTTTACAGGTTGGGTTAAAGAAGCAGGTGTAGATTGGTTATTGGATAAGGACCTTGTTACACAAGGTACATATGCGTCACTTAAAAACTGGGGACCAAACCTAGGTTGGGAAAGTGTAATGGATGCTTCAATGTCAGACATAGAAATTGTTAGAAATCTATTAACAAAAGCATTACCAATAGGATCAACATGCGGTACGTTGGAAACTAGATGGAATTCACAATATGTACTAGCAAGAGATATATTAGATGGAACATTTACAGAAGTAGAAACTTGGATTCGTACAGAACAACCAGACAAATATAGTACAGGAAAGAATCCAGGAGCATTGGGTGTAATAAAGATGTACTTTAGAGTACTTGGTGATATATATGTAGCAGACATAAAAAGAACATTTTTAGGAGGAATATATGGATAAGAGAAAAAGTAAGAAAAGAAAATTCAAATTTTCAAAAAAGAAATTATTTATAATACTAATCTGTATAATCATTATTGCTATAATATATAGTTTTAGTCCAAAACAAATGGCATACAGAACAATTAGAAAAATCAATGTACCTGATAAAATGAGTGAAAGTCTTCAACTACCAACATATTTAAATGAAGTTATAGGAAAATATAACGGAGAGTTGACAACCCAAATAATTGCCAAGACATATAATAATTTAGCTGAAAAGATAATTCCAAAATATTATAGAAAATGTAAGAACTTATCGGAACAAGATATAGTAAAATATTATAATAGAAATAAAAAAATTATTAAGATTGAATTAGGATTTGAGAATTCTGATGAGTTTAAACAATTCGCGAAAATGTTGCAGCAATTAAATGGTGAAGAACTAATTCTTGAAAATTATAGAATATTAAGAACAACAGTAGTAAACGAAAATGGTTCAACATCAGCATATTTAGGAATTACATATTCAAATAATGAAGAGATAATTCTAAATACTAAATTATCAAATAAAGTACAGAAAAAAGCAACATCAATAACATATTCATTTGATATTGAAAATAGTAAAGTAGAAATCGATAAACAAAAGCAAGACAAATTAGATAAAGAATTTGAAAATACAAAAGGGCCATTCACTCGTGGTTCACCAATTGAATAAAAAATAAGAGAAAAATACGAAATATAAAATTATTTCGTATTTTTTTATGAAAAAACTATGGAGATTTAAAAATATATGATAAAATAAAATTAGATTAGTGTATTCTGGAGAATAATTTCTAAAAGGAGTATAAAGTAATGAAAAAGAAAAAAAGAAAAGTTCTTTCAAAAAAAGAAAAAATTATAATATTTTGTGTGGGAGCATTAGCTTTTTTAATTATTTTATCATTAGCATTAATGCCTACCAAAAGAAAAAATAATGAAAAGATAAATTCTGAAGATATAGATTTAAATCAAAGTTTAGAAACAGTTCAAGATGTTGTAGAATATTTAGAAAGTGAATTTATATCAATGGAAGATTCAAAAACAGAAGGATACGATATAGATATATATGTAAGCTTTAAGTATAATTTATATGAAGATAATAAATCACAAGAATTATATTTTAATAATTTTTATGAAAAAATTGCTATGGTTACAAACTTCAAAAGTTTTAGAATAATTGATTCAAGCAAAAAGATAACAATAGAAGTTAAATGTACATCAAATGGAATTTCGGAAGTTAAAATTAATGGAGATGTAAATTATTTTAAAAATGAAGAATCCAAAAGGGCTCAAAAAGAAGAGCTAAAAGTTAAAACTTTAGAAATGAATATAAATTCAGAAGAATTAAACTCATTAATAAAAGCAAATTGGAATATAGATAATGCGAGTTTAGGAACACAAGAAAGCACATTTAATAAATATAAAATATATTTTGACGAAGGATATGAAATAAGAACAATCCAAGGAAAGGTTTTCAATATAGTCTTTAATAAAAAATATAAAGGAAAAGTAGTTGAAGATTATAAAGTTGGAGATAGCTTGAGCAACATAGAAGCTGCACTAGGAACATCATATAAAGATAATGAGAGATTAGGATATAAGACAAAATACTTTTATATAGTGTTTTCAAGTAATGAGATTTCAATATATCCCAATTATGATTATGATTATACGGAATTTGAAAATTTAGTAAAAGAATATAATAATAAAAAAGATGTAAATGACTTTATGGATAAGCTTACTGACATTTGGCCAGATTATGATAATTATTCATATGATACAAACCATGTAACAATTACCTATACTTTAAAAGGAGTAAAAATTAGTTTTTCATCAAAATCAAATGATGGAATTCAAATTTATGAAAACTATAAAGGACAATTCAAACAAGAAAAACCAGAATATACAAATTTATATTATAAATTAAACGAAAGCTTGATAATAGTAAAAGAAAAACAAAGAAAAATGGAAGATATGTTTGAAGGAAATGAAGGAGATCCAAATGATATTCATTATAGTAGTAAGTTCTGCTTACTTTCAACAGAAGAAGATGGATATTACAAAAAAGTAAAGATACGTTCATTAGATGAAAAATATCCAAATAATGAATTAGACGATACATTAGTAATAAATTCATATGTGTGGGCAGATGATTCACATTTAATATATGGAGTATCAGAAAATGGACTATACATATATGATGCTGAAACAAGAAAAACAGAGAAGATTTTATCAGGAAAAGATAATTTTAAGATTACAAATTATGATAGAAATACAAATATCATAGAATATGATGACAATAAAGCAAAGATTGATATATAAGGGGAAAATAAATGAAACAGATAAAATTAGTATTAAAAAGAATATTAATAATATATGTAATAATATTTGTGACGTTATCATCAATGTCATCATGTTTAGCAAGAGGATACGACGATAAGTGTGGAGAATTTTTAGTCGAAAAGACAAAGGAATTTATTCAAAAGTATCAAAATGTATCTTACTATGGTGGACCAGGAGGAGTCGGAACCGCATATGCAGATCCAGAGATTTATTGGACAGGAGGAGAACTAGGTAAAGGAAACTTTTATGTATGTTGTACATCAGGAGTAAGGTATATGTATCAACTATATCTAGGAGTTGACTTGTATACATTAGGATATAGTGCTTTATCAGATGATGATTTAAATCCACCAAGTCAGTATTGGGATAAGATACCTGTATCAGAAGCAAAGCCAGGAGATATACTTGTAAGAGCTGGACACGTTGAAATGGCTACAACAGCAGGGGGAGGAGAACATGCAAATTTTGGCTCAACAAGTGCACATGCTTGTAATATACATTCAGCTAGCGATTCATTTACAATAGCAATCAGATTAAAAAACACAGTACAAGTTAATCCAACAGGTTCAGTTGCCTTAGATGAAATAGAGGATGAGGATTTAAATATATATGATGAAAACGGATTTATATACACAGGTGTTGCTAAAATTGAAGGATATAAAGGTTCAGTTCCATTTGGAAAATGGATTCAAAAGAGTTTACTACAAATATTAGATTATATGATTGGAATAATGACGTATGCCACAAGAGCAGTAATTGTAGGATGGACAGCAATTTTTGAAAGATTATTTATGGACGGAATTGTTAATGCTATAACAGGAGTTACAAATAAAAGAGATGATGGATGGCAACAAGATCCCAATAGCATAGACGATATTGATAAAGAAGCAGAAGAAAAAGAAAAAGCAGACAATGAAACAAAAGACCAGCCACAAGCAAGTGGAGATGAAAATGATGCAAACGATTACATAAGCGAAGGAATGCAAAGAATTGCAGATATAGGAGGAAATGTACAATTAACAACTTCATCAAAAGCAGATGTAACAGTTGAAAATATTGTATATAACAAGATTCCAGTCTTAGATGCAAACTTCTTCAACTTTGAATCAGCCGGTGGAGCAGTTGTTGATGAAAATGGTATTATCTATATAATAAAAGAAAATGTAGCAATTTGGTATTACGTTTTCAGAACAATGGCAATACTAATCATGTTGATAATATTACTATACTTAGGAATAAGAATGGCAATAACAACAGTTGCAGAAAAGAAAGCAGTTTACAAACAAATGCTAGTAAGCTGGGTTGCAGGATTTATATTAGTATTTACAATCCACTATATAATGTATTTTATAATTAATGTAAACGAAACGTTCATAAGTTGGATTGTTCCAAAATATGAAGATGGAACAGAAATATCTTTATATGAAAGCGTACGTACAAAAGCATATTCACTAAAAGCCACAACAGGAACAGCGGGATTAGTTATGTATATGGTTTTAGTATATTATTCAATAAGATTTTTAATATTATATTTTAAGAGATACTTAACAATTATGATACTAGCTCTGATATCACCATTTGTAGCAGTGTCGTATGCAGTACAAAAAATAAATAAAAACGGAAAAGGCGGAGAGATGTATGGAAACTGGATGAGAGACTTTATGTATTCAGTAATATTACAATCAATGCATGCTCTAATATATACAATTTTCGTACAAACCGCATTGGATTTAAGTGAAAATTCAGTATCCGGAATATTCATAGCATTTATATTTATGAACTTCATGTTAAAAGTTGATCCAATAACAAGAAAGATATTTGGATTTAGTTCAGGAAAAGGCGGAAGCGGAGTTGATAAGTTAACTATTGATAAACTAGCACCAAAAGCTCTACAAATAAAAGCAATAGCTAATTCAAGAATAGTAAAAGGAACAATAAAGAGCCAAGGAAGGTTTATGGGAAGAGTAATCGGAAAACCAGCAATGGCTGCAGCAACACAGATTTCAAACGGAGTAGATTATATTTCACAAGAAATAGTAAAAAAATACGGAACGAATGTTCAAATGACACCTGAACAAGAAGCACAAATGAAACAGAAGAAAAAACAAAAAGAACAAAGAAGAAAAGAAGTTCGAAAGGGTGTAAAGGAAGGTTTAGGTATAGGCAAAGAATTAGTTAAAACAGCAGCTAAAGGTATGGCAGCAATTCCATTGCTTGTTGCTGAACCACAAACTGGAATTAGAGTATTAGATTCAACATTTAGTTCAGGAGAAAAGACAGCAGAATTAATTAAAAAAGCCAAAATAAATGGTACATACAAAAATCCAATGTATTTGAGAAGCTATAGAATGAAAGGAATTGCATCAAGAAATAATGCATCACATCAAAAATTAGTATCAAGGTTTAATGCATTAGGAATTAACTATCATGTATCAACATTAGGTTCAGGAATAAACCCAAGCGGATTTAATCCATCAGGTGGAGGAGCACCATACAATCCACAAAGTGGAGGAACATTATATATGCCTGGAGCAGATATTTCAGGTAAGGTTACGCAAGAAGAGTTTAATAAAATATTTAGAGAACTTAGCCAGTCAAAACTAGAAAAGGTATTAGAGCAACTAGATATTAGCAATTTAAAATATTCATCAGCTAAAGTAACACTTAAAGAAGTTGCTGAAGCTGAAGACATAGATACAACTGAAATGTATGCGGAAGTTTTAGCATTAGCTCAAGAAAAAGAAGTAGAACTTGAAGAGAAATTCAAAGAATTATCAGGTACAACAGCAGAGAAGATTGAGCAAATGAAGAAAATCAGTCCGGAATTCGCTGAAAAGATGGAGAAGAAGAAAAAAGAGCAATTACTAAAAGAAGCAAGAATACTAGCCAAACCATTATCAGAAATTGATATATACAAAGCAATTCAAAATTATAAAACGAAGGTACCTAGTTTTGATCCAACAAGTGAAAGAATTGTACCAAGAGATATAGAAGGAATTGCCAAAGAACTTAATGAAATATTAGACAAAAAAGGTGAAGGTGTAACAATGAGTGATACATTCATTGCCAAAGTTGAAAAAGAGCTTGCAAACAATCAAAGACGAACCGTTGAGAAGAGAGAAAAAGCGAAAAATAATGATAGCATTGGAAATAATGTATCATCAAAAGGAAAAGGAAAATCTTTAAAAGAACAAATTAAAGAAATGACAGCAACAGATAGAAACAATCCAAATAGTAGTGCCAATGCACCACAACAAAATGGTGGAATGCATGCTGGAAATTCAGAAGGCGGAAAAGGTACATATGGAACAGATATAAATGTTCATCCAAACCAAAATGGAAAACAAGGTCAAAGCAATGGAAATGCAAGTCAAATGGCACCAGGAAGTAGTGTTGAAAGATTAGTTAAAAACATTAAAAATGCATCAAAAGGATCTTCTAGTAAAAAATCAACAACAATAACTCCAAAAGCATTGGCATTTGCGAAAACACTTGAAGAATTTGATAAATTAAATGAACAAGCATCAAAAATAACAGGGGAAAATCTATATGATATGGACGAAGTTTTAAGAAGATTAGCTGATTTATAGTAGTTTATAATCTGGCAAATAAGTTGCCGACGAATATATGCAAGAATTAAAGGGTATGCTAAAATAAAAACGAGGTGACGAAAATGCCAGATTTTGTTATAAAACAGAAAAAAAAGAAAGATTATGAACAATTTACTTGTAGAATTGAAGCGGATTTATTAGAAAAAGTTAAAAGAACCGTTTTGGACTACAATTTAACATCAGTAAACGAATTCATTAATGAGTGTATAAAATATTCGTTAAAGAATATGGTGATAATTGAAGAAGATGATGATGATGAAGAAGAAGAAAGTGAAAAGTAAAATGCTTTTTACTTTTTTCTTTTTTATATAATAGGAAAAATAAAAGAATTTCCTATTATATAAAAATAACAATGCACAAGAATTTGCTTTGCAAATTTCGTGTGCGAACAAAGACTCAAACTTAAAAAGTTATAATAAGTGCAACCGTTATTAATATTCACTTTCATTCTGGATAATACAAAAAAAGAAAACATCGAATTTCAATGTTTTCTTTTTTTTGGAGGCGACACCCGGATTCGAACCGGGGATCAGAGTTTTGCAGACTCGTGCCTTACCACTTGGCTATATCGCCATATAATAAAATGGAGCGGGAAACGGGGCTCAAACCCGCGACCTTCGCGTTGGCAACGCGACGCTCTATCAACTGAGCTATTCCCGCAAAACAAAGCAAAACTATAATAACAAAAAAAATAGCAAAAGTCAATATTAAACATTAAAAAATTAATGAACTTTATAAAAATTTTTATATTGATAGATGAAAAACAGTAGATAATCTAATGGTTGTTTTTTATTAATATATGCAGAAGAGTAAATATTAGTACTAAGTATTTTATTATTTTCAATAAAAAAATCTATAGAACATAATTGCTCTCCTTGATATATTGGAGCATTTAATTGGTTATATGAAAGAGATAAAGAAATTGAATTTAGTTGATCTTTTTTTATTGGATAATAAGTTGGAAAGTTTTGCTCAAGTTCAGTAGATATATTTCCAGAAAGTTTAGGAATATTAATATAAGGCAAAACAGCAGTTAAATATTCAGTATATTTTTGATTTATCAAATCAGCTAAGTTGATTGTTCCGTAATTGTCAAAAACATAATTAATCAATTTTATAGAATCAGTAGTTCTAATTTTTTTTGTATCTGCTCCAAGAACGATTACAATTATATCAAGATCATTATTTTTAGCTGAAGAAACTAAGCATCTACCAGCTTGACTAGTATAACCAGTTTTTACACCATAAACAGTTGGCAAATATCCAAGAAGTTCGTTAGTATTATGAATTGATTTTGAAACACCATTTATAGTAACATCATAAAATTTTGTCCCCACAATTTGCAGAAAAAGTGGATTGTTTAAGGCATAATCAGTTAAAGTAGCAAAATTTCTTACAGTTGTATAATGCTCAGGGTTATCTAACCCATGAGGTGTAACAAAATGAGTAGATGAAAGAGATAGCTCTCGAGCCTTTGAATTCATCAAGTTCGCAAAATTTTCAACAGAACCAGAACAATGTTCAGCAAGTGCAACTGCTGCATCATTTCCAGAGCATAACATTAGTCCATATAGTAAATCTTGCACAGAAATAGTGTCGTTGGTTGATAGACCAAGTCTTGATCCACCAGTAGATGCAGATTTTTGAGAAATTGTAACTTGATCTTGAAGGTTACAATTTTCTAAAATCAAGGTACATGTCATAATTTTTGTAGTAGATGCCATAGCACATTGTTCATCAATATTTTTTTCAAATAATATACATTTTGAATTTCTTTCATACACAATTGCTCTTCTTGAAAAAATCTCAAAATTCAAATCTGATAAATCAGTATTAACCGGAATTGGAGCAATTTCTTCAGATATATCATCAGCATATGAAATTGGAATAAGACAGGAAAGTATAATAATAGTAATAAATAATGATTTAAAAAATTTCATTTTATACATAGCCTCAAAACACTTTTACCGCATAATCGTTTAAAAATAGCAACTTTGTGCTAGCAAATCAAAAAGATATCAGAGTAATATAAATAAAAGTGACTTTCAATAATTTTCAAAAATATAAAAATGGAAAAATCCTTTACTATAAAAATATGCCCGCAAACCGTTAATATGACAAGAAAAATTAACAAAAATATAATATAAATGTAACAAACCATAAAAAGGCTGAAAACACTGAGATACAAGGAATTGATAAAAAACAACAGATTGACAAAAAAACTATAAAAGATAAAATAAAATTATATAATAGAATAATTGGGATGATTATGCCTAAAAGTGATAGGAGAAGAGATATGAGAACTGGAATTTTAAAAAAAGCAATTGCAGTTATCTGTATCATGGCAATGATTCTACCTATATCATCAGAAGTATTAGCCAAGATTACAGAAACGGCAAAGGACACGGAGCAAAAGTTTGGAATAACTTTATTGCATCAAAGTAGTCTATTGAGTAATTCAAACTCGAAAGTGAGCTTTGCATATAAAATAGATAATAGAAACTTTTATAGAGTATATGCCGGAACAAACGATTTTGAAACGACAATAGTATGTTTAAACAAAGATGGAAGATTTCCACAAGAAAATGGAGCAAGTACAGGAACATACAAGAGTTTAGGTACAGCAACAGCAGCAACACTAAAAGAAGCATATACAAGCATTGATAGTAGCAAATCATCACAGATACTATGGCTTATAAGAAATGCTGTATTACC
>CAKPEG010000026.1 GCA_934149275.1 uncultured Clostridia bacterium | reverse complement strand
TTGATTTTTAAGCGATAAAGTTGGTTACAGTGTAGACAAAAAATCGAAAATAAAGAAATTTGAGAAGAGGTTATTTTTAAAATCGAAAATAAAATTGACAAATAAATAAAAAATGAGGATAAATTAAAGACAAAATTGATTAAATGGAAATGCTAAATGAAGAAAGATAAAAAGATAGAGAAATTATAAATAAGAAAATAGATGATTAATTAAAATATTATAAAAAATAGAATGTAACAAAGTATTAATTAATAAAATAAATAAAAAATAATAAAAAATAATAAAAAATAATAATAAATAATAAATAAAAATAAATAATAAATAAAAAATAAATAATAAATAAAAATAAAAAATAAATAATAAATAATAAATAAAAATAAATAATAAATAATAAATAAATAAAAATAAATAATAAAAATAAATAATAAATAAAAATAAAAAATAAATAAATAATAAATAATAACAAATAATTGTAAATAATAATAAAATTGATAATATTAAAAAATATATATTAATGAATAATGAGTAATTGATAAAATATTGGAGTTTAATTATTATATCAATAAATTTAATGAATGGTTAAGAGCCATCTATACGATGGCTCTTGGCTTTGATATTATTTACATGTCTTAATTTCATTTTTTTCTGTGTTTGTGTTTTCTTTTTTTATTTCTTTTTTTTCGTTTTGTTGCATTTTTAGGTTGTCTTTTGCTACTGTCATTAGTAATTTAATTCTATTTGTTTGGTTTGATTCACTTGCTCCTGGATCATAATCTACTGGAGTAATGTTTGCATTTGGATATGTTTCTCTTATTGTTTTTATTACACCTTTACCAACAATATGATTTGGTAAACATGCAAATGGTTGCACACATACTATGTTTGGGATGCCGTGTTCAATATATTCAATCATTTCTGCTGTTAAAAACCAGCCTTCACCTGTTTGATTTCCTATTGATAGTATTCCTTTTACTTTGTCCTCTAAGTGCCAGATATCACATGGAGGTAAATAGTCTTTTTTCGATTCAGAAAGAGCTATTTTAAGATCTTTTTCAAATATATCGATTAATTTTATTGCAGCTCTGAAAATTGTTGCTTTGGCTTTGTCAATTTTTAATAACTGATTAAATGTTATTTTATGTGTTGCAATAAATTTAACGAAGCCCATAAAGTCTGGTAGGATTACTTCTGCACCTTCTTGTTCTAGTACATTAGCTACAAAGTTGTTACCAAATGGGTGATATTTTATTAATACTTCACCAACAACTCCAACTTTAGGTTTTTCAACTGTTGTGTCTAATTCTATTTTTTCAAAGTCTTTTACCATATCGTAGATGCTTTGTTTAAATTGTTTACTATTTGATTTTCTAACATATTGTTTGCATTGTTCTAACCATTTTTCATATACTTTTTGTGTTTCGCCTTTATTTACTTCATATGCTCTATTTTTCATTAACATTTTTTGTAGTAAATCGCCATAAATAACGCATTTTATAAGTCTTTCTGCCATTCCTAATGTTATTTTAAATCCTGGCATTTTTTCCATACCAACTACGTTGAATGATATTACAGGGACTTGTGGGAAACCTGCATCTTTAAGGGCTTTTCTGATGAATCCAATATAGTTTGTAGCTCTACAGCCACCTCCAGTTTGAGACATTATTAATGCGGTTTTATTTAAGTCATATTTACCGGATTCAAGTGCTTCAATCATTTGACCTGTTGTTAAAATTGATGGATAGCATGCGTCATTGTTTACATATTTTAATCCTGTTTCTACTGTGTGTGGAGTGCAATCTCTTAAAAGTTTTATGTTATAACCGCATGCTTGTACAGCAGTTTCTAATAATTCAAAGTGTATTGGTGCCATTTGTGGCATTAATATTGTATAATTTTTTCTCATTTCTTTTGTGAAGATTACTCTGTTTAGTTCATAATTTCCATTTGGTTCGCAAGAACGTACTTCTTTTTTCTCTTTTATTTTTTTGTTCATGCTTGCTAATAAAGATCTTATACGTATTCTAACAGCGCCTAGATTGTTTACTTCATCTATTTTTATTAGCGTATACATGTTATCATAGCTTTTTAATATTTCTTCGACTTGGTCAGTTGTAACGGCATCTACACCGCAACCGAATGAGTTTAGTTGAATTAATTCTAAGTTATCGTGTTGTCCTGTATATTCTGCAGCTGCATATAGTCTTGCATGGAATACCCATTGGTCAACAACTCTTATTGGTCGTTTTGCTTCTGTTTTTCTTGATACGCTATCTTCTGAAAGAACGCAAAGTCCAAGGCTTGTAATTAATGTGTCTATACCATGATTTACTTCTGGATCAACATGATATGGTCTACCTGCTAATACAATTCCACGAAGGTCATGTTCTTCCATATATTGCATTATTTCTGTTCCCTTTTTATCAACGTCATCTTTGAAGTGCTGGTATTCTGCTTCTGCTTTTTTAGCTGCTGATAATAGTTCCTTTTTAGTGAAGTTGTATTCTTTAAATTCTTCTCTTTCTAAGATTACTTCTGTTAAGTGTTTTGCATCAAAAGGCAAGAATGTATTTATGAATTTTATATCATCTGATTTTAATTCTTCAACATTATTTTTTAATACTTCAGGATATGATATTACAATTGGACAGTTGTAATGGTTATTTGCTTTTTTGTATTCTTTTCTAGAGTATGGAATGCATGGATAGAAAATTGTTTTAATTCCTTTTTCTATCAAACTTATTATATGACCATGTGTTAGTTTTGCAGGATAGCATACTGATTCAGAAGGCATTGATTCCATTCCTTTTTCATATGTTTTTCTTGTGCTTTTTTCTGAAAGTATTACTCTGAATCCTAAGTTAGTTAAGAATGTGAACCAGAAAGGATAATCTTCGTACATATTTAAAACTCTTGGTATACCAATTGTTCCACGATATGCTTGTTCTTCTGATAAAGGTTCATAACTAAATAGTCGTTCATATTTGTATTTATACATATTTGGCAAATTCTTATTTTCTGTAATTCCGCCACTTCCTTTTTCACAACGATTTCCTGAAATAAATGATTTACCATTACTGAATTTATTTATTGTTAATAGACAATTATTTTCACATCTTCCACATCGTACTTGTGTTGTTTTTATGTCTAATTGATCTAATTCCTCTGTTTTTAAAATGGTTGATGTGTATTCCATGTCAAGGTTCGCTTCATATTGTTCTTTTGATAATAAAGCTACACCGTAAGCCCCCATAAGTCCGGCTATATTAGGTCTTATTACATTTTTTCCTACAATTTTTTCGAAGCTACGAAGAACTGCATCATTATAGAATGTGCCACCTTGTACAACGATATGGTTACCTAAAGTGCTCATATCACGTACTTTCATAACTTTTTGAATTGCATTTTTTATTACTGAATATGAAAGACCTGCTGAAATATCTCCAACACTATAGCCTTCTTTTTGTGCTTGCTTAATTTTTGAGTTCATAAATACTGTACATCTTGAACCTAGGTCTACAGGTGCTTTTGATTCAATTGCTGCTTTAACAAAGTCTTGAATTGAAATATTTAAGCTTTTAGCAAATGTTTCAATAAATGATCCGCATCCAGATGAACAGGCTTCGTTAAGCATGATGTTATCTATAACATCTCCTTTCATCTTGATGTATTTCATATCTTGTCCACCTATATCTATGATGCTTGTAACTTTTGGCATAAATTGTTTTGCTGCTGTATAGTGTGCAATTGTTTCTATTTCATTTAGATCAATATTTAATGCTGTTTGAATTAGCTTTTCACCATATCCTGTAACACCTGCATAACGTATGATTGCTGTTTCTGGTAATTGTTCATACATTTTTTTAAGCATTTTTATAACACTTTTTAGTGGATTTCCTTCATTACTTCCATAGTCTGAATATAATAAGTTTGAATTTTTATCTATTAAAACTAGTTTTGTTGTTGTTGATCCTGCGTCAATTCCTACAAAGCAGTCGCCTGTATGTTTTTTTAATGATTTAGTTTTTATTTTATCTTTGTCGTGACGTTTTTTGAATTCTTCATATTCCTTGTCATCTTTAAATAGGGGTTCTAAAGGTACGGTTGTTGTATCTTTAGATTTTTTTAAATTTTTAATTTTTTGTTTTAATTCTTGATTTGTGAAAACTGGAGAATTAAGTGAGTCTAAGGCTGCTCCTTTTGCTACTAGTAAATGTGCATTTTCAGGAACTAGAATTTCATCATCTTTAAGGTTAAGTGTTTCAATAAATCTTTTTCTTAGTTCTGGAAGATAGCTTAAAGGACCACCTAAGAAGGCAACTTTACCTTTAATTGGTCTACCACAAGCTAGTCCACTTATTGTTTGATTAACAACGGCTTGAAAGATTGATGCTGCAATATCTTCTTTTCTTGATCCTTCATTTAAAAGTGGCTGAATATCTGTTTTAGCAAATACACCACATCTTGAAGCGATTGGATAGATTACTTTATGATTTTTTGCAAGTTCGTTTAATCCAGCTGTGTCTGTGTTTAGTAGAGAAGCCATTTGATCAAGAAATGCTCCTGTTCCACCTGCACATGTTCCGTTCATTCTTTGTTCTATAAATTTATCAAAATATATAATTTTTGCGTCTTCACCACCTAATTCGATGACTACATCTGTTTCTGGTAAATATTTTTCAACAGCTCTTTTGCATGAAATAACTTCTTGTATAAAAGGTATTTTTAAGAACTTAGCTGCTGACATAGCTCCTGAACCTGTTAAGGCCATAGTGAATGTGTCATCTGGATAGTCTTCTGCTAATTTTTCTAATACATTGCAAATTGTATTTTTTGTGTCTGAAAAATGTCTTGTGTAATTTGTATATACTGTTTCTTGTTTATCATTCATTACTATTATTTTTACTGTTGTTGATCCTACATCTAATCCTACGTGTAATAATTCTGACATTTTAATTCTCCTCTCGATATAAATCAAGCTTATCTTATAATGAAAAAGCATTTTTGTCAATGTACAAAAGTTGCCAAAATGCCGCGAAATGTAGATGTATGCATATTTTTTCGTTTTTGAAATACAATTGAATTAGATGACTAAATAGTTTAAAAAGAAGGAGAGGATTATAATGAAAAAAATAATTTATTTTGTTGTTATTTTAATGTTTTCTGTTCTTATTATTTTTGCAATTTTAAAGAATACAAAACATGTTGATGTGGAGACTACAATGACAGAATATACACCTGAGCAGGAGATTACAGATAGTCAAAATAGAATGACAATTGTTTCTTTGTATTTTTGGGATCCTGTAAGTGGAAAATTGGTTCCGGAGGCAAGAAGTATTGATGTTAAGGAATTAGTTGATTCTCCATATAGAAAAATTTTGGATATGTTGTTACAGGGTTCAGAAAATGTAGCTATTGGAAAAACTATTCCAGATGGAACGTGTGTAAATTCAGTTAAATTGGAAGGAAATAATTTGATTATTGATTTTAATGAAAATTTTGTTTCTGGCAGAGAAGTTAATTCGGAAGAGCAATTACATATAATTTATTCTGTCGTAGACACATTTTTAGAGCTGAAAGAGGTTAATTCCGTAAGCTTTTTAATAGATGGAACTGCTATAGATGGAATGAGTGATAAGTTTGTAAGTAGGAAAGATTAATAATGTAAGCTGATTGGTGTGTCATGTTAAGTTAATTGTATTAGGAGGTGTAGTTTAATTTTTTAGAAGAGAGTTTATTTTATATTTAATGGTGGAAGAGGTGGCGGGCGATTGTTATGTCTGTTTACGATTTTTAAAACACGTAAAGCATCTGAAAAAGTATTATAATTTCGTAGAAAGTATTCTACTTCGTATAAAGAACAAATTGTATTTTGTATAAATTTGTTCTTTTTTGGTGATGGAGGTGACATTTTAAGGCTCCTTTCTGTTTGTTTTTTGCAAGATTCTGCTTTTTGTTATATAATATGAATTGTTATATTAAAGTGTGCAGATATAAGAAAATTAAATTTTATGAATGAGGATAGATTATATAATTTAAAAGAAGCTAGTTTTCTGATTATTGAAATTATGATGAAAGATTAGATTAAAAGAAATTAATTTTATAAATATTGAAATTAAAAATTATAAAGATTAAATGATTTAAGATAAACTGTTTTTCTGAATATTGAAATTACAAATAATAAAAATTAGATGATTTAAAAAGAAATTGAGTTTGAAATTATGAATGATGAAAAATTAAGTGATTTGAGATAAGTTGTCTTTCTGGATATTGAAATTATAAAAGATTAAAATTAGATGATTTAAAAAGGAATTAAGTTATATGAATATTGAAATTATGAATGATGAAAGATTAGATGATTTAAATTGTAAGGGTTTAAAGATATTGCAAAAAAAAGATGGATTTTGTTTTGGAATGGATAGTGTATTAATTGCAAATTTTGCGAAGATTTCAAGGAAAAATGCAATTGTTGCAGATTTGGGAACAGGCACTGGAATAATTAGTATTCTTGTTGCCAAAAAACAAAATCCTAAAAAGGTTTATGCTATTGAAATACAAGACGAATTAGTTGATATGGCAAAAAGAAGTGTAAAATATAATGATTTAGAAGATAAAGTTGAAGTAATTAATGCTGATATAGTTGGAATATCTAGAGGCGAATTTAATAAAAAATTTGATTATGTTATTTCTAATCCACCATATAAAAAATTAAATACTGGATTAATAAATGGTAATCAAAAGAAATTAATTTCAAGACATGAAGTTAAGTGTACTCTGAAAGATGTGGTGTATGAGGCATCCAAGTTATTAAAGGATAATGGGGTTTTTTATCTGGTTCATAGACCAGAGAGACTTTGTGATATTTTTAATGTTATGAGGGAAAATAAAGTAGAGCCAAAGGAAATACAACTTGTGTATCCACATTTAGAAGATGCAGCAAATTTAGTTTTGGTTAAAGGTGTAAAGTGTGGTAATCCCTCATTAAAAGTATTAAAGCCGTTAATTGTATATAGTGAAAATAATGAGTATACAGATGAATTGTTAAACTTTTATGATGATGGAGAGAGCAAAGTTATGCAGAAGAATTATTAAAACTTTATGATAGTGAAGAGATTAAAGTAATATAAAAGAATTGCTAAAATTTTATGATAGTAGAGATAGTTAATTTATATAGATGAATTATTAAATTTTATAACAGTGGAGAATGCCAATTTACATAGATAAATTTCAAAGGAGGGAAAAATTCGTATAATAAAATACGAGGATTTGTTATGGAAGGAAAATTATATATTGTTGCAACACCAATTGGTAATTTAGATGATATTACATATAGGGCTGTGAAAGTGCTTAATGGTGTAGATTTGATAGCAGCTGAGGATACAAGACATACATTGAAATTGTTGAATCATTTAGAGATTTCAAAACCTTTAATGAGTTATTATAAGGAAACGGAAAAAGTCAAAGCAAAAGTTATTATTGATAAATTAAAAGAAGGAAAAAATGTTGCAGTGGTTTCTGATGCTGGAACTCCTGGAATTTCTGATCCTGGATTTGAAGTTATTAAAGAGGCAATTAAGGAAAATATTGTTGTAGTTCCAGTTCCAGGTGCATGTGCTGCTATTAATTCTCTAATATGTTCGGGATTGGATACTAGACAATTTCTATTTGTAGGTTTTTTGTCTGCTAAATCCAAAGAGAAAAAAGATAAATTAAATGAAGTGAAAAATATTCAAAGTACTTTAATATTTTACGAAGCGCCTCATAAAATAGATGAAACTTTAAAATGCATGATTGATATTTTAGGTGATAGAAAAATATCAATTGGTAGAGAAATGACCAAAATACATGAAGAGTTTATTAGGGGAAAAATTTCAGAGGTTATGGAAAAAATTGAACCTAAGGGTGAAATGGTTATTATTGTTGAAGGAGCTGAAAAATCAGAGAGTGATATTGCAAGGGATTCTAGGAATGAAATGACTTTGGAAGAACATTATGCATATTATGAAGGACAAGGTTTAGAGAAAAAAGAGATAATAAAAAGGATTGCTAAAGATAGAGGAGTTAATAAAAATGAAATATACAAACATTTTATATAAAGCTTAATAAAAAAAATATATAATTAAGAAAAAAGTTTGACGGAATAAAAGTAATTTTATATGTAAAAAACAAAGGTGAAAATTTATAATATTAGTATTTAGTATAATTTTTAAATTTTTGATTTTTTATGACCATAATATATTCTGATGAACAACGGATATAATTCTTTTCTATTTGTAAGAAACTTGAAAAAGAATTATATCCGTTGTTCCATTTTTAGAATCCTTAAATATTATTTTACTTCTACAGATTTGTTTATTTCTTTTAAGCATTTTGAACAAATCAATTTTCCGTTATATCTGATTGCTGGTTTTATAGCTCCGCAGAAAACACATTTATTTTCGTATTTGCGTAAAACTATGTTAGAACCTTCAATTGATATTTCAATAGGATCTTTTTGGTCTATACCTAATTCTTTTCTCATTTCTTTAGGAATAACGATTCTTCCAAGTTCATCAACTCTTCTTATAATTCCTGTAGAAAGCTTCATATTATCCACCTCCAAATAAATATATCTTCGATAATATATTTAAATAATAGATTATCTACCCAGCCATATAATAACATATGTATTTGAAAAAAACAACAATTTTTTGAATAAAAATTAAAAAATTTGCATAATTTTAGAAGAGGTGGAAAATTGTGTTAAACTTAATTTGGCCCATATTGGTGCTTTCAGCGACTTTTTTTGCTGTTTTTAATCAAAAGGTCGAAAATGTAAATTCGGCAGTATTTGTAAGTTTCGAAAATGTTATTGATTTTTTATTCAAGTTTGGTGGCATTTTATGCTTTTGGAGTGGGATGATAAAAATAATAAAAAATACCAGCATACTAGAAAAATTTGAAAAAATTTTAAAGCCATTTGTTAATAAATTTTTTAAAAATACAAGTGGAGATGTTAAGAAATTAATTACTTTAAATATGGTTTCAAATTTGATGGGAATAGGGAATGCGGCAACACCTGCTGGAATTGAAGCAATGAGAAAAATGGAAAAGGAAAATACTACAGATCAAATGTCCAAAGAGATGAATTTGTTTGTGCTTATGAATACTTTGTCTATTCAAATTTTTCCAACGACGGTTATTAGTATACTTGCATCACAAGGTTCAGATGGAGCAGGAAAAATTATAATACCTGTTTGGGTTACTAGTATATTAACTTTTATTATAATAATGTTTTTTGGAAATATATTTTTTAAGGAGAAAAAATTGTGATTAAAAGTGTGGAAAGTTTGATAATTCCTTTTTTAATTTGTTTTATTTTGATGATTGGTATTAAAGATAAAGTGAAAGTTTTTGATTCTTTTTCAGAAGGTGTCATGGAAGGGTTACACACTGTTTTAAATTTGTTTCCAACATTGTTAGCTCTTTTTTTATCTGTTAATTTATTGAGAGCTTCAGGATTGATAGATTTTATTGCTGAAATTGCTGTATGTGTGTTTAAAAATTTTGGAATTCCAAAGGAGATTACAAGCTTAGTAATATTAAAACCTATTTCTGGAAGTGCAAGTGTAGTTATTGGAACAGATTTAATTAATACATATGGTGCAGATTCTCTAGTTGCTTTAATTGTTGGTACCATTATGGGTTCAACAGAAACTACATTATATGCATTAGCTGTGTATACTGGGGAAATAAAAAAGAAAATTTCGCTAAAATTGCTTTTATTTGCTGTTTTAGGAAATTTTCTTGCGGTATGTATTTCAATAGCCGTATGTAAATTATATTTTAATTAATCGGCTAGATAATCTTTGCTAACTGCATTTATAGTAATGCTATTTGTTGTAATATTTTTACTTGTATTTTCCTGCAGTATTGTATTTCATTAGTTGTATGTAAATTATATTTTAATTAATTGGCTAGGATAATCTCTGCTAGCTACATTTATAGTAATGTCTTTTGTGGTTACGTTTTTATTTTGTAATTCATCAGTAACTGTTTTTAAAGCTAGTTCTGGGAAATTATTTTCTTTACTTAAATGCCCTAACATTGCAGATTTTAAGCCATATTTTGTGGTTAATTCGGTTATAGTTTTTCCAGAAGATTCATTAGATAAATGACCTATTGGGCTTAGTATACGTTGTTTTAATTGAAATGGATATTTACTATATTTTAAAATATCTGGATCATAATTTGCTTCTAATAATATAAAAGAAGATTCTTTTAATTTGTCTAGTAAATTGTTATCCATGTGACCAATATCTGTTGCTATACTTATTTTCTTATCATCGTGAAATAGATTGAAGCCACATGGGTTCGCAGCATCATGAGGTATTTGAAAACTTTGTACTTCTATATCATTAATTTTAAATTTTTTGTTTGGTGTGAATATTATTCTGTTTTCATCTGAAATTTTTGTTTTCTGGTTTGGCATTGCATTTAATGTTTCTATGTTGCAATAGACTGGTATATCGTATCTTTTTGAAAGACTGCCAACGTTTTGCACATGATCAGAATGTTCGTGTGTGACTAAAATTGCATCAATATCTTCAATATTAACATTAAAAGACGCAAGAGCAGTCATTATTTTTTTTTGACTAACTCCTGCATCAACTAAAATTTTTGTTTCATCTGTTTGAACTAATAAACAATTTCCTGTGCTACCACTATATAAACTACAAAAACTAAACATTTTTTACTCCATTATTCTTCAGTGTATTGTACTCTTTCTATTTTAGCTCCTAATTTTCGAAATTTTTCTTCGATATTTTCATAACCACGATCAATGTGGTGAAGGTTAAATACTTCTGTTACTCCATTTGCACTTGTTCCTGCCATTATTAGAGCTGCTCCAGCTCTTAAATCAGTTGCTGTAACAGGTGCACCATATAAATAATCAACTCCCTCAAAAATAGCTGTTTTACCTGATGTTGTTATTTTTGCTCCCATTTTATTTAATTCTTGCGTGTATTGGAATCTTGAATCCCAAATACTTTCGTTTATTATACTGGTTCCAGATGACATTGATAAAACAACACCCATTTGTGATTGCAAATCTGTTGGAAAACCAGGATAAGGAAGAGTTTTTACATTGGCTTTAGTTGTTCTTTTTGTCCACCAAACTCTTACATGATCACCATTTGAATCTACGTTTCCACCTATTTCTAGGATTTTTGCAATTACAGGTTCTAAGTGCTTTGTTATACAGTTATGAATTGTTATATCTCCTTTTGAAGCAATTGCTGCAAGCATGAAGGTACCAGCTTCTATTTGATCTGGTACTATAGAATATGTTGCGTTTCCTTTTAATTCTTTTACACCATTTATTTTAATAACGTCTGTTCCTGCGCCTCTTATGTCTGCTCCCATTGTATTTAAAAAGTTTGCAAGGTCAACTATATGTGGTTCTTTAGCAGCATTGTCTATGGTTGTTGTACCTTCTGCTAAAACACTTGCTAATATAATATTCATAGTTGCTCCAACAGAGACAATATCCATGTAAATTGAATTAGCTTTTAATTTTTCACAAGTGGCTGTTATATTTCCACTTGATACATCTACTTTTGCACCAAGTGCTTCAAACCCTTTTATGTGTTGGTCTATAGGTCTTGGACCTAAATTACATCCACCAGGAAGTCCTACTTCTGCGCGTCCACAACGTCCAAGTAGAGCACCAATTAAATAATATGATGCTCTAAATTTTCTAGTAAGATCTAAAGGTGCAGTTGATGATGTAACATTTCTTGAATCTACTTGTACAGTATGTCTGTTTATCCATGTTATTTTTATTCCAAGTGATTCTAATATTTCAAAATATGACTTTACGTCACTTATGTTTGGTAAATTTTCTATTGTGCAAATTCCATTGATTAATATTGTAGCAGGGATTATGGCTACTGCTGCATTTTTTGCTCCACTTATTTTTACGTCTCCACGTAGAGGTGTTGGACCCGTTATAACTAATTTTTCCAAGATTATTCCCCCAATTTATATATATTCATTCAAAATAAAATTATTTTTTTTATGGTATTCAAAATATACCATAAAAAATGCAGATTGACAAGGAGTAAGCAAAAATTAAAGTTTATGCATATTTTATTGTTTAAATTTTAAAAATAGAAAGTGAGCTAGAAATGTATGTTTATAACGTTAATTTTAATACTAGGAAAACTTATTGAACTTCTTAGTATTTAAATAAACAATGCATAGAAATTTCCATTGCAAATTTTGTGTACAGCAAAGATGCTAATTTTAAAAGTAATAATAAAAGTAAATGTTATAAAGAGCTCTTCTTTAATCTATTTCATTAATGTATATTATTGAAAAAATCTACAATTTTGAATTTAAATTTGTATTTTTGAGTGTTCGAGGAAACTATTGAATTACATTCTTCAGATAATGAATTTTCAAGAATTAATTCAGATTCTTCTGGTAATTCACAAGTAGATTCATTTATTAAACACATTGGTGGAAATAATACACACCACCAATTTTTGCCTTCGGCTTTTCCTATTTTTATTTTAAGACCATCATAATATCCAGACGGCAAAATAATATTTTCATATTTTTTTTGAGGGAAAAATGAATTTCCTATTTCTATTGAGAAATTATAATTGTAACCTTTTTGATTTATGGAAGATTGTATAATTTCATTTAATTCATTTTCATGATTTTGTATAAAATTAATTAGTTCATTTTTATTTGAAAATTGGTATTTTTTTAAGTAGTTAATAATATTATCTCGAACATATAATTTTAAGTTTTGATCTTCTTCAGAGTCGCTATTTGCTATGATGTGTAGCCTGAATAGATTTTTTTCTAGATCATTTGAAATAGAATATGAGTATGAAATAGAATTAAAAATAAAGTACAAAAGAAATAAAATAAAGATAATTAACAATTTTTTTAGCTTCATAAGTACCTCCCTTGGATATCAGAAGTATTGACACTTTTTATAAAAATATTCATGTCGAAAAAGGTAGAACGATTTTTGTTGACTTAAGAAAAACGGAGTGGTAAAATTTACCAAAAGAAACCTAGGAGGGATTGTTATGGTAGGGAATAATGAAGCACAGAAATATTGCGGAGTGTATGCAAATGACATGCATTTAATTGTTATGTTAATACCATATATTGAAAAGGAATTGGAAAAAGGAAATAAAATTACTACAATTCTAGAGAATAGTCTTGAAGATGAAGTTAATTTTATTGTAAAAAAAGTTAATTTGGGAAAATCTAAAAAAAATAAAATTAGAAATATTAAATGGAATAGAAATTTATTGTCTGATGAACAAATTGCAGAAATTAGAAATAAAACTATTTTCATAAAAGGAAGTAATGAGTTTATAAATAATGTGAATAATATATTGATTGGTAAGAAAAATAAAATTATTAATTGCTATGATATCGAGACTTTTGAAGAAAATTCGAGCAAAATTTTAGAGGAACATTGTGCAATTCTTAATACAAGTGGTGTGAAACGAATTCCTGAAATTTTTAAAGTACATAAGAGGTTAAATAGTATATTGACTAAATAAGTTTAATAGTATAAGATATGGGTGATTTGATTTGTAATATTTGTAATAAGGGAAGGAGTCTTAAATAACGAAATGAACGAAAAATATGAAAAAGCAAAAGAGCTTGTAAAAAAATATCATCAAGAACATTTGCTAAAGTTTTATGACGAATTAGACAATGATAAGAAAAAAGAGTTAGTTAATCAAATTTTATCAATTGATTTTGATTTAATGGAAAAGCTTTATCATGATGCTAAGAAGCCATTAGACTTAAAAAATGTAACTGTTGAGCCAATTGATTATGTTGATAAATCTAAAATGACTGCAACAGAAATAAAAGCTTATGAGGAAAAAGGAATAGAAGCAATTAAAGCAAATAAATTTGCTGTTGTAACAATGGCTGGAGGACAAGGAACTAGATTAGGACATAAAGGACCAAAAGGAACATTTGATATGGGATTACCATCTCATAAATCTTTATTTGAATTATTATGTGATAATTTAAAAAGAGCAAATGAAAAGTATGGTGTTGTTATTCCTTGGTATATAATGACAAGTAGGGAGAATAATGCTGCAACTGTTGATTTCTTCAAGAAAAACAAATATTTTGGATATTCAAAAGAGTCTATAAAATTCTTTATTCAAGGTGAATTGCCAATGATTAGCGTTGATGGAAAGATTTTACTAGATGAAAATAAAATGGTAAAAAAAGCTGCTGATGGTCATGGTGGTACGTTAAAGGCCATGGGTAAAGAAAAGATTATTAAACAAATGAAAGAAGAAGGAATTGAGTGGATTTTTGTTAGTGGTGTTGATAATGTACTTGTTAAATCAGTTGATCCACTTCTAATTGGTATGTCAATTGAAAATAAGGTATTAGGTGCTGTAAAGACAATTGAAAAAACTGATCCAAAAGAGAAAGTAGGAGTTTTCTGTAGAAAGAATAAAAAAGTTGGTGTTATAGAATATACTGAAATTTCTGATGAAATGGCTCAAATGAGAGATAAATATGGAGCTTTAGTATATGGAGATGCAAATGCAATATTCCATTTATATAATATTAAGGGATTAGAGAAGGTTAGTGATTTACGTTTGCCATATCATACAGCTTTTAAAAAGGCTAAATATATTGATGAAAATGGAAAACTTATTGAACCTACTTCACCCAATGCATATAAATTTGAATTATTTATATTTGATTCATATGAAATGCTTGATGATGTAGTTGTTTTAAGAGTAAAAAGAGAAGAAGAATTTGCACCAATTAAAAATGCTGAAGGTCCTGATAGTCCTGAAACAGCTAGAAAATTATATACTGATTATTGGAATAAGATGGCATATATGGCTCAATATGATAAATGGTGTGAAGACCCAGATATTGATGATGATACAAAACAAGAGTTGCTTGAAATTAAAGGAAATGATGAAGAAATTAAAGATCGTTTTTATAAATCATTAGATTTTGGAACTGCTGGACTTAGAGGAGTTATTGGAGCAGGTACAAATAGAATGAATAAATATACTGTTTCAAAGGCAACACAAGGATTGGCAAATTATATATTAAAACAAGGAACAGAGAAAAAGGGTGTTGTAATTTCTTATGATTCAAGAAGAATGTCAAAGGAATTTAGCGAATATACAGCTTTATGTTTAAACGCTAATGGAATTAAGACATATAAGTTCGAAGATTTAAGACCGGTTCCTGAATTATCATTTGCAGTAAGAGAGTTAGGTGCTACAGCTGGAATTATGATTACAGCTAGCCATAATCCACCTCAATATAATGGATATAAAGTTTATTGGGATGATGGAGCTCAAATTGTTGCACCAAGAGATAAAGAAATTATTGAAGAAGTAAATAAAGTTACTGAATATTCAATGGTTAAAACTATGTCAAGAGATCTTGCTGGTGAAAAAAAATTATATCATTTAATTGGTAATGCTATTGATAAGAGATATATTGAGGCTTTAAAATCTCAATCAATTCATCCAGAAGTTACTCATGAGATGGGAAAAGATATTAAAATAGTATATACTCCATTACATGGAGCTGGAAATAAGCCTGTACAAAGAGTTTTAGAAGAATTAGGATTTGAACATGTTTATGTTGTTCCAGAACAAGAATTACCAGATGGTAATTTCCCAACAGTTGATTATCCAAATCCAGAAGTTGCAAGAGCATATGATTTAGCATTAAAATTAGCTAAAAAAGTTGATGCTGATATAATATTAGCAACAGATCCTGATTCTGATAGATTGGGAATTCAAGTTAAAGATTCTAAAACAGGAGAATATATTTTCTACACAGGAAATATGACGGCTTTATTAATTGCTGAATATATTTTATCTCAAAGAAAAGAAAATGGTTCTCTTCCAAAGAATGGAGCTGTTATTAAGACAATAGTTTCATCTAACTTAACAGATGCAATTGCTGATGAGTATAAAATGCATTTGATTGAAACTTTAACAGGATTCAAATATATTGGAGAACAAATTAGATTATTTGAAGAAAAACATGATTATGAATATGTATTTGGATTTGAAGAGAGTTATGGTTGCTTAGTTGGAACTCATGCAAGAGATAAAGATGGTATTGTTGCAGTAATGATGTTAGCAGAAGCTGCTGCTTATTATAAGAAACAAGGATTGACTCTATGGGATCAAATGATTAATATTTATGAGAAATATGGATATTATAAAGAAGCTCAAGTTTCAACTGTTTTAAAAGGTGCTGAAGGTGCTGAAAAGATAAAAGAATTAATGAATAATTTACGTGAAAATCCACCAAAATCTTTCGGAGATTTTGAGATTGAAGCAATCAGAGATTATACATTAGGAATTAGAAAAGATTTGAAAACTGGTAAGGAAGAGAAGATTACTTTACCTAAGTCAAATGTTTTATATTATGAACTTGCTAATAATGAATGGTGTTGTGCTAGACCTTCTGGTACAGAGCCGAAAGTTAAATTCTATATGGGTGTTAAAGGTAAGACTATGGAGGATGCTGATACTCGTTTAGAAAGTTTAAAAGAAGAAGTCCTTAAAAAGGTTGAATAATATTTATTTTATTTTAGATGAGGGAAGTATGGCGATGAGCTGTGCTTCCTTATTTTTTAATGAGTTTTATAAAGAAAAATACATATTTAATTTTTTCACACCTTATTGTTAAGAAAATATTATATTTATTTTTTCGTTCCTTGCTAAAATATTTTCCCACCTACTAAACTTCGTTTAGAAGGTTAGGGAAAAATTTTCAAACTGCGCGTTACTCAAAAATTAAATATAATATTTTC
>CAKPEG010000025.1 GCA_934149275.1 uncultured Clostridia bacterium | reverse complement strand
GTATTATCAATCAGTACAGGTTCTACACCAATGTATATTGCATTAATAACATTTATAACAGCATTACTAGGAGCAGGATGCTATATGATTTACAAATATGTTATTAAAGAATAATATTAAATAAAAAAAGTGGCGAAAGCCACTTTTTTATTTGGAATTATAATTATAGGAAATCAAAAAACACATATTATATTTTTGAATCACCGCGCAGGGACCAAACGAGCGAAGCGAGTTCGATTGAAGCATTCTACCCAATTTGAAAATAATAAAATATCAATGGGATGTAAATGGGATGTATATAACATCCAAATTGATATTTTATTATTTTCAAAAACCGAAGAATGCGCCAGCAAGGTGTGAAAAAATTAATATGTGTTTTTTGATTAGATACACTATAAATAAATTTACAGAAAATGTTACATGAAAAGCTTGCAAATGTAATATAAATGTAATATAATTGTAATGTACGGTGCCAGAATATACGAAAAATTCTGGAGAGCCTATAAAAAATATGAGTAAATAGGATGTTTAAGGAGGATATTGTGGAAAGAAAAAATATTTTAAACAAAGTTATTGCAATATTTTGTTTATTGGTAATTGCAATGCCAAGTTTCTCACAAGTACTAATAGCAGCAACAACAGCAAGCAAAGCTGGAGATACAGCAAAATTTGGAATCAGTTTTTTAAATAAAAACGGATGGGGATACAAAATCCAAAACAGATTAACATATAGAGTATATGAATCTAAAAACTCTACAAAGGACTATAGTAGAGATATTTATTGTTTAGATTATACAAAAAGATTCCCAAACGAAAATTCAAATAAAGACACATTCACAAATAAAGGAAGTTTAACAAGCTCAATTAATAACAAAGACAAAATTGAATTGATTGCTCAAAACATGTACTTAACAAGCATGAGTAATGAAGAAAAAGATGAAATCTTATCAAAAATATTTGCAGATTTTATTGCAAAAACATCTACAGACGCAAATCCTGTAACATTAGATTATATAAAGCAAACATTAAATGAAGATGATATATTTTTCGCACAACAATGTGCAATATGGAAATATACAAATAATTTAGAATGGCAAGGAGCAGCAATTTGGTTAACAACCAAAGAAAATCCAACAGATACAGATTGGTATCAAATATCAAATGTTGGACAAGCAAGATTTGCATTCATGCAAGAAATATACAATTACTTAACAGGTGATAAACTAACAAGCGAAGCATCATTATCAAATCCAGCACTAGTAAAAAATACTAAAACATCAACAGAAGTTGATGATGGATATATAGTAGGACCTTTCCATATAAAATCTGGAACAAATACAAATTATACAGTTTCAATAGAAGATCAATCAGGAGCAAAATTAACAAACTATAAATTAGTTGATAAAGATGGAAATAGATTAACAACAACATTAGAAAACACAGTTGATAAAGACTTTTATGTAAAAGTACCATTAAAAACAACAGCAACAAAAGTAGTATTGAAATTAGACTATGCTTCATACAAAACAACAACATCACTTTGGGAAAATGGAGAATCAAATTCTCAACCATTACTTGAAGTAAACAAAGAGAAAATACCAGGAAATGACCAAGACGAAGCAATAATAGAAAAACCAGAAAAAATATATGACTTAGCATTAAGAAAATATATTGTTAAAGTTGGAAACAAAGAAATCACAGATAGAACTCCTCAAATAACATATAATAAAGAAGATAAAGAAATAAATTACAAACACAAAAAAGACCCAGTAGTATTAAAAGCTGGAGATACAGTAGTATACAAAATAACAGTATATAATGAAGGAAATCAAAAAGGAAAAGCAACAAGAGTAAAAGATTATTTACCAGAAGGATTAGAATTTGTTAAAAACAGTGAAATAAATAAAAAATACGGATGGATATCTTCACAAGATGGATCATACATTGTAACAGCATATACAGAGGATTATGAATTAGATCCATTTGACAGTGTAAACAACAAATTATCAAGCGTAACAGTAGAAGTTGAATGTAAAGTTAAATCAACAGTTACATCAGGAGTATTAACGAATGTTGCAGAAATAGTTGAAGATAACATAGATGATATTGACTCAGAACCAGGAACAATAGACATATCAAAAATTAATTTACCAGAATATAAAGGTAAAGATTCAAACAAAGATGATTTAACAGATAAAGATTATTTCTACAGAGGACAAGAAGACGATGATGACTTTGAAAAAGTAACAGTTGAAAATCCAGAAGTAGACTTAGCATTAAGAAAATATATATCAACTGTAAACGGTGAAAAACAAAACAGAGAACCACAAGTAGATGTAACAGGATTAGTAAATGGAACAGCAACAACAGCAACATACAAACATTCAAAAGTTCCAGTACAAGTTAAAAAAGGTGACATAGTTATATATTCAATAAGAGTATACAATGAAGGTGACATAGATGCATACGCAAATGAAATAACAGACTACATTCCAGAAGGATTAGGATTCTTAATGAATCACAAAACAAACTATGCAAACAACTGGAAAGTAACATCAACAGAAAATAAAATTGTAAAATTAAATACAATTGAAAATGCAAGTAAAAACTTATCAGTATCTGACTTCCAAGGAGTTACATCATTAGACGATGTAGATGTTGTAACAGGAAAGGCAACAATAAAAACAAACAAACTAAAATATGAAGAAGGAAGCACAGAAAACTTAATAGAAGCATTCAACAAAACAAAGAAAGAACCATCAAGCAAAGTTGTACAAGTAGCCTGCGTTGTAGTAGCAGATGAAGTTTCATCAGAAACAATCAAAAACATCGCAGCAGTTACACAACACAGTGATGCAAATGGAAAGACTGATATAAAAGATAGAGATTCTCAACCAACAGAAATAGACATAAACAACTATCCAGACAACAGTAATATCCAAGATGATGATGACTTTGAAAAATTAATATTAGTAAATAAAAAATATGATTTAGCATTAAAGAAATTCTTATCAGCAGTTCAAGGAACAGAAATACAACCATCAAGATTACAAAAAGTTAATACAGCACCATTAAAAGCTGGAGAAAAAGATGCTGAATATACAATGGATAAATCAGTTGTAAAAGTAGCAACAGGAAATACAGTTGTATATACAATAAGAGTTTACAATGAAGGCGAACAAGATGCATATGCAGAAGAAGTAAAAGATAATATCCCAGAAGGTTTAGAATATGTGGAAAACAGTGAGATAAATAAGACATACAGATGGAAAGTTGAAAACGGAAAAGTAGTTACAGATTACTTATCAAAAGCTGTAAATCCTGACAAACAAATAAAAGCATTCAACAAAGAAACCGGAGAAATCAGTTATCAAGAAGTAAAAATAGAATTTAAAGTAGTAAGCAAAGAAGCTAAAGTTATAACAAATATAGCTGAAATAAAAACAGATGATGGTGACGATATAGATTCAACACCAGACAATGATAAAGACGGTGAAGACGATCAAGATTATGATAACATCATCCCAGCAGTATACGACTTAGCACTACAAAAATTCATAACAAAATTAAATGATAAAGACATAACATCAAGAGTACCATTATTATCAGTAGATAAAGATGGAAAAATAACATATACTCATACAGATGAACCATTAACAGTAGTAAATCAAAGCACAATAGTATATACAATAAGAGTATATAATGAAGGAACATTACCAGCATATGTTGAAGAAGTAAAAGATAATATTCCAGCAGGTTTAGTATTCTTACCAGATAATGAAGTAAACCAAAAATATGGATGGAAATTATATGATGCAGATGGAAAAGAAACAGACAACGTAGACGAAGCAAAATACGTTAGAACAGATTATTTATCAGAAGCAAAATCAAAAGAAAGAAATGAAGATAATCAATTAAAGCCATTTGATAAGGCATTAGGAATTACAGACTCAAACCCAGATTACAGAGATGTACAAGTTGCATTTAAAATAGATCAATCTAAGATGAACTTATCAGACAGAAGAATTAAAAACATTGCTGAAATAACAGCAGACAATGGTGATGATATAGACTCAACACCAGACAATGATAATCCAGACGAAGATGATCAAGATGATGAAGAAGTAGAATTAAAATATTTTGACTTATCATTATTAAAATATGTAACAAAAGTAGTAGTAAATGAAAACGGTGTAGTTAAAGAAATTGAAACTGGACACACAGGTGAAGAGAACCCAGAACCAGCAGTAAAAGTTGAAATAAACAGAAAGAAATTTAACCAAACATCAGTAACATTTATCTATACAATAAAAGTTACAAACGAAGGTGAAATAGAAGGATATGCTAAAGAAGTAAAAGATAGAATCCCAGAAGGATTAGAATTCTATGTAGAAGATAACCCACAATGGAAGATTCTAGAAAACGGAATAGTAACAACAGACGCATTAGCAAACACACTATTAAAACCAGGAGAAAGCGCAACAGTAGAAATAGCATTAAGATGGAAGAGAAATGAAAACAACTTAGGAATGAAAATAAACACAGCAGAAATAAGTAAAGATCAAAATGAGTATAACACACCAGATATAGACTCAACACCAGACAACAATATAGATGGTGAAGACGATCAAGATACAGCACCAGTTATTTTATCAATTACAACAGGTTCTGCACCAACATATATAGTATTAACAATAACAATAATGACAATATTAGCAACAGGATGTTATGCAATAAAGAAATATGTTTTATAAAACATATTATAGACTGTTGACAAAGTATTAAAAATATTTTGTTAAACAGTAAAAATTAACAAAGTATAAAAATATTTTGTTAAAAGAAAATAGTTTTCAAAGTTTAAATCTTTTAAAGATTTATTAGGGGGGACAAATAAAAAACAATATTTGTTCATAAAAAATAACAATAAATTTTTTCATTAACTTTTACAGTTCACGAAAGTGAACACTTAAACAAAAAAAGGGCCAAACAATGGCTCTTTTTTTCATGCCAACCGACAAAAAAAGACAAGAAAAAACTTAAAATTCACAGCATTAACTAAGAGAGAGAAAGAGCAATTATATTAAGAGATAATTGTTATATAAAGGTTTATGGGTTACCCGTATAAAAACCTAAATATATTTATAAGGAGAAACAAAATTTTAACAATAATAAACAGCATATCGTTAATTGGAATAACAGGTTATAAAGTAGAAGTACAAGTAGATGTAACCAATAGCATGCCAACTTGGGAAATAGTTGGACTTCCAGATACCAGTGTAAAAGAAGCAAAAGAAAGAGTAAAAACAGCCATAAAAAACAGTGGATATGACTTACGCAGTAAAAGAATACTTATAAACTTAGCACCAGCAGAAATAAAAAAAGAAGGCTCGGCATTTGACTTAGCAATCGCAATAGGAATACTAAATAACCTAGAATACATACAAAATAAAGAAATAGAAAAATACGCATTCATTGGAGAATTATCTTTAGATGGAAAAGTAAATTCAATATCCGGAATTTTACCAATGTGTATTGAACTTAAAAAATTAGGAATAACAAAAGTAATATTACCCAAAGAAAGCGCATTAGAAGCATCGATTGTAAAAAACATTGAAGTGTATGGAATTAGCACATTAAAAGAAGCAGTTGAATTTTTAAACGGAACAACCAAAATACCAAAAACAGAAACGAATTTAGAAGAAATTCTAAAAGAAAGCAAACAAGACACTATAGATTATTCAGAAGTAAAAGGTCAAAGAGAAGCAAAAAGAGCATTAGAAATCTCAGCAGCAGGAGGACATAATTGCTTATTAATAGGAAGTCCAGGATCAGGAAAAACAATGTTAGCAAGAAGAATAACAACAATCTTACCAGATATGAATTTTGAAGAAGCATTAGAAGTAACTAAAATACACAGTATAGCAGGAATGACAAAAGAAAATAAATTAATACTCAATAGGCCATTTAGAAATCCGCATCATACAGCAACAAAAGTAGCATTAATAGGCGGAGGCAAAGAAGCAAAACCAGGAGAAATAAGTTTAGCACATAGAGGAATATTATTTTTAGATGAACTCCCAGAATTTAATAAAAGTTCACTAGAAGTATTAAGATTACCATTAGAAGACAGACAAGTACTAATATCAAGAGCAAATAAAAACTGTGAATACCCAGCAAACTTTATGCTAATAGCAAGTATGAATCCTTGCCCATGCGGTTATTATGGATCTAGTGAAAAAGAATGTACATGCTCATCAAACGATATAAACAGATACATTCACAAAATAAGCGGACCACTACTAGACAGAATAGACATTCAAGTGGAAGTACAAAGTGTAGACTATACCAAAATGATGAATACCTCCAAAGAAGAAACATCAAAAGAAATAAAAGAAAGAGTAAATAAAGCAAGAAAAATTCAAGAAGAAAGATACAAAGAATACAACATATTTTCAAACGCAGAACTAAGTCCAAAATTAATAGAAGAATATTGCCAAGTAGACGAAGACAGCAAAAAATTATTAGAAATAGCATTTAAAAAATTAAATTTAAGTTCAAGAGCATATAACAGAATACTAAAAGTATCACGAACAATAGCAGATTTAGAGGGAAGAGAAAATATCTCTAAACAAGATATTGCAGAAGCAATACAATACAGAAGTTTAGATAAAAAATATTTTTAAAAAAGGAAACACAGTATTAACGATGACATGAAATAATTGTAAAATAAAGGTCTATGGGGATCTTAAAAATAAATATATTATATGAGGAGGAAGAAGTAAGGAAACACAACATTAACGTAAAAATGTGTCGTGAGGTATTGTAGAATAAAGGTTTATGGGTAACCTTTAAAAACCTAAATATAATTATATAAGGAGAAAGAAGAATAAAAGTAATAAGAAAAGAAGATCCTTTATTTCCAAAGAAATTAAAAAGACTAAAAATAAAAGAAATCTATGTAGAAGGAAATGAAGAAATAATAAACGACTTTGGAATTGCAGTAGTAGGTTCAAGAAATTCATCAAGAGAAGGAGAACGAACAACCGAAGAATTTGTAAGGCAATTTTGTAAAAAGAATATAAATATAATAAGCGGACTAGCAAAAGGAATAGACAGTATTGCACACCAAACATGTATTAATAATGGAGGGAAAACAATTGCAGTATTAGGAAGCGGATTCAACCATATATACCCAAAAGAAAACAAACCATTATATGAGAGAATAATAAAAAACGGAGGAGTAATAATTAGCGAATATCCGCCGGAAACAGAACCAGATTCATTACACTTTCCAAAAAGAAACAGAATAGTAAGTGCATTATCAGATGGAATATTGATGATAGAAGGAAAACATAGAAGCGGAACAACAATAACAGCAGAATACGGAATTAAACAAAAAAAGCCAGTATTCTGTCTGCCCCACAGCATAAGCAACTCATATGGAACAGGACCAAACAGCATAATAAAAAAAGGAGGAATACTAGTTACAAACGCACAAGACATAATAAAATATTATGAAGCTAAAAATGTAAAATTTATAGAAAATGAAAATAAGAAAAAATATAATAACGAAATTTTAAAATTACTTTCAAAAGAAATTCTAACAAAAGAAGAACTAGCACTAAAATTAAACAAAAGCATATCAGAAATAAATCAAGAACTTACAATACTTGAACTAGAAGAAATAATTACACAAGAATATGGGAAAGGATACAGAATTATTGAATAACAAAAAACTAGGAGACATAGGAGAAAGAATTGCAAAAATATATTTACAAATTAATGAACATCAAATCCTAAAATGCAATTTCAGAAGCAAATTCGGAGAAATAGATATAATAACAAGAAAAGGAAACACACTTCATTTTGTTGAAGTAAAAACAAGGACAAGCCATTTTATAGAAGCAAGACTTGCAATAAATAAACAAAAGCAAGAACATATTTGGAAAACTGCAGAATATTTTTTATATATAAATAAAATAAGAAACATGGAAATACAATTTGATGCAATAGAAATATACATTGAAAAAGAAAATTGGCAGGTGAACTACATACCTAAAAGCATTGAAAAATAAGGAAAAAAGTGATATACTGACATAACTAAAAAGTGAATGAAAAAACAATAATCCACATATCTATATAAAAATTATAGCAAATTTCAAAGAAAGGAGAAATTCGTATAATAAATATTTACAATATACGAGAAAATAAAAATGAAAATAAGAAGAGGAAAAAGTATAAGCAAATGGTTTTACTATTTCACATTAGGAATGGCCTTAATATTCGTTTATAAATTTGTAAGCGACTTTGGAGCATTATGGGATTTAGCCAAAAGAGTTATATCAGTTATAATGCCATTTATAATGGGAGTAATAGTAGCATACTTGTTTTATAGACCAATAACATTTTTGGAAAGAATTTTAAACAAAAATGAGGCATTAGAAAAAATATCAAGACCTGTAAGCATATTTGCAGTTTATATAATAGCAATTCTATTAATAATTTTATTAATAAACTGTGTTATGCCACCAATTAAAGAAAGCATACAAGAACTTGTTAATAACTACCCAAACTACATAGAAGACGCAAAAAATTATGTAGCAAATGCAGACGAAAATTCAATCTTGAAAAAAGTAAATGTAGAAGAAATAATAAATAAAGTACAATCATTTGATATAGGAACATACCTAAGCACAGACAGAATACTAGGCTATATAAATACAGTAATAGGAGTATTTGGAGCAGTATTTAACATTTTTGTAACAATAGTAATCTCAATATACATATTGCTACAAAGAAAAGAAATCAAAGAATTTCTAAAAAAGCTAGGGAAATCTCTATTTGACGAACCAGCATACACGAGATTAAGCAAATATTTCACAACATCAAATAAAATTTTACTAGACTTCATATACTGTCAAATTATAGATGCAATAATAATTGGAATCCTAGTATCAGTAGCACTTTCAATAATTGGAGTAAAATATTCAATACTACTTGGATTCTTTATAGGATTGTTCAATATCATCCCATACTTTGGAGCTATAATCGCCATAGCCGTAGCAGTTTTAATAACTGTATTCACAGGAGGAGTACAACAAGCATTAATAATGGCAGTAACAGTTATAATATTACAACAAATAGATGCTAACATAATAAACCCTAAAATATTAGGAGACGGATTAAAAATAAGTCCAATACTAGTAATATTTGCAGTAACCATAGGCGGAGAATTTTTCGGAGTAATAGGAATGTTCTTATCAGTACCAGTCATTGCAATACTAAAATTACTAATAGTAGATTTCATAGAAATAAGAGAAAAAAAGAAAAAAGAACAGATAGAAGTTAAGAATTTATAGTTAATATAATGTCATTTTAATTATATTACAATGAAAATATATAAAAATTTTCTATTTTTTATATGTTAAAAAGGAAGTCTCATGACACGGTAAAATGGTTATTTTTTACCTTTACAAAAGAAAAATTTATGTATAAAATAATATTGAAAAATTATTTTGTGTGAAAAGAGAAGACGAATGAAGAAAAATAAAAAATGGATTATACCAGTGATTATAATACTGATTATAGTTTGTTTAGTATCAGCACTAATTATATCATTAGAATTAAAAAGTAAAAACGAAATTTCAAAAGTGAACTTACCACAAGCAAATGCAGAACAAGAAAATAATAAATCTGATGAAACTCAATTAAACGAAGAAACGACTCAAAATGGTAATAATACAAAAGAGAATGATGAAAGTCAAAATAGTGTGAACAATAGTAGTATAAGCACACAAAATGATGCAACATCAGTACAAACGGTCAATACAAGCGAGTGGGATTTAACAAAAGTTGATATAGTATATGATACAGCGAATGTAGCAGTACCTGTACCAAAAGGATATATAGCATCAGGAGCCGATGGAGAGCACACAGTAAACACAGGGTTTGTTATTTATGAAGGAACAGAAGAAGTAACAAATGAAAATGCTTGGAATGAGTCTTGCACAAGAAATCAATGGGTGTGGGTACCTGTACCAGATATTAGTAGAATATATGAAACAGATTCAAGTGGAAAGAAAAAGAGTAAGTTATACACATATAGCTATTCAGAAAGAAGTGTATATGCAAACAACAATTACGAGCCTAACGTATTATCTACTTATGATAATGAGATGTACTTCTCAAGATATGGATTGCAGGGAATGACGAAAAAGAAATTGTTAAATGAATTACAAGATACTTTTGAATCAACAATTGAATCAATTCAAATTTATGGAGGATTTTGGATAGGAAGATATGAGACAGGAAATATAGCTGAAGAGAAGCCAGTAGTTCAAAGAATGAACAATGTCATAAGCAACCAAAACTGGTATTTTCTATACACTAATTTAAAAAGAATAGATACAAATATAAATGTAGAAACAAGTATGATATGGGGATGCTTATGGGATGAAACTTTGCAGTGGTTAATTGATAGTGGAAATAAGACAAATTCTGAAATAAAAAATTCAACTAGTTGGGGAAACTATAAAAACAGTACCTTTGAATATACTGACACGAACGGAAATATATTAACCAAATTGCAAAATACTAGTATAAAAATCCCATCAGGAAGTACAGAATATACTAAGGCTAACAACATTTATGATTTGGGAGGAAATGTATATGAATGGACTTTAGAAACAAACAATGAAAATGCACGAAGATGTAGAGGTGGCGATTGTGGAAATATTGGTTCAGGAGGATCAGCTCCATATAGATATGGATATAATCCAAAAATTACAATGAATGGAATAGGAACTAGAGCTTATTTATATATTAAATAAATTTGAAAATTAACCTAATCGAAGATATTTTAATAAAAGAATAATATAAAATGATTTATAAAAATAGAACATGGAATTTAACATTCCATGTTCTATTTTTGCTTTTTTGTGCTATTCCGTAAGAAAAGTAATGTTTTGTAAAAAAAAAAATAAATAAAAGATATTAAAATATTAAAAAGTGCAAAGCACTACGCAAGATATAAGTTAAACAATTATTGTTGATTAAATGTATTTTTTTGTTATTTACTTTAATAAAAAAAAATGTAATTATTATAAAAAATAAAATATAAAGAAGTTTAGAGAAGGAACATGAGAAAGAGAAAAAAAACATTAACCATATTGATTGCAATTATATTTATATTCGCAATCGATATAATTCAACCTAATTTAATAAAAAATAAAAATTCAAAAAGAATTGACATTAACAACAACGAATATAGAAGAGCTATGACATATAACCAAGTTACAGAGAGTGATTCTAACATTGACAATTGTGAGTATGTAAAGTTTAGTAGTTTTTTTATTAGAGATCTTGACAATGATGGTTATGCTGAAAGATATGATGGTACATGTAATAATATTGGGAAAAAAGCTTCATTATATTTTGATATTAGCGTTACCGATGAAGGACGACTTGAGAACGGAAAGATATCAATTAATGGGAAAAATTTTTATTTTTCATCTACTTTACTAAAAGATGATGTTCTAAAAAAAGATTATATTGGAAATGACATTAAAGAACTAGAACTAAATACAATTTCACATGGAACGCAAAGACTATTCTTTGGTACTGTAAATGCGAATATTGGAAATAATATAAATAATTATAGTACTGCAAATAATCAGATAATTCTTACAGGAACATGGATATCTGATGATGGAACGAAAACGGTAAATATTAACAAGACAGTTGGATTGAAAATAGATTGGTATGGAAATACAAAAACTCAAGCATATCAAAATAATGTAATTAAAACAAATCATGATATTATGACTGCTGTTAAAGCAGATGGTCTCCTTCTTAATTTTGACGTGGGATATGAAGAAATAGCAAAAGAATTATTAATACAAAAACAAATTACAGAAATTACAATACCAACATTAAATGGATATGATGCAATAAGTGCAACTGTTACTTCTCAAAATTGCACTTATGATTATGATAAAGAAAGTAAAGTATTAACAGTGTCAAGAGAAGCTGTGATAGATAATAGGGGAAATATCTTACAAAGTGTTTCCAGATATAATAGTTACTCTATTCAAGTAAAATATCCATTAGAAGCATATGAAAAATCAGAAGAGAGTTTAATTAGTATTACATTTCCAACAAGAGGAAAGTACTATGGTTATAACAATAGTAGTGAAGAATTTTCAAATGAAAATCCTTACATATCATCAAATGAAAAGGATTATACACATACATGGAGTGAAGCCAAAGGTGACGAAGCTACATTTGATATAGAAATAGGAAAAAATGTATTAAATACAGACTCAAATTATTATAGAAATATTATTTCTAAAAAAGCACTATTGGATACATATAATAATATTGGAAAGAACGAAAAAGACAAAGATGAATATATAGTAGCATGGAAAGGCTATACAGGAAACGAAATTCAAGACGGTATGTATATGAAAGAAAAGCAAAGTGATAAATTTTTAAATTCATCAGAAATATATACTGACATGACAAATTATATAAAAACTACAGGTGTTTACTTTTCAAATTTGGATGGATTACTACCAGAAGACGGATGGATAAAAGTTTATGATAATGAGACAGATGAACTTTTACTTAGTGTAACCAAAAGTGAATGTAATGATTACACTTCAAGTAGTCCTTTTAAATTTGAAAAGACAGTTAAATCAATAAGAGTTGAAACAAGTAAAATAAATCCTAATTCATATTTATATTTATATCAGATTAAAGAAATTGACGATGATAAAATAACATCAGAAATTTCGTTAGAAGAATTTGAGAAAATAAATTATATATATTCATACGTAGAAGGCGGAAAAATTGAAAACTCAATAAAAACAGAAATTAATTCAACAGAAAATTATGCTTACTATGAAAAACAAGTTTCAGCTTTAAAGTTCAATGTTTCACCAACTGTTATTTCAAATCAAGAAACAAAAGATATGACTATGACAATTACAACGGAAACTTCTTATTATAATGAAGCAAAGTGGGGAAATAGTATATTTGTTATTGAATTTCCAGAACAGATTTTAGACATTAATCTAAAATCTGTAACTGTTGACAAAGATGATACAGAAATTTCATCTTATGAAACATATGAAGAAAATGAAAAGAAATTTATAAAAATTTATACTAATAGTATAAAAGATTCAGATTATAAAATAACAGTAAATGCTGATATAACAGCAGATCCAAGAGAAGCTGCAACAACTAAATTAATTAAATTGTATGCAATTAATAAGAGTTGCCATAGCTATAAAACTACTTCCAGTGCATTAGATATTTTAGATATAAATGGAGATGGAAAAACAGATGAAAATGTATTATATAAAACAAATTCATTGCAAATAATTGCACCAACATCATTGCTTACTTCTCAAAATTTAAGTGATTTCGATGAAAATGGAACAAAAGTTGTATCTCCACAAATAGCTATACTAGACAAATCAAACCAATCACAAAATGCACAGATAAATCAAACAATTACAAATAACTATTCTAAAACAATTAGTGAAGTTAAATTAATAGGTAAAATACCTTTTAAAGGAAATAAATATCAGATTAATGAAATGGATATGGGTTCAACATATTCTGTTACAATGAAAGCAGGAGGAATAACTTTACCTAATAATATAAAGGAAAAAGCTAAAGTATATTATTCAAGTAACGAAATAGTATCAACAGATTTAAATGACACTAAAAATGAATGGAAGAGTTCTGATGAAATAACAGATTGGGCAAACGTAAAAACATATTTGATAGACTTAAATGATTATATTCTTTCACCTAAAGAATCATTAGTATTTAGCTATGGTATAGAAATACCTTCTAATACTAAATATAATGATATTACATATAGTACGCATGCAGTAGAGTTTTGCTTTGATACTGAAGATGGAAAATTAAAAGCTAAAGTAGAATCAAATAAATTAGGAATTATGATTGCTAAAAAATATACAATGAAGATTACTAAGTCAAAAGCGGGAACAGATACTAGAGTTGAAGGTGCTACATATAAAGTAACAAATGACCAAATGACAAAAACTGGAATTACAGATGCTAATGGAATTATAAATATTGAAGGCTTATTTATAGATAAAGAATATACAGTGAAGGAAATTCAAACACCTTCAAACTACATTTTAAATAATGATGAAATTAAATTTAAAGTTACAGCAGATGATCAAGAGAATCTCAAAGTGAATATTATTTCAGGAAGTTTAAAAAATGATGCTAATATAACTGATATAGAAGGCAAGTGTGTTTTAAATATTGAAGTAGAAGACATAGCAAAATATGATATAAAAATTCTTAAATCGAGTCAAACAGGAGAAAAGTTAAAAGGAATTAAATTTAAATTAACAGGTGGAATTTATGGAGAGGTTGGAAAAATTTTTACAACAGATAGTCAGAGTGAACTTTCAATAATAAATTTAATTCCAAATATAAAATATAAGCTACAAGAAATTAAAGCAGACGGATACTATATAAATCAAAATGAAATATCATTCACTGTTTCTAGAGACTCTAATAATCAGCTAGTTATAAATAGTGATGATGAAGAATTCCAAAAAGCAACTATTGTTGAAAAAAATAATATGAATAAAGCTATTGTTAATGTTAATACAAAGAGTGAAAATATTCCTACATACAGCTTAAAAATAAAAAAACAAGACAAAAACCGGAACAGCATTAGAGGGAACGCAATTTAAATTAACATCAATAGATACAATGGAAGAAAGTTATTATACAACTGATGAAAATGGTGAAACAACTATTTCTAATTTATATCAATATGTTGACGGAAAATATATAACTGGAGAATATATATTAAAAGAAGTTAAAGCAACAGAAGGGTATATTACAGATTCAAGAGAGATTAAGTTTAAAGCTGAGAAAAAAGAAGGAAAAATGCACATAACAATTCTAGAAGGAGAAGAAGTACTAAAAGAGCAAGAAGAAAGTGAAGATAGTATAGGATTCACGTTGGTAAATAGCGAAATATTTAAATTAAGAAAAACAGGAGACAATTCTAAGCTATTGCCAGGAGCTGTATTCCAAATAACTAACTTAAATGGAGAAATTATTGGAAATGCTGATGGATACATAACAGATGAGAATGGCGAAATTAATGTGAATTTACAAGAAGGATTGTATAAAGCGGTTGAAATTAAAGCACCAGAAGGATATGAATTACCAGAAAATGAAGAAGAAAGAACATATTATATAGGAATAGGTAGTAGTAAACCCGAAGAAACAGAATTTACAATAAAATCCACAAAAACAATTACTGGTCAGGGAATACAAAATATTTATGACGTAAAGAGTACAGAAGATGGTGGATACGTTGTTGTTGGTAGTTTTTCAGGAAAATTAGATATAGATGGAGACGGTAATATAGATAGCAAGTCAGAAGGCAGCTTAGATCAATTAATTACTAAATATAATGCAGAAGGCAACATAGAATGGTTTAAAAGTAGCGGAACAAATAAAAGTGATGAATTTAATAGTATTGATATAGCAGCTGATGGAGGATACATTGTAGGAGGATATGTAAATAGTTCGAACCAAAAAGAAGCACTTTTAGTTAAATTCAGCAGTAATGGAAACAAAATTTGGGAAAGAACAATTGGAGGAAATTATGATGACCAGATGAATGATATTAAAGTTTTAGCAAACGGAGATATTGTTGCTGTAGGAAAATTTGCTAGTCCAACAATTGTTATTAATAACACGACAATAACAAAAAAACGGAAAGAATAACGGATATATTATTTGCTATGATGCCAGCGGTAATTATAAATGGCATAAAGCAATTACAGGAACAGGAGACATTGATGTAACATCTGTAACTGAAACTTCACAAGGAATAGTAGCTTCCATAAATTATTTAGGTAATATTACAGTAGATGGAAAGTCTATTACAAACGCAGGAAATCAAGATTCAGCAATAGTTGCATTTTCTACAGATGGAACATATAAATGGAACAAAAAAATAGGAGGTTCAAATGATGAATCAATTGCTAAAATTATAACAGATAGTGAAGATAATATAGTTGCAGTAGGAGGATTTGCAAGTAATCTAACGATTGGAACAGAAACAATTAATGCACCTACAACTAATTATTCAAGTTCAATTATGATAAAATTTTCTTCTGCAACTGGAGAGTATGTTTCAAGCCAAGTATTTGGAGGAACAAATAATGATGATAAAATAATGACCGTAACTGCTACAGAAGATGGAGGAGTATTACTTGGAGGATGGTTCTATTCTAAAGATTTTGATATTGATGGAGACGGAACTAATGATATTACAAGTACAGCTGGTCAAAATGATGCAATAATTGTTAAATTAAATGCTCGAAATGAAGTAGAATGGTATAAAACATTTGATGGTAATTCTTATGATGAAAACTATGGAATAACACAATTATCTAACAAAAGCTTTGTAGCAGTAGGAGGATTTGACAGTACATCACTATCTTGTGGAGATACTGCAAATTTATTGAGATCGCAAGGTTATTCTGATGCATATATTATTAATTTAGATAATGTTGTTACCTCTGCTGAAATACCAGAAATTCAAGAAATTAATGTTGAAAACAAGTTAAAAGAATTCAAAATAACTACTGAAATTGAAGAAAACTCAGATGGAGAAAGAGGAGGATCAATAACTGGAACACCTTCTGAAAATAATATTAATTTTGTTGAAAAAGTTAAATATGATTATGACAGTATAACACCAATACTAATTACTCCAGAAGCTGGTTATTCAGTATATAGTGTTGAAATAAATGGAGAAAAAGTTGAATTTAGGCCTGATACAAATGGCGTTGTTACACTACCAGTATTTAGCAAAGTTCAAGAAGATAAACATATAAAAGTTTCATTTGAAAAAAATGTATCAAGTGTTGTAGTACATCATTATATTAAGGATAGAGATGGAAATTATACAACAGATAAAGCAGCAGATGATGAATACATTATAGGTAAAATTGGAAGTAAATATGAAACCGCACCTAAGATTGATATAGAAAGATATGGATTAGAAAAAGATACAGATGGTAATTACATTGTACCATCAAATGCTAAAGGAACTTTTGAGCAAACTGAAACAGTAGTAACATATTACTACCAAGAAACACCATTT
>CAKPEG010000024.1 GCA_934149275.1 uncultured Clostridia bacterium | reverse complement strand
AATGCTTCAATCGAACTCACTTCGTTCGTTTGGTCCCTGCGCGGTGATTCAAAAATTTTATATGTATTTTTCTTTTTCTTATGCAATTAAGTTAATTTTACAAATTGGGTAAATAGTGTTAATATAATTTGTGTTTGTGAATATTAATATATAGCAAATGTAAGGTTTAGAATTAAGGTGATTTTATGAAAAAATTATGTGTTAATGATATTTTAGAGAGGGTTAATGGAACTGTTTTATGCGGTTTGGCTGATGCTGAGTTTGCTGGGGCGTGTATTGACTCTAGAACTTTACAGCCTGATGAAGCATATTTTGCTTTGAAGGGTGAAAGAACTGATGGTACTTTGTACTGTGGAAATGCTATAAAAAGTGGTGCGAAGGTGTGCTTTGTTGAGAATAATATTTTTTCTGATGAAGATTTAAATAAATTTGCCCAAAGTGCTACTATTGTTCTTGTTCCTAGTGTTGAGGATGCGCTTGTCGAGATTGCAAAGGTTAAGAGAAGTTTATATGATATTCCGGTAGTTGCTATAACTGGAAGTGTTGGAAAGACTAGTACAAAGGATGTTATTGCTGAAGTTATGGCTCAGAAATTTAATGTTCAAAAAACACAGGGAAATAAGAATAATAGATTGGGTGTTCCATTGACTATAATGAGTTTGAGGGATCATGATGCTTTGGTTATTGAGATGGGAATGAATCATTTGGGAGAAATTCATGAGCTTACAAATATTGCAAAACCTACATTGAGTGTGATTTCTAATATTGGTACTTCTCATATTGGAAATTTGGGTTCTAGGGAGAATATTTTGAAGGCTAAGCTTGAGATTTTAGATGGAATGACAAATAAAAAAGTTATAATAAATAATGATAATGATATGCTTCATAAGTGGAATTTGGAGGATGAAACTGCTGAGAAAATAACTTTTGGTGTTCATGAAAAGAGTAAATATGTGGCTTCTAAAATTAAAATGACAGAGAAGTCAAATGAGTTTTGTGTTGAACTTAATTCAAATGAGTATGAATTTACTACTCAAAAGCCTGGTGAGGTGTTTATTTTGAATGCTTTGTCTGCGATTGCGGTTGGAATGGAGTATGATATTCCAATTGACAAAATGCAAAAGGCGATTGCAAATGCTGAAATTACAAAAAATAGATTAGATATAGAAAAAGTAAATGATATTTTGCTAATTAAGGATTATTATAATGCTAGTTTTGAGTCTATAAAACCAAGTTTGGAATATTTAGCAAATCTTGATCGCGGAAGGAAGATAGCTGTTTTGGGTGATATTAAAGAGGTAGGAAGTTTTAGTAAAGAGATTCATGAGAAGGTTGGAAAAGAGGTTGCTAAAAATAAAATTGATATGTTAGTAACTGTTGGTGAAGAGGCAAAAAATATTGCAAAAATGGCAGTGGCAGAGGGAATGAGTGCTAAAAATGTATATTCTTGTGATTTAAATGAACAAGCTATTAAAATTTTGAATAACATGCTTGTGCAAGGGGATACTGTTTTGTTAAAAGCGTCAAATTCCATGAAATTTGGTGAGATATATGACGGAATATCAAATTTATTAGTAAATAATTAAAATTAGAAAATGGAGCAAATATGAAAGAATATGAAGAAGTAAAAAATGAAGTAAAGAAGAGATTATCAGAAAAAAGATTTTATCATTCTGAATGTGTTGAAGAAAGATGTGTTGAGTATGCAAAAATATATGGTGCTGATGTTAAAAAAGCTAGATTACTTGGTATAGCACATGATATCGCTAAAGAGATGAGTCATGAGGATAAAATTAAATTTATGAAAGATCGTAATTTACCTGTTAGTGATTTTGAACTTAAAAGCCCGGGAATGTTACATGCGCCTGTTGGAGCTAAAATTTGTGAAGAAGAATTTGGATATACGCCTGATATGGTAAAGGCTATAAATAGTCATACGCTTGGAGAAAAAGATATGAGTTTGCTTGCTGAGATTTTGTATGTTGCTGATTCTACGGGTAAAGATAGAAAATATGCTGGAACTACTGAAGTGTATGAACTTGCTAAAAAGGATTTGAACGCTGCAGTTATCGAATGTATGAATAGAACTATTTTGGAAAGAATTGAAAAAGGAAAAACTATTAATGTTCAGACAATTGAAGCAAGAAATCAATATATAAATGAGCGTAAGGATTGATATATCAACCTTTTTGTGATATAATTACCAATACTAAAAATCTGAAGGAGGTACGGAGTATGCGGTATGGAATTATTATTGCAATTGTGTTACTCGGTGTTTTTCTGATTTGGTGCTATTATGTCGGAAGAACGGTCTCAGATGGCTATACTTTTGTAGTTTATGCTGAGGAGCTTATACAAATTTATAATACCTATCTGAGAGCGAAAAATCAACCAGGTGTTAAGACGTTCTGCACTGAGCATATTCAGGTCAAGTATGATCCTGAAAATTTGAAGTTTTTCTTGGATGAAATGGACTATGTTATCGCTATTGCCCTTGATTGCTATGATAGAGTTAAGGACAAGGAGAAGTCTTTTCGGAAAGATGATTGGGACTGTGTTCAGGAAAAGTATGTAGAAGTTCAGAAAGTCGAGAACAGGGTTCGGTATGAAAAATGGCAGAATGGTTTCCAAGTTACAAGATTTGATTAAAAAAATGAGGGGAGTTTTCCCCTCATTTTTTGAGTATAGTAGTATAAGAATAAAAAAGATAATTAAATTTAATTTTTAGTGACGCACAGTTTGAGAGTTTTTATCTAACGCTTAAACGAAGTTTAAGGAGTGGTAAAATCTCTTTGCAAGTAACAAAAATTAATTTAATTATCTTTAAAAATATAAAAAATTAATAAAAAATATTATAGTTAATTTTTTAATTCCTTGCTGAGAGATTTTACGGCCAACTAAACTTTGTTTAGTATGCCTGACAAAAACTCTCAAACTGCGCGTCATTTCAAAAATTAACTATAATATTTTTGTCAAAATTTGTCTTATAAATATCTTAAATTTTAATTGTAAATTGTGAAATTTAATGATATGATATGTGCTAATGGAAGGTAATATAGATGAGAGATTTAACAAATGAAATTGTTATGCAGACATCCAAAAATGGAATGAATTATATTCAATTTAGAGTTCTATTAAATTTGGGTGTTAATCATGCATATGCTTTGAAAAGCGATAATTTAAATTTAAAATACATAGGAAAATCTTTGGATAAAGATTTGGAAAAACAGAGTTATAAGAATTTGTGTGAATGTATTGGTGTGGATTACAAAAATGTTGTTAGACCAATGCAAAGTCATACGAATGTTGTAAAGTGCATAGATTCTGTTTATGAGCCATTTTTGCTTAAAGATGTGGATGGGTTAATTACTCAAAAAGAAGGAATTGTTTTGGCGACAACGAATGCAGATTGTATTTTGTATTTGTTATATGATAAAAAGAAAAAAGTTATTGCTAATGTTCATTCGGGTTGGAAAGGTTCATATCAAAGGATTATAGAGAATACTGTTGATTTGATGATGAGTAAATATGATTCTAATCCAGAAGATATTATTGTGTGTATTTGCCCTAGCATTAGAAAGTGCTGTTTTGAAGTGGATACAGATGTTAAAGAGATGTTTCATGATAAATTTTCTTTCTTGGATAATATAAATGATTTCATTTTAAATGGATATAATCAAGGAAAATATTTTATAGATACGGTTGGAATAAATAATGAGTTACTAAAGAGAAAAGGTATTGAGAAGAGAAATATTTATGACTGTGGAATTTGTAGCTTATGTAATAGTGATGTGATTCATTCTTTTAGAGGAGAGGGAAAAGAATATAAATTGTCAACTGCTATTATAAGCTTGCCAACAGAATAGAAGAGAAATGGTGATGTTGAAATGTATGAAACATTTGAGGAACTAGAAAACGGAATACAAAATTGTAACAAATGTAAATTGTGTAATAATCGTACTAATATTGTACTTGGAGTTGGAAATAAGGATGCTAAGATAATGTTTATTGGTGAAGGCCCTGGGGCGGACGAGGATATTCAGGGAATACCTTTTGTTGGTAAGGCTGGTAAACTTATGAATCAGGCGTTTAAAGGAATTGGAATAGATAGGGAAGAAGTGTATATTGCAAATGTTGTGAAGTGCAGACCACCAATGAATAGGAATCCAGAGCAAGATGAGGTTAATGCTTGTTTGGATTATTTAAGAAGTCAAGTGATGTTAGTTAAGCCTGAGATAATTGTTTTATTGGGAAGTGTGGCTTTAAAGGCTATTCTTGGAAAAGAGTATTCTATAACGGCTTCAAGAGGAAAATGGGTTGAGAGAAAAGGAATAAAATATATGCCAACTTTTCATCCAGCTGCGTTACTAAGGGATGTGTCTAAAAAGATTGATTTTTGGAATGATTTAAAAGAAGTAGTAAGAGAAGCAAATAAGGAGTAAAATGGAGTTTCGAATTATTTATGGAAAAAGTGGTTCGGGAAAGACCACAGAGATTTTTAAAGAAATTAAGGAAAAAATTAAAGATAAAAATAAGATATATATTGTTGTTCCAGAGCAGTTCTCTTTTTCTGCGGAGAATCATTTGCTTGAAACAATTGATGGAAATAGTAGTATAAATGCTGAAGTGCTTACACTTAGCAGAATGGCGGATAGGGTTATTCAAGAAGTCCTTGGAAATGTTACTTCTCATTTATCTAAAATTGGAAAGTCAATGATTGTGTATGATGCGATTGATTCACTAAAGAAAAATATGAATTTTTTGCGTAGTTCGGATAAGAATTTGGAATTGGCTTTGCGTATGATAACTGAGTTTAAGAAGCATAATGTGAATTATAAAATGCTTGAAGATACAATTGAAAAAGTTGATGATAAGTATTTGCAACTTAAACTTACAGATACAAAAAATATTTTAGAAAAATATCAAAAGAGAATTGAAGGAAATTATATTGATGAAGCAGATAGATTGGATTTACTTGCACAAAATATTGAACTTGTAGATTTTTTTAATGATGCTGTAATTTATATTGACGAGTTTGCTGGATTTACACCAAATGAGTATCAGATAATAGAGAAGTTATGCACTCTTGCTAAAGAGATTACTGTTACGATTTGCACAGATTCTTTAGAAAAAGTGGATAACATGGATGAAAGTATTTATTATTTTAATAAAATTACTGCTGATAGATTGCTTGAAATTGCTGAGAGAAATGGTTGTTTTATAGATAGAATTGATATGGGAGAGCCTAAAAAATTTTTAAGCAAAGAGCTTCAAAACCTAGAAAAGAGTATATATTCAGTTAGTCCTACTAAGTGGGAGAATGAAACTGAGGATATTTCGGTATTTTCAGCACAAACTCCAATGAGTGAAATTGAGAATGTTGCTAAAACTATTTTGAAATTGGTTAAGGAAGATGAATATAGATTTAGAGATATTGCTGTTGTTTGTGCAAATATTGATACATATTCAAGTGATGTTAAATCTGTGTTTGATAAGTTTAATATTCCGGTTTTTATTGATGAGAAAAAGGATATTAATAACAATGTTCTTATGAAATATATTGTTTCTTTGCTTAATATTTTTACGACGAATTTTTCATATGAGGCGATGTTTTCTTATATAAAATCTGGTATTTTAGACGTGCCCGATGATGACATATTTTTGCTAGAAAACTATGTTAATAAATGGGGGATAAGAGGTACAAAGTGGTATAAGGGTGATTTTGAATATGAGGAAAAAAATGATATTCAAGAAAGAATTAATGCTACGAAAAACAAGATAATTGTGCCTATACTAGATTTTAAAAAAAGACTTCAAGGTGAGAAAACGGCTAAAGAAATCAGTTTTTGCTTGTATGAGTTTATTCAAAGAAATGGTGTTCAGCAAAGAATTTTAGATAAGGCTGATGAGTTTGAAGAGGTTGGACAGATTGAGGTTGCTGAGGAGTACAGAAATGGTATAAAACTATTTTTCGATGTTTTAGATGAGATGATTTTGATTTTTGATGATGAGAAAATGTCTTTTGATAGATTTAATAAAATTCTTCAGATTGGAATTTCAAAATCTGAATTTGGAAAGATTCCTACGTCTTTTGATCAGGTATTGTTTGGAGATATTGATAGATCAAAATCTAAAGAAATTAAAGCATTATTTTTGGTTGGACTTAATGATGGCATAATTCCAAGTGTTGTTAAAGATGAGGGATTTTTAAATGATAATGATAGAGAGCTATTAAAAGAACATAATGTTGAATTGGCTAAGAATTCAATTGAATTATTGTATGAGAATCAATTTAATATTTATAAGGTGCTTACTACTCCAGAGAAAAAATTATATTTGTCTTATCCAATTGCTGATGAAGAGGGAAAGGCTCTTAGAAATTCAATTTTAATAGCGCAGATTAAAAAGATTTTTCCTAAAATTAAAGAGCAGAGTGATGTTATTGAAAAGGATTATGAGATAACAACAAAAGAGGCAACTTTAGATTCAGCGGTGGAGAAGTATAAAGAATATATTGATACTGATAAGATTGATGATGAGTGGAAGAATGTAATTTCATGGTATGAGAAGAATGAATCTACAAGAATGCAACGAATTTTAAGAGGAGCAAAATATTCAAATGTTCCAGAAACAGTTACTGAGGATAATATAAAGAAAATGTATGGAGGTAGCTTGCGTACGAGTGTTTCAAGGCTTGAGCAATATAGAAGATGTCCTTTTTCTTTCCATTTAAAATATGGATTGAAATTGCAAGAGGAAGAGGAGTTTAAGATTAGACCTTTGGACACAGGTAATTTTATGCATGAAGTTATTGATGAAGTTTTTTCTAAGATTGAAGCTAGGGATTTTGATGTTAAGACTATTTCTAAAGAGGATTTGTATAAAATTATTGAGGAAATTATTAATGAAAAACTTGGAATGCATAAAAATTATATTTTTTCAAGTTCGCCAAAGTTTATTGTGTTGACGAAAAGACTTAAAAAGGTTGTGTATGAGTCAATTGATTATATTATAGATCAGTTGAAAAATAGCAAGTTTGAGCTATATGGTCATGAAATTGAGTTTAATGAAAAGGCTGAGTTTAAGCCAATGAAGATAACTTTGGATAATGGTAATCAAGTTGTTGTTACAGGTAAAATTGATAGGGTTGATGTGGCTAAAACTGCTGATAATACTTATGTTAGAATAATTGACTATAAGTCATCAGTTAAGGATGTTGATTTAAATCAGGTCGTTTCTGGAATTCAGATACAGCTACTTACTTATTTAGATGAAATGGCTGAGCAGAAGCAGTTTGAGTCTGCTGGTGTTTTATATTTTAATTTGCTTGATACGATTATTAAGGCTGATAAAAATTTGAGTGATGATGAGATAAAGAAACAGCTAAATAAGAAATTTAGAATGAAAGGTTTGGTTGTTGCAGATATAGACATTATAAAAATGATGGATACTAAAATTGCTCCATCAAGCTATTCGGACTCTGTTCCGGTTTATTTAGATAAGGAAGGAAACATTAGTAAGACAAAGTCAAACGTTTTGGATAGAGAAAAATTTGATAGATTGCAAAAGTATACAAAACATATAATTTCTGAGATTTCAAATGAAATTTTTAAAGGAAAAATTGATATAAAACCTTATTATATGTCTAAAAAAACGCCTTGTGAATACTGCGAATATAAGGCTATTTGCAACTTTGATTCAAAGTTAAAAGGCAACGAGTATAGATATATAAGAAATATGTCTAAGGATTTTGTAATGGAAGAGATTATGCAAAATTCGCATGAGAATGAAGACGCGGACTTAAAAATGTTATAATCAGTGCAAATGTTATAAATAGTCCGTTTTTTGTTCTATAATAAGAAAGCTTTTTAAACATCCTATTATAAAAAAGTAATGATGCACAGAAATTTATACAAAATTCAGAAGAATAGTTTAAGCACTTCGCTGTAGATTAGCGAAGTGTTATTGCTTTGTAACATTTTTTTAATTAAAATGTTATATATTTTCAAATTAAATGTTAGTATAATATACTTAGGTAATTAGATTTAGGAGATTGTCTATGGGGATAGGTTTTTTATTAAAAAAAGAAGGTATAAGTAATGTTAGAAAGCTTGATACAATGAATATTAATAAGATTGCTTCTTTTATTTCTGAAAAGATTTGTCAGTCTTTTCCTGAGTTGCATCTTTCTCAGAGTGAGCTTTTTATTCAAATATCAAGACTTGATATGTTTATTGCTAGTATGGAAGATAATGCTAGTGCGAAATATGTGTACGGAAAAAATGCAATATATTTTAACGAGAAACTAAATTTAAATAAGATGGACATTGCAGCAATACATGAGTGCATACATTATTTACAGGAATTTAAAGATGAAAAAGGAAATCTTGCTAAACTTGGTTTGTATGACTTGAATAGTGCAACTGGTTTGGCTTTGAATGAGGCTGCTGTTCAATTAATTGCATGTAGAACTGCGAGAGAGCCTATGTTTGATAATGTTACATATTATGGAATGTCTTTTGTATCAGAGAGTCCAGAGTTTTATCCTTTGGAATGTGCGTTAGTTTCTCAAATGACTTTTTTTACTGGTGATGAAGCTTTGTATTTTAGTACACTTTATAGTTCACCAATGTTTGAGCGAGCTTTTATAAGTAATTCAACACCAGATACTTTTTATGATGTTGAAATGGAACTTGATAAATTGTTGCATTTAGAAAATGAGCTATCTAGGTTGACTAATAAGCTACAGGTTTCAGAGAGTTATGGAGATAAGCCAAAATTGTTGCAACGTCAGATTGAGGGAAAAAAGAAAAATATTATTTCAACGTGTTTGAAAATTCAGAATATGATTATTGAGAATTGTTTTAAGAAAAGATTTGTTAAAATTGATACTTTTGATGATATTAGAGAGTTTGAGGATGAGTTGGCTGAGTTTAGAAAATATTTGATTTTGCCTGATAATTATAGCTTTTACGATGATTTTTGCTTGAAAATGATGGAAGATATTGCGTTTAAGAAGAATCAGATTATTAAGTATGGTAGAGTTGTTGATATTCCTAAGGAGTATGGAGAGTTTTTACCTATGGAGACTACAGTTAAGAAACTTTCAAAGGTACAGGAGGTTTTGGCAACGCTTAGAGAATTTATTTTTGGTGAATAAGAATTATAAATGAAAATATGTTTGATTTGAAGTGAACCTGAGTTGTTAGATTAAATAGTTTAACAATTTGGGTTTATTTTTTATGCGAAGATATTTTATTGAAATAAGGTTGAATATAGTGAATTATTACTAAATGCGATTAACTAGTTTCTTTTTTTATTTTAGTGTGGAAATGGAAATATTAAATAATATATTGGATTGTGGAAATGCTGTGGATTGCATATTTTTGGAATTTTTAGAGATGTGGATTGTTTTGATGTGCGCTTTATAAAAATACTAATTCCGCTAGAAATGTTGGATTTTGTCGAATAAATGTAATGAAAAAGAGATTAAAAAGTAAAAAAGCCGTTTATGGCTTTTTTTATGTCTAAAATATCTTATATGTAGCGGTTTTTATTATTTATTTTGTCTTATAAGTATTATTTATATATAAGTATAAGAGAGTTTTGTCGTTGACTTTTTATATAATCTATTTAAAATAAGGCTTATGAAATATGAATATAAGGAGTCATGAGTATGTTAAAGAACTTGAAAGAAAAATTTAAGAAGGGATTTTCAAAAAAAGAAATCATTAGTATTGCAATTTTTGCAGTAGTTGTAATTGCTACAATAATTGCAATCATAGTTAATCAAACTAATGAGCAAAGCTCAAGAAGAAAGAAAATTGCTACAGATGGCGAGTTAGCTCGTGCAATGACATATGATCAATTTGAAGATGGAGATGAAGCAGTAGATGGTACTGATAATGTTAAGTTCAGTGCCTTCTTTTTGCGTGACATAAACGGAGATGGTTATGCAGAGAAGATAAAAGGAACCTGTAAGCAGATTGGAAAAGAAGATACATTGTACATGGAAGTAAATGTTCAAACAGATGGTATCTTAAAAAATGCAAAAATCGAAATAGATGGAAAGAACTTTTATCTAGCAACAACAGCACCAAAAGATAATGAGTTGAAAGATAATTACATCGGAACAAATATTAAAACATTAGAGTTCAATGATATGGCAAACGGTACTCAAAAATTAATCACAGGTATTGTAAGAAGTGGTGATTATTCATATTCAAGTTCAAAAACAAGTGCAATTGGCTCAAACATAAATAATTTATCAAGAGATGACAATAAAGTAACTTTCACAGGAACATATGTAGGTTCAGATGGAAATGAAATTGAAATAAAAAAAGAAATAGTTCTTCAAACGGATTGGTATGGAACAACTTCGGCAAGTATTTCAACATCAACTTCAACATATTATGACATTCAAGATAGACAAAACGAAGAAGATGGAACGATTACTCTAGAAGCAGGGATTCGTGCATATGAAGATAACAATCAATTAAACATAGAGAAAAACTATGTTGAAGGAACAATTCCACAATTAAATGGATTTGATCCAATTAGTGTAACAATGGAATCATCAACAGATAGTTTTAGTTATGATGAAACAAATAGAAAGTTTATAGCAACGAGAGAGGCAATAAATGATGCTAATGGAAACATAACCAAATCAGTTTCAAGAGATAACTATTATACTTTAAAAATAGTTTATCCATTAGAAGCTTACAAAAGTTTAGATGCATCTACTGTAACAATTAGTATACCAGTTATGACATATTATGAGGGATATAATAATCAAAATGAAGAATTTACAAATCCATATAAATCAAATGAAGCCAAAAGTACATTGCTTTATACCTATAGAGATGTAATACCTCAGGATAAACCAGCAGGAATTAATGTGAAAGTAGGAGATTATGTAACATCACCAACATATAGATATCTTGTTTCAAAAAAGAAACCATTAAAGATATATAATGGGATAAGTAGCGAAGAAAATGATGATATATATGATGTAGAATGGTATGTTACTAAGGGTACTAAAAGTACGTCTGATGGTTTAATTATGAGGGAAAGAAAAGATGGTGAAGACATTGTATCAGATAGCTTTATAAAATCAGATGCAACGACAGAATCAATGGAAAACTTAACTGTAAATGTAGGTATAGGATTTAGTAATGCAAATAATTTCTTAGCAGAAGATGGCTTTATCAAAGTTTATGATGACGAAACAGATGAATTACTAGTAACGTTTACAAAAGCAGATTGGGGAAAATATACTAAAATTTCTCCATACAAATTTAACATGCCAGTAAAACATATAAGAGTTGAAACAAGTGAGACAGAAGATAGTCAATATTTATACGTGTATTCACAAAAGAAATTAGATGATGAATATATAACAACAAATTATATTAGAGAACAGTTTGATGATTTAAAATATATTCGTTCACAAATGAGCGCTTATATAGGCAATACATTTTTGGGCACAGTAACTCATACAGCAAATTATGAAGCACCATTTTCAATTGCAAGTTTAAGTGTAAGCAAGAATACTTTATCAACTCAATTAACAGAGAAAAACGAAATATTAACAATAAAAGCAACAGCAAATGAGAGTGCAAATCAAGTGGGATGGAAAAACGGAAGCTTTTTAATAAAATTACCAACAGACATTATAACGGCAGATATTAATAATGTTGAAATAAATAATTCAAATGTTAGTTTAACAAGTTATGAATACATTGAAAATGATAATGGAAGATTCATAAAAGTAAATACACAAAATATATCTAGTATGGCGCAAACTTTTGAAATTAAATTAGATACAAATATAACACCAGATCCACGTATTGCAACAACTTCAGAAAATTTTGAGTTGTGGGCATCAAATGAAGAAGGAGTAGATTATTACTATAATTCAGCAGATATTTATGACGTTAATGACAACTTAAATACTGCAGAAATGGTTCATAAATCAACAGCTACAATAAGCTTAATAGCACCAAATAGTTTATTAACAAACCAAACTGCAAGTGACTTTGATAAAGATGGAACACAAGTTGTTTCGCCACAAATAGCAGATGTAAAGCCACAATTAGCAACAGTTAGCCAAGATACACCAGAGAAAACAGTAAGAATTGGAGCTCAAATTAAAAATAATTATTCAAGTGCAATTACTGATGTAATGATGCTTGGAAAAATACCTTTTGAAGGAAATACATATGTTATAAGTGGAGCAGATTTGGGTTCAGAATTTACAACTAAAATGACAGATGCAGGAATAGAAGTTCCAGAAGCACTTCAAGGAAAAGTAACAGTATATTATTCAGAAAACGAAACACCAGACAAAGATTTGACAAAAGAATCAAATGGATGGAAAACATCAGAAAACGTAACGAATTGGGATAATGTAAAAACATTTTTAATAGATTTTAAAGACACAGAAATAGCATCAGGAGCAGAATATACATTTTACTACACTATAAAAGTTCCAAATGGATTAGATTACAACAAAAAATCATTCAGCCATCATGGAGTATATTTCGCATTAAAAACAGATGAAGGAAAATATAAAACACAAACAGAACCAAATAAACTAGGACTAAGAATAGCAGAAAAATATGGACTAGAAATACAAAAATATCAAGCAGGAAAAACAAACCTAGTGCCAGGAGCAACATATAAAATCACAAAAGAAGCAACAGACACAGAAGATGAAGAAAGCAAAACAGCAGTAACAAATGCAGAAGGAAAACTAGAATTACAAAATCTATATGCAAAAAGAACATATTCAATAGAAGAAATAAAAACACCAGAAGACTATGAGTTAAATACAGATGTAATAAAGATAATAGGAACAATTCAAGAAGATGGAAGCTTACAAGTAGAAAAAACACAAGGAACAACAAAAGAAGATATCCAAATAACAAAAGATGGCGAAGATCAACCATATAAAGTAACAGTAAAAGTAGAAGATGAAGCAAAAGCAAAATTAAAAATAACAAAAACAGAAAAAGATACAGCAACACCTTTACGTGGAATAAGATATAAACTAACAGGAGATGGGCTACCTGAAAGCGGAAAAAATATAGCAACAAATGTTAACGGAGAAATAATAGTAAAAGGATTAAAAATAGGAGAAGAATATACCCTAGAAGAAACAAAAGCAGAAGGGTATTATTTAGCAAGCCCAATAAAATTTACAGTAACAAATACAGATGGAACATATGAAATAAATGTATCAGAAGGAACAGTAAAAGAGAGTACAGTAACAGAAGAAGAGAACTTACCAACAGCTAATATACAAATAGAAGACGAAAAAATACCTACATATAATTTAGAGATTTCAAAAATCCAAAGAATAACAAGTACAGCATTAACAGAAGATGAGTTAAAAGCAAAAGCAGAACAAGCATTGTCTAGTACAGATACTGTTTATTTAGCAGGTGCAAAATTTAAACTATATAAAGATAAAAAAGAAATAGGAATGTATGTAACAGATGAAAATGGAAAAATTACATTAAATAATTTATATCAATATATAGAAGGAAAAGATGAAGAAGCAATTTATACATTAAAAGAAACACTATCACCAGAAGGATATTCAAAAGTAAAAGATATAACATTTAAAGTAGACGGAACATCAGGAGAACTTAAATTTATAAACACAGAAGGAAAAAATGAAAGTTATATAGTTGAAAATAATACTGTAAAATTACTAGTAGAAGATAGTCCATCATTTAAGCTTATAAAAAAAGATGCTGAAACAAGTGAATTATTAGCTAATATTAAATTTGCAATTTATGATGTAGAAGATGGAATAGTACCTGCCAAAAATAGTAAAGGCGAAATAATTGGAACAAAAGAAAAGATAAATGGCAATGAATATTATACAGTAACAACAGATGAAAAAGGAGAAATAACGGCTGACCTACCAGAAGGACTTTATAAAGCAGTTGAAATACAAGCACCAGATAAATATGATTTATCAGATTCAATATATTATTTTGGAATAGGAACTTCGAGAGAAGGAAAAGAAGGAGTAAAGGCAACATGGGCACAAGGCCTAGGAGGATTACACGGCGATCATTTTAATTCAGTAGTAGAAACAAGTGATGGTGGCTATATAGTAGGAGGAGCGTTTCAAAGTAGTAGTATAGATTTAGGAAATGGAATAACATTGACAAATAAATCGGAATCAACAGATCAAACAGATGGAATGATAATAAAGTATAGTGCGAACAGAGAAGTAGAATGGGCAAAAGGAATTGGAGATAGAGAGACTGATACAATATATTCAGTAATAGAAACAAGTGATGGTGGTTACATGGCATTAGGAAATTTTCAGGCGTATAGTATAGATTTAGGAAATGGAGTGAAATTGACGAAGAAAGCTTGGAATAATGGAATGATAATAAAGTATAGTAACAGCGGAGAAGTAGAATGGGCGCATTCAATAGATGCTAGTACGGTTTCAGTTGTAGAAATAAGCAATGGAGGGTATCTAGTTGGAGGAACTTTTGGAAATAATAGTAGTAATATAGATTTAGGAAATGGAATATATTTGCCAAAATCAACTAGCTTGGAAGGAGTGATAATAAAATACAGTGCAACTGGAGATACAGAATGGGCACAAGTAATAGGAGGAGAAAGCTATGACAATATAGACTTAGTAATAGAAACATCAGATAAAGGATATATAGTAGGAGGAACTTTTGGCTCAGAAAGTATAGATTTAGGAAATGGGGTAAATATAGTAAATAAGGGAAGTGCACCATATTATTGGAATGATGTAATGATAATAAAGTATAATGCAAACAGAGAAGTAGAATGGGCAAAAGGAATTGGAGGAACGGATTCTGACTATGTCCAATCGATATCAGAAACAAGTGATGGAGGCTATATAATAGGAGGATATTTTAAATCAAGTAGTATAGACTTAGAAAATGGAGAAAACTTAATTAATAAAGGAAATGATTCTTTGGATGGAATGATAATAAAGTATAGTAATAGTGGAGAAGTAGAATGGGCAAAAGGAATAGGAGGAACAAGAGATGAATGTATAAATTCAATAGTAGAAGCAAGTGACGGAGGCTATATAGTAGGAGGATATTTTAGTTCAAGTAGTATAGACTTAGGAAATGGAGTTAGTTTAACTAATAAAGAAGGTCCTGATGACGGAATGCTAATAAAATATAGTAGTGAAGGAGAAGTAGAATGGACAAAAGTGATAGGAGGAACATTATATGATAGAATAATGTCAGTAACAATAACAAGCGATGGCGCTTATTTAGTAGGAGGAAGTTTTCAATCAAGTATAACAGACTTAGGAAATGAAATAAGTTTGGAAAGTAAAGGCAGTAGTGATGGAATGATAATAAAGTTTGAGAAGACTGAATTACCAAATCCAACTGTTATAACGGCAAAAAGTATAAATGGAAGTGGAAAAGGCACGGTAGATATGAAGCACATAATTACAACTGGAGATGGAGGATATTTGGTAGCTGGAGAATATTATACTAAAATATTAGAACTTGAAAATGGAATGAAAGTTGAAAATAAAAGTATTGTTACAGAATATTCTGATGTAATTATTATAAAGTATGATAGATTTGATAATATTGAGTGGGCTCAAAGCTTAGGCGGAGTATATAAAGAAGAAGTAAGAAGTTTGTTAGAATGTTCGGATGGTGGATTCATTTTAGGTGGAACTTTTGAATCTCCAAATATTGAGTTTGAAGATGGAAATCGATTGAATCATTTATCAGACAAGATGGATAGAGATGGAATGATAGTAAAGTTTAATAGTAATGGCGAATACGAATGGGCAAAGGCTATTGGAGGAACAAAGGATGATACTATAACATCAATTACAAAAATTAGTGATGGAGGTTATGGAGTTACAGGATATTTTGAATCAAATCAAATTCAACTCGAAGATGGAGTATTTGCAAATAATAATGGAAGTACTTGTGGAGCTATAATAAGATATGACAAAAATGGTGAATATAAGTGGAATGAAATATATGACGATATAGATTATGAATATGTTTACTCATCAACGGGTACAACAGACGGTGGAATTATAGTTGCTGGAAAGCTGGGAACTAATACATTGCAGGATGGAAGTACTAATAGGTCTGGGAGAGTTTTGTTAAAGTATGACAAAAACGGTAATGAAGAATGGTCAAAAGATATAACATATGAATATACAGGATATGGCTATGGAGAATATGCTAATGTGACTAAAGTTATACAAACTAGTGATGGCGGTTATGCAGTATGTGGAAGCTTTAGGGGAACACAAATGGACTTTGGAAATGGAGTTACTTTGAAAGGGAAGCAGTCTTATAGTGATACAGATGGAATGATAGTGAAATATAATGAAAACGGAGAGGCTGAATGGGCTAAAGTGGTTACTGGAGCAAATGTTGGCTTTTCATCTGTAATTGAAACAAAGGATGAAGGATTTTTAGTAATAGGAAATGCACAAGGTAGTGTTAAATTAGAAGATGGTGTTTCTAGTATGACTGCACAAAGAATAGATGGATTAATTGTGAAATATAGGCAAGATGGGAAAACGGAATGGGCAAAGATTATTGGAGGAGATTCACTTGATTATATAAATTCTGTTGCTGAAAAAGATGGTGGAAATTATTTGGCAGTAGGAAGATATATTTCAGCTAATATGAACTTGGATGGAAAAGTTTTGACTAATACGGAGTCTTACTATAGAGGAATGATTATAGGTATTACAGATATAACTGGTTCACCTGATGTTCAAGAGTTAGAAGTTGAAAATAGGATAAAAGAGTTTAGGATTACAACAGATATAAAAGAGATAGATAATATAAAGGGTGGTTCGATTTCTGGGGAAGATAATGCTGCGTATGAGAAGGTTAAGTATGGGGAATCAAATACTAAAGAAATAAAAATGGTTCCTGACGAAAACTATGAAATTATTGGAATTACTGTAAATGGAGAAGATTATACCTATACAGCAAATGAGGATGGAAGTTATACAATGCCTACATTTACAAATATGATGGAAGATAAGCATATTGTGGTTACATATTCCTTAAAAGATAATAAGATTACTATAAATAAAGTTGACAAAAATACAAAAGAAAAAATAGCAGGAGCAAAATTTAAACTAGATCAAATTGAAGAAAGATCTGAGCCTAGTAATTCAGAGATAATCGGAGAACTTACAAATAATGGACAAGAATATACAGAAATAAACATTGGTGATGAAGTTACAGAAAAATTGGGAGAGTTAACTAATAATGGAACATATTATTTTGTACAAAATGATGATGGAACATATACACCAACTAATGGCAAAACATATCAGGTAGCTAATGGCGGAACAGCAGGAATATCAAATTCAACATCTAATTCATATATACAAATTGATTTGAGTGAATTAACAGGTCAATATGCTGTAATATTAAATGCTAATTGTTCAAGTGAAACAAATTATGATTACGGTTATGCGACAATAACTGAAACTGTTACAGCTCCAAGTTATAGTAATGCAACCGGAAGATTTATGTATGTATCAGGAACATCAAGTGCAAAGGATTATACATCAGCAGTATTAGAAGGTGGAAAGGTATATTATTTACATTTAGGATATATGAAAGACAGTAGTGGAGACAGGAATAATGATCAAATAGTTATAAATAGTATAAAGTTATATAGTGCAGCACTTGTAACTAATGTATATAATTTTACAAATAATAATGGAAAGTATGAATCAACAAATCGAGGAGAAGATAGTACAGTTGCAAATTCATATATTCCAATAGATTTAACTAATTGTACAGGAAAATATAATTTAACAGTAAATGCAGAAGTATCAAGTCAAAGTAATTATGATTATGGTTATGCAACTATAA
>CAKPEG010000023.1 GCA_934149275.1 uncultured Clostridia bacterium | reverse complement strand
GAAGATAGCCAGAATATATTAGATGATTATGATGGCGATAATAATATTTTTCCGGATGCTATTGTTGTTAAAATGACAGATTTTCATAAAAGCCAAGAAATTCAAGATGAAATATATAAAATTAAAATAGATGGAAAAAAATGTGTTGAAGAAATAAGAACACTAAATTAAATATAAAAAGATAAAAGGTGATTGAAAGTGAGATATAATATTTTAACCTATCACATTGGTGAAGGAATTAGAAATTTATTTAAAAATAAAAAATCAACAATTGCTTCTTTGTGTATTATGATGGCAACAATGCTTATGTTTGGTATATTTTTTATAATAGGTGAAAACATTAATCATATAATGAAGACAATAGAAGAAGATCAAGGAATGCAAGTTTTCATAATTGATGAAGCAAGTAGCAAGGAAGTTCAAGAAGTTAGAGATATAATAAGCGGTATAGATGGTGTAGCTTCTGCTACAATATATACTAAACAAGATGCACTTGATGAAATGAAAGTTAGATTAAAAAATAATCAAGATGTTCTTGCAGGATACGATGAAGATAATAATATTTTCCCAGATTCAGTTATTGTAAAATTAACAGATTTACAAAAGAGTGCTGAAGTTCAAGAAAAAATAAGAAACATTGAAATTGACGGAAAAAAATATGTTGATCCAGATATAAGAAGCAGTGATAAAACAATAAATGCTTTAATTAATATAGCAAACGGTATAAAAATTATTACTGGCGTATTACTTGTTTTATTAATTGCAATTTCAATATTTATTATTTCAAATACAATAAAACTAACAGTACATGCAAGAAGAAAAGAAATTTCAATTATGAAATATGTTGGTGCAACTAATTCATTTATTCGTTGGCCATTTATAGTTGAAGGTATTATTATAGGAATAATATCTGCATTACTTACAATTTTAATTATATATGGTGGCTACACAGTTGTTGTTACTAAGATTTTAAATGTATTTAATAGTATAAATGTTACTGTATCATTACTTACATTTGCAGATATGTATAAAATAATTTTAGTTGTATATATGGCTTTAGGAATTGGAATTGGTGCATTAGGAAGTAGTATTTCTATGAGGAAATATTTGGAGGTTTAGAGTTTAATTGAAAAAGATTAAATTTAAAATTGTTGTAATAGTTGTGGCTATATTTGCAATTTTAGCTTTATATCCCAAAAAGGTTTCATCAGATTATGTATCAAATTTGCGTGATCAACAAGCAAATTTACAAAGTCAGCTTGAAGCTTCAAATGCTCAGATTGAAATAATTCAGTCGGATGTTTCTGAATTGGTTAATGAAGTAGCACAATTAAATGAAGAAATTACTTCACAGCAATTAGAGGTTCAATTATTACAAACACAAAAAAAAGAATTACAATCAAAAATAGAAGAGACTGAAACTAATTTAAATAAAGCAATAGAAGATTATAATAATCAAAAAACTCAGTTAGATACTAGATTGGTTGCTTCATATAAAGCTGGCAATACAACCTATTTAGACTTGTTATTACAATCAAGTTCATTAACAGAATTCATTTCTAATTATTATATGATTTCAAAAATTGTTGAGTCTGATCAATTATTATTAACTAAGATTGAAAATGAAAAAAAAGAATTAGAAATGGCAAAATTGGAACTAAAAAAGCAGAAGAAGCAATTATCAGAAACAACAGAAGAAAGTGAAAATAAAGCTGTTGCATTAGAAAATATGATTGTTATAAAAAATAACTATATCAGTCAATTGTCTTCTGAGGAAGCTAAATATGCAAATGATATTATTTCAATGCAAAATGAAATAAAAAAGGTGGAAGCTGAAATTTTAACAGCTGCTACTTTAAATATAGGATATGACTATGTTGGAGGAGAAATGGCTTGGCCTGTTCCAGGTCATACAAGAATTACATCTAACTTTGGAATGAGAACTCATCCGATTACGGGTGTTTATAAATTGCATACAGGTGTTGATATATCAGCATCAATAGGAGATACGTTTATTGCAGCTAACGATGGTGTAGTTGCAAAGGCAGAAATGAATGGAGCGTATGGAAATATGGTTTTAATTAACCATGGTGGAGGAGTTTCAACATTATATGCTCATGGTTCTCAGATAATGGTTCAAGTAGGGCAAGAGGTAAAAAGAGGTGATGAGGTTTTAAAAGTTGGAAGTACAGGATATTCAACAGGACCACATGCACATTTTGAGGTAAGGATTAATGGACAATATGTTGATCCGATGCCATATATTACTACGAAGAATAATTAGTGTAATTAGGAGGAATTTATATTGAAACACATAAGAAACAAAAAAATTGTGGCTATTATTATTAGTATTTTAATAGTTGCGATTTTAGGAAATATTTTAGCTAGTTTTGCTGCAACTTCTTCGGCAGAGTTAGAAAACGAAAGAAAGGCAAATGAGAGTAAAATAAATGAAGCAAAGGATGAACAAAATGAAGTAAGGACAAAAATGACTGCAATTCAAAAAGAGGTTGAAGAACTTAATGCTAAAATTGCAAGTTATGAAAATGAGATTGATGATTTAACTTCACAGATTGACGAAACATCTTCAAATATTGATACAATGACTCAAGAGCTTGCTCAAAAAGAGAAAGAACTAGAGGAAAAAGAGGAGTTATTACAGAAAAGATTAGTTGCTTCATATAAAGCGGGAAGTACATCTTATCTAGATGTTTTATTAAGTTCAGGAAGTTTAACAAACTTTTTATCTAATTATTATTTAATTGAACAATTAGCTGAATCTGATCAGAAATTAATTGATACAATTTCGACTACAAAAAATCAAGTTGCTGAAGCTAAAACTCAACTAGAAGAAAATAAAAAATCATTGGAAGATGCAAGAGAATTACAAGAAAATAAAAAGAAAGCTTTAGATGTAAATAAAAGTGAAAAAAATAGTAAAGTTGCTCAATTAAGTGATGAGGATAAAAAATTACAACAGCAAATAGAAGATATGCAATCACAAGATTCTGCAATTAGGGCAGCAATTAAAAAAGCACAAGCAGCTGAAGAAGCTGCAAGAAGAGCTGCTGAAGCCAATAAAAATAACGGTAATAAAAATAATAGCGGTTCTAATAATGGAGGAAGCAGTAGTCCTTCATCTAATCCAGGAGGATTCATATATCCGGTTCCATCTGCATATGCTAAAATAACTACAGGTTTATATTATTCTAATGGTTCATATCATGGTGGTGTTGATTTTGGATCTGGAGGAATTGCAGGTCAACCCGTATATGCAGTAAAATCAGGTACAGTTATACTTGCACTTGCGTTAACAACAAGTTATGGAAATTACGTAGTAATTGATCATCATGATGGTACATACACATTATATGCTCATGGTCAAGCAGGTTCAATTTGTGTTTCACCTGGTCAAAATGTTTCACAAGGACAACAAATTATGAAAGTTGGTAGCACTGGAAATTCAACAGGAGCACATTTACATTTTGAAGTTAGAACAAGTCCAGGTGGATATAACAATCGTGTAAGTCCTTTAAAATATTTACCATAATAAATTATGATATAGAGAGGGCGTTTATATAACGCCCTAAATTTTTACATACGGAGGTAGAAAATAGTTATGAATGAAGAAGACAAGAAGTATAATGTAAAAGTTAAGGTTATTATTGCTGTAATGATAACTTTTATAATTACACTATGTGGGACAGTAATACTTTATGATAAGTATTTGTCACATAAAGGATTGCTTGTAAAAAATTATGAATCATCTGAGGATATTTCTAATGATTTAGATCTTTTAAGAAGTATTGTTGAAGAAAAGTATAAAGGTGAAATAGATGATGATAAATTAAAACAATCAGCTTTAAAAGGGTATATAGAAGGCCTTGGAGATGAATATACTGAATTTTTAACTAAGGATGAGTGGGATGATTTAGATTCTTCTTTATCAGAATTTGTTGGAATTGGTGTATATATGTCACAATTAAAGAGTTCAAATGATGCAGTAATAATTGGTGTAATTGATGAAGATACACCTGCTGGAAAAGCTGGAATACAGGCAGGAGATATAATAAAGACTGTTGAGGATGAGGATGTTTCTGGAAAAGGCGTTGAATATGTTTCATCAAAAGTTAAAGGACCAGAAGGAACAAAAGTAAGTATAAAAGTTTTACGTGGTGATCAAGAAATTGAATTTACAATGACACGTGAGCAAGTTAAGGTTTATAAAATCAAGCATGAAATGTTAGAAAATAATATTGGATATATTGATTTTGATTCATTTACAGATACAAGTTTTGATGAATTCAAAGAAGCATATACAGATTTGAAAAATAATGGCGCAAAATCTTTAATTGTTGATTTAAGAAATAATACAGGTGGATATGTAAAATCTGCTCTTGAAATTGCTGATTTATTTGTTGACTCTGGAAAAACATTATTAATAACAGAAGATAAAGATGGAAATAGAACTATACAAAAATCATCAAGTGATAAAACAATTGATATGCCAGTTGTTGTATTAGTAAACGAATATACAGCGAGTGCATCAGAAATTTTAACTGGAATTCTTAAAGATTATGGAATTGCTAAAATTGTAGGAACCAAAACATATGGAAAAGGTGTTATTCAGGAAATCTACCCTGATGTTTTAGGAACTAAGATAGGTGGAGCTTTAAAAATTACTGTTTCAGAATATTTTACTCCTAGTGAAAATAAAATTAATAAAATTGGAATTACTCCTGATGAGGAAGTAGAATTAAATGAAGATAGTTCAGTTAAGATAACAAAGGAAAATGATGCTCAATTACAAAAAGCAATTGAATTGTTGAAATAAAAATTTAATGTGGATATTAATATTTTGGGTGTTAATATCCACATTTTTTATATAATAGGAAGGTTTTCAAAACTTTTTATTATATAAAAATAACAATATTAGCAGAATAATTTTTAGAAAAAAACTATTATAGAATAATGAATTTTTTGGATTTGATATTAAAAAATATTTTGCAAATGTAAAAAATAAGCCTTGAAATGCTTGAAAATAGGTGCGTTCAAAAAAATAAATAAAAAAATTAAAAAAAGTTTTAAAAAAATGTTGACAAGAGAGGTAAAATCTAGTATACTAGGTCTTGTCAGCAAGATACTGACAAAGAAATGGTCGCTTAGCTCAGCTGGGAGAGCATCTGCCTTACAAGCAGGAGGTCATAGGTTCGAGCCCTATAGCGACCACCATTTTATGGCCCGGTAGTTCAGTTGGTTAGAACGCTAGCCTGTCACGCTAGAGGTCGACGGTTCGAGCCCGTTCCGGGTCGCCAGAAACTATCTAGATTACTAGATAGTTTTAATTTTTATTTTGGCTCGATAGCTCAGTTGGTAGAGCAGAGGACTGAAAATCCTCGTGTCAGTGGTTCGATTCCACTTCGAGCCACCACTGTAAAGATAGTAATTTATTTACTATCTTTTTTTTAGAAATTTTTAAAAAAATATTGATATTATTTTTTATTATTGTTACAATGTGTTGTAGATAAAATACTAAGGAGGAAAATTATGGAAGAGAAGAACGAAGTAAAAACTAAAAAAACTAATGCTAATGGTTTAGTTTTAGCAATATTAGTTGTTGCAGCAATAGTTATTGCTTTTATGTGGGTAGCAATTTACAATTTGAATAATGACAATGGAGAATTGCAAAACCGTGTTGACGAGTCACGTAGAGATACAGAAATATTGAAAGGTCAAGTTTTATTTTTACAAGATAAACTTGGAGTTGATGACAATACTACATCAAATAAAGTTAAAAATGATGTTACAAACGATGTAGATAACGAAGTAGACAATGAAGTAGATAACGAAGTTGATAATGAAGTTTCAAATGAAACTGAAAATGAAGTAGAAAACAAAGTTTCAAACAAAGTAAGAAATTCAACTTCAAACAGAGTTTTAAATTCAAATGATTAATAAGATAAAAACTATATTTTTGTTTTTTTCAAAAATATAGTTTTTTTGTGCCCAAAAATGTTGCAAACATTGGAAAATATGGTTATAATACTTTTCGTGAGAAGATAAAGAAAAGGAATGATATATAAAATGAAGAAAAATAGTAGAATTATTGTGTTAATTTTATTTATTGTAATTATAATTGCAGCTGTATTAGGAATATTTTTGTACAACAAGGAGCACAATGTTCAGACTAATAAAAAAGAAACTGAAGAATTAGTTGAAGAAACAGCTAATATTAGTGATTTTAAAAAGAAATTGCAAGAAGCTGGACTTGATATTACAGCTGAAGCTGAAAATACTGAATGTGAATTAATAGGTGCAAGTGAAGGTGAATCATATATGATATCTGATTCTTTAATTCAAGTGTATAAATTTGATTCTACAAAGTCAGATGAGTTAACAGTTTCTAATTTGAAAAAGGCGAAAGAAGAAGGAAAAGTTGTAATGCCATCTTTTAATAATTATGAACTTAAGGTTGTTTATCATAAAGGATTAATTCTGGTAAATGTTGAGGATCATCCTGATAAGGATAAAATTGTTGAAGTGTTTAATAATTTGTAATTTATAATTTTGTATGACCTTTATTACGGTAAGTAATAGAGGTTTTTTATTTGATTAGAATAGTGATAAGATTCCAAAAACATATTAATTTTTTGAATCACCCGTGTCTTTATTACGATAAGTAACAGGGTTTTATTTATTGTATTGACTTCAAAAAGTCATATTATTTTTTTCACACCTTGCTGGCGCATTCCTCAGTTTTTTGAAAATAAAAAATGTCAATTTTGATGTTAACTACATCGCATTGGCATTTTGTAATTTTCAAACCAGGTAGAATGCTTCAATCGAGCTCACTACGTTCGCTTGGTCCCTGCGCGGTGATTCAAAAAATTAATATGACTTTTTGAAGTTTTTAGCAATAAGAGATGATAAAAAACTTATTATTATATTATATATGTAATCTATGTGTCAAAAAGAACGTCCCCGTGACACGAAAGAAATAATGTTTGATTACATGATAGTTATATGATAAAATTTTCTTGTAATTTTTTAATAGAATGGGTGAAATTATGAAGAAAAAGATTTTTTTAATATTGATTATGGCAGTATTAGTTATTTTAGGAATTCATTTTGTTCAAACAAAGTGGAAACATGATGATGTAAATCAAAATGGTGAGAATTTATCTCAAGAAAAAGAAGAGGTTGAACAACCTAAAGAAGATATTACAATTAATATGACAGTTGCAGGCGATGTGCTTTGTCATAATACTAATTTCTTTGATGCATATAATGCTTCAACAGATTCATATGATTTTTCATACTCATTTGAAGATATTAAGAAGTATTTCGATAATGCAGATATTGCAATTGGTACATTAGAAGCTAATTTTGCTGGTAAGGCTGCTGGTTATAGTAATTATCCTTTGTTTAATGCGCCAGAGCAATTGGCTACTGATTTAAAAGAATTAGGTTTTGATGTTTTAGCAACAGCGAATAATCATTGTTTAGATAAAGGTTTTTCAGGTATGGTAAATACATTAGCAGAACTTGATAAAGCTGGAATTGAGCATATGGGAACTTATGCTACTGAAGAAGATAGTGAAAAATATTTAATTAAAGATGTTAATGGAATTAAAATGGCATTTTTAGATTATACATATGGAACTAATGGAATTGAATTACCTAAAGGAAAAGAATTTGCTATTAACATGATTGATAAAGATAAAATAAAGAAAGATATTGAAAATGTTAAGAAAGAAAATGTTGATGTAGTTTGTGTGAATATGCATTGGGGACAAGAATATAAATTAACACCAACATCTGAGCAAGAAGAATTGGCTGATTTCTTATTTCAAAATGGAGCAGATTTAATATTAGGAAGTCATACGCATTGCTTAGAACCTATGGAAAAAAGAACAGTAACAATGCCTGATGGAACGACAAAAGATGGATTTGTTATTTATTCATTAGGAAATTTTATGTCTGGTCAAAAGGCTGATAATTCAAGACAATCTGTTATTTTAGATATTAAATTAACTAAAGCAGGCAAGGATGGAAAAATTAGTATAGATTCTGTTACATATACACCAATTTATATGTATAATTATTACACGTCAAAATCAGCACATAGATTTAAAGTAATGGATATAGAAGCTGAAATTGCTAAATATGAAGCAGGTGATACAAAGATAGGTGCAACTATGTACAACACTTTGAAAAAAGAATTACAAGGCGTTTACAAGGTTGTTGGAGATGAAATATTACCAGAGGAAAAGGAGTAGAAAATGAAAGAAGAATTTATTAGTTTATTAAGAAGTACAAATAGGGAAGGAATTGAGGAAGTAATTCAATTTTTAGAAAAATCAGATTTTTATAAAGCACCAGCAAGCACAAGATTTCATGGAAGTTTTGAGGGTGGTTTATTAGAACATAGTATGAAGGTATATGAAATATTAAAACACAAAGTTAAAAATTCTGTGTTAGACTTAAATGTTTCAGATGATACTTTAATTATAATTGCTTTGTTGCATGATATTTGCAAGGTTAATTTTTACAAAGTAGATTACAGAAATGCTAAAAATGAAAGAGGAGAATGGGAGAAGGTTCCTTATTATACAGTTGATGATACAATTCCATATGGTCATGGTGAGAAGTCTGTTATGATGATTACAGAGTATATGAAATTAACTGTTGAGGAGAAATATTGCATTCGTTGGCATATGGGATTTACAGAACCAAAAGAAGCCTACAATACTTTGGGACAAGCTTTTAAGAAATTTCCACTTGCTTTAATTTTGCATGAGGCAGATTTAGAAGCAACTTATTTCTATAATATTTAAAATTACAGAATTGATGAAAGAAATACTACCGTATGCGGTAGTATTTCTTTTATGGAACATATCGTAAAAGCAATATATATTCACTATCTTTTTTGGAAACAATATGGTATAATATAAATAGATTTAAAAAGTAGGTGATTTTATGGGAATTGGAAGTAAGATAAAGGAATATCGTGAATTAAATAAAATGACGCAAAAAGATATTGCAGAGATATTAGGTGTTGAGCCTGGAACAATATCTAAATATGAAGCTGGAACGCTTGAACCTAATATAGAATCATTAAAAAGATTGGCAGAAACATTTAATATAACAGTTGATGAATTGATAAATGATAAAGAGAAATTTAATATTTCAAAAATTAATGTGTTAGAAGTTTTGAGAGAACAAAAAGAAATTGGTTTAAAGGGAAATTTATATCATAACACACAAATTATGTTTGCATATAATACTAATCATATTGAGGGGAGCAAACTAACAGAAGATCAAACTAGATATATTTATGAAACAAATACTATTTTATTTGAAAGCGATACTGTTGCGAGTGTTGACGATATATTAGAAACAGCTAATCATTTTAAATTAGTTGATTATATGTTGGAGATTGCAAATGAAGATTTGAATGAGGATATGATAAAAGAGTTTCATAAAATATTAAAAGAAGGAACTATGGATAGTAGAAAAGAATGGTTTAATGTTGGTGATTATAAAAAGTTGGCAAATGAGGCTGGAAATATGAAAACATCATCTCCAAAGCAAACACCAAAAGATATGGAAAAGCTTATGGAATGGTATAATTCATTAGATAATGTGACGATAAATGAGATAATTGAATTTCATGCAAGATTTGAAAAAATACATCCATTTCAAGATGGTAATGGTAGAATAGGTAGAATAATTGCTTTTAAGGAATGTTTGAAAAATAATATAGTTCCGTTTGTTATTATGGATAAGGATAAATTGTTTTATTATAGAGGATTAAAAGAATATCAGAATAAAACGGAAAAAGGATATTTAATTGATACTTGTTTAAATGCTCAAGATCAGTATGCAAGAATGATTGAATATTATTTAGGATAATTTCAAAGTGCAATTTTCAGTATTTCAAAGTGCAAAATTTGCACTTTGAAATTGATTTTGGGTAGAAAAAATGGTATAATTTATGTGTAGGAGGTTTTATTATGGATGATAAAAAAGATTGGAATTTAGAGTTATCTGAATATATAAAACAAGGTGAACCAAACCAAATAGAAAAAACTAAAGTATGGGAAACGGCAATTGGTTTGCAAGATGTTGATGGATTAAAACCTTCAAAATATTTAATAAAAACTGCAAAAGAGCACATTGAAGGTAATATTGATATTTATGAAGTTAAAGATAGAATAGATCAATATTATGAAGTGGTAGATAGTAAGAAAGATTTAGAAAAAGAGAAAAGTGAAGAAGCAGATAAAGTTGCCGTTAGAATAACAGAGATATTAAGTGAGAATACATTTAACTTTTCAATAGCTGAATTAGTAAATATACATAAGAGATTGTTTACTGGTATTTTTGAAGGGGCAGGAATATTCAGAGATTATAATTTTACTAAAAAAGAATGGGTATTAGATGGGGATACTGTGATTTATTCATCATTTGAAACTATTAAAGATGCGTTAGAATATGACTTTGAACAAGAACGTGAATTTTCATATAAAGATTTAGGTTTGGATGATTCAATAAAACATTTATGTAGATTTACGTCAAATATTTGGCAAGTGCATCCATTTTGCGAAGGCAATACGAGAACTACAGCTGTGTTTATAATAAAATATTTAAGAACTTTTGGATTTAATATTAATGATGATGTTTTTGCTGAAAATTCTTGGTATTTTAGAAATTCATTGGTTAGAGCAAATTATAAAAATTTCGAAAAGAATGTATTTGAAGATACAATATTTTTGGAGAGATTCTTTTATAATTTATTAACTAAATCAAATTATGAATTAAAAAATAGATATACTCATATAGATTATATTCAAAGTGCAAATGATGAAGAGGTAAATGAAAATAATTGCACTTTGGAGGAACAGGCGATTATTAATATATTAAAAGCTAATCCCAATATAAAGCAGGAAGAAATTGCGGAACAAATTAATAAGTCTTTAAGAACGGTTAAAACTCGTATGATGGAAATGCAGGAAAAGGGAATGATAGAAAGAAAAAATGGAAAAAGAAATGGCGAATGGGAAATAAAATAAAAAGCTTTGTAAAAGAGCTGGTATGCAGAATTTGCATCCAGTTTTTTTGTTTCTCTTGTCCATTTTTTTGCGATATGTTATATTAAATGTAGTTTGATATGAGATTAACAAAAGAAAAGAGGAAAAAGCGTGAATAAAGTGGTGGAAGAGAATAAAATTGCACAACAAAATGTTTTGAAAAGTTTTTGCACGAGATTTTTAGGTCAAGAAAGTATAATAATTAAACCAGAGGATATAGATTTTATAAAAGATTGTTTACGAAAAGTAGTAACTTATGAAAAAAATATATTAGATGAACAATATGAAGCTTCAAAAGAAAATGAATTAGATTTTGGTTTTGAAGAAATGCAAGATAATATGTTAGGATATTTTAGTAAAGCGCATGGCAATTGTTTTATTAGATTAAGAGATAATATGTATAGCCCAGTACTTTATTCCAGAGATAAACTAGCTAGTACATTCTTATCACAATTAAATACTGTATTTCATGAATTAAATCATTTCGAACAGGTTTTAAAGATGAAATCTGATAAATATGTTTCATATACTAATTATAGAATGGCTCAGGAAAATGTTGCTAAGTCAAGGAAAATATATAAAGATAATTATTGGAATATGCTACTTGAAATGGAAAGTAGATTGGCTGGCAAAAGAAGAGTTGGAGAATTGATAAAAAGTTTAGGAGATAATTATGAATTTAAGGATTTGCTAGAACAAAATAAAAGGGTAACGGATAAAGAAGGATATATAGAAAATGTTCATGAGGTGGCACCAAAATTGATACATAAAGAAGGATTTCAAGAGAGCGAAGCAGTTAGAAATCAATTATTACACGAACGTATAGCTAGGCGCCCACAGTATTTAAAAGAATATCCGATATTAAAGTATAGATATAATGAAGATGGTTCAAGAAAAAAGATTTTGGATATAGTGAATGATTTGTCTGAATATGCAAATGACGGGGAAAAAATAAAAATTCTTATTGAAACTCTTACAGAAGCGGTAGAGGAAGCAACAATAGATGAATTAAAAGAAGTTGAAGCAACTTATCCAGGTTCAGCAAGTTATATATATGAATTTTTATATGATGAAAATGAAATAAGATTTAAGCAAGAAAAAGAAATGATAAAGAATTTGAAGGAACAGAATTTGTTTCTTGGTACTGAAAATGATAAGTTTATTGATCAGAATTTAGAGCAAATTTTGGAGAGCAAATATAAAAGAAGATTTGAAATGCTTGAAATGTATCAAGATGGCAGATATGAGGAAGGATATGAATTAATAAATTACAATTTACAAAAAGGAATAGATGTACCATTAAGAGAAGATAATGTTTCAGATGTAGAGAATAGTATACGTCATTTATTTGTTAGAGAGAAGTTTATAGATGTGTATAATAAGACAGAGTCTGAGATAGATTTTAAGAATAGGGAATTTAATGAGGATGCTAAAATAAGTTATGTGCTTAATATGGTTGCGACAGGGAAGATTCCAAGTAGACTTCTTCGTAGAGTAGCTAGACCATTTACGAGATTTACAAGAAATAATTTTAAAGAGTTGGCTGCAGTTTTTAAGGTAGCTGAGGATTTGACGTTACCTGGTGGAAAGAATTATGTGACTGAGTTATATAATATTCCAGATGTGCAGAAAATTGCTGAGAGAATGTTTGAATCTGATGTATATCAAGAGTTGGTTGAAGAAAGCAAGTTAAGTTCACAACCAGAGAGAAAAACTCAATTGGATTTGGATTATGAAATAGCAGATGAGTATTTACGTTACTTAGAATCTCCAGAAGATGAATTGAGTGAGTATGTGACAAATGATATTCCTACGATAGGTGAGAATGCGTCAGAAGCGGATAAGGCAATGTGGAAAATTACAACGATTCAAAAAGGATATTTAGTATCAGTTGAAGATGGGGATTGGGCAAGAAGCAGAGAACCGGTGTATTTAAAAAGTAGAAGAGATTTGGTAATGGAATATGCTGTTAGAGAAGCGGTAAGAAGAAATGTTTCTTTTGATCAAGTGCAGGGTGTTAATTTTAAAGAGGAACAAACACAAGATAAAGAAGGAGTTGATCAGGATGACTAGTACGTATAGTAGAGCGTGTACAGAGGCGTTAGCGATTATAGATTGTTTATCAGATGAGGAGTATAATAAGATTCCGATTGAGAAGTTGAGATTTTTGGAGAATAATTGTGATTCAAGTTATTTGTTTAAAATTGATTCGGATGTTGAGCTGGCGGAGCAGAATATTATGGATGAGACTTATGCGATTTTGCTTGCGATTTATAGAGATGATTTTGCAACGGAGAATCAGAAGAAGATTTTGAATACGTTGTTGATTCAGAATTTTAATGAGAAAGAAGAGGAGAAAAAGGAGAAGTATACGAAGTATCAGGAGTTACATGGGGAGGTTCATATGGCTGATGAGAGTGTGCCTGAGGTGGCTTTGGTGAGTGTTGAGAAGAAGTGGTATACAAAGGTGTTTGAGTTTGTGAAGAGGATGCTGGGAAAGTGAGAAGAGTTTTAGAATAAGAAGAGTGATATTTTGAAATAAGATTGAGTAAAGGTGAATAGATTTGTGGAATGAAAGAGTTACAATGGGATTGTAGCTCTTTTTTGCTTTTTGTAGAGGATTAGTGGGTGACGGTTTTTGAAAGGTTGGATTGGAAAAAATCGATAAAATATGACCAGATTTTGTTAATTTCATTGTCAATTTTTAGAATTTATGGTATAAAGAAGGTGAAATTTTTATTATTGAGGAGATTTAGATGAGGGATTATACAAATAGGGAAGTAAAATATAAAGGATGCCCAGGATGTGCTTTTGCAAAGCATGAATTTGACTTGCCTTGTGGGATAGCTTATGAGAATGAAAGATTTACATTAGCACAAGATTGGGAATTGCCAATTGAAGGCTTTATGATAGTTTCACCTAAAAGACATATTGAAAAATTGAGTGAGCTTTCGAGAGATGAGAGAATTGAAATGTTTGATATAGTTGATAGAACTATTAAGATTTTGAGAGAGAATGGTGTTTGCGAAAACTTTGATGTGATTTTTGAAGAAAGAGCGAATAGACATTTTCATGTATGGATTATGCCTAGACATGAATGGATGATTGAGATTTGCGAGGATATTATTGATAATGTTGGTGTTGTGTGTGAGTTTGCTAAGAAGAGATTTAGGACGGATGAGGTTTATGAGAGGATTGCTGAGGTTAGTGAGATGGTGAGAGAAGGGTTTGAGAAGAGAGAGAGGTAATGGATGATTTAGTGAATTTGGTAGTTACTGCTAGAAATGAAGCGGAGTGTTTAAATTTTTTGAGGCTAATTTATGAAGGAAAAGAGTATACTTGTGATCGCTTGAAGAAGTATGTGAATGAGAATGGATTGAATTTTGATAAGGTTTTGAAAGAAACAACAATAAAATATAGAGGTAATTCAAAGAAATATTTAGAGTATGTAGATGGATTTAATGAAATTGGTTTTAAATTGCCTGCATCAGAATTATATCTGAATAAATATTCAATTGATTTGAGATATTATCGTGATATTCAGAAGGCATTGATGATTAATTTTATTGAAAGAATTGAAGATGCTTTGTCTAATGCTAAGATTTATATTGGACAAGCTTTGTGGGTTTTGCCTGATAATTATGATGAGAGTTATGTTATTACATATAATAAGAGGACGCTTAGTTTTGAGAATGCTTGTATGAGTTTATATAGTTGCTATGATTATATGTTGTGTTTGGTTTATTCTTATTATAAGTATGAGGAGTTAATTGCTGGAGATAAGGATTTGGAGAAACTTCTTAAAGAGGCGAAGTATAGTAGAGTTAAAAAGATGCTGGTAGAAGAGATAAAAGATGAGCGAGCTTTGAGAATATTGAAAATATTAGATGATTTGTTGGTTAAAATTACTCAGGTTCGTGATTGGTGTAATGCGGTGAAGCATAGAGGTGGTATTGAGTATTATGGATTGAAACCTAAGCATCTTTTTAGGGTGGAGGTTAGTGTTCATGGAAAAAAGGTGGATACTATGAATTTGTTTAGATCTCCAGTTGTGGATATTGACGAGGAGATGGAGAGTGTTATGATGGCGTATGTGGCGACGTGTGAAGCTGTTCAGAAGATTGTGATAAAATTAGAAAGATAGAGGAATAGGTTATATATTTGATGATAAGAGTTGTTTTGAAAATGAATTATATGTGTAGAGAATTGATTTATAAAAATAGTTGAAAATATAAAAAAATAAGAAGACTCATAACCCGAAGGTCGTAAGTTCGAGTCCTACTCCCGCAACCAATCCTATATCGTTACAGTCTTAAGGATTGTAGCAATTTTTCATATTCTCCAATTAGTTAACAATAATACATAAAAACAGCATTTTTATGTAGAATTGGGGAAAAGTTGGGGAAGAAATCCTCAAAAAACGTTTATATTTCTAATAAATTTTCAGTAAAAGACTATGGGAAACCTAAAATATTATTTAGTAGTCTTTTACTTATTTTTTATCGTGAAAAGTTTAATGGCTTTTTATTTGCCTTAGTGAAATCTGAAAAAAGATTTTAGACTAATTTTTGTGGTAGTAGCAAGTTTTCTAAAACACTTCCTGCTTGTCTATTGTGAGAAATAATAGGATGCACGTAAAAGTTAAATGTTGTTGTAATTTGTGCATGTCCTAGTCTTGCTGCTACAACTGCTACATCAATGTTTTGTGATATTAAAAGTGTAGCATTTGTGTGTCTTAATCCGTGAAAGTTAATTACAGGTAGCCCTATTTGTGCAACATATTTCACAAACCATTTGCTAATTGTAGAAGGGTGCATAGGTTTGCCATCAGCTTGTACAAATAACCTATCAGAATCAGTCCATAATTCGCCGTAAATGGATTTTTGTTCTTCATACCATAACTTATATTCCTCAAGTAGAGAAATCACGAAATCTGGAATTGCTACTTCTCTGATAGAGCTTTCTGTTTTAGGTGTTTTTGTAAATACACCTTTGTCTGCTAAATATTGACTTGAACGATTTATACTTATAATGCTAGTTTTAAAATCAACATCTTGCCATTCTAATCCCATTAATTCACCAAGCCTTACACCAGTAAATACTGTTAGAATGATTGCAACTTTGTATTTGATTTGATCTTCACCAAGTGTTGTTAAATTTTCTAATAATACTTTACATTGCTCATCATCATAGTATCTTCTTTTAGGCTTTTTTGCTTTTGGTGGTTGAACACGTTCTGCAGGGTTAGATACAATTAATTGCCAATATATAGCTTTGTGTAGCATTGCACGAAGTAGTCTGTGATGCTCTAATATGGTTTTGCCAGATAAGGGTTTTAGAGTTTTCTTACTATTGTTGCTTTTCTTTCTAACTAACTGAGTATCCCTACTAAGTAAATCATAGAATTGCATAATATCAGTTGGTTTAATCTTGTTAATATAGAAATGTCCAAAGTATGGTAAGATTCTTGTTTCTAACATTCTACAATATCTCTTGTAAGTTGAAGGTGCAAGTTCTTTTGAACCATAATCTCTTTTCCATATGTCAGTAAATTCAGAAAATTTAAGAGATTTACCATCAATTACAAGACCATTTTGAACATCTGCAATAAATTTGGCAAGTTCTATTTCAGCATCTTTTTTTGTTCCGTGTATTGTTTTGGTATGTTTGATTAGTTTTCCATTTAGGTCATATCCTCCTGTACAAACTAGTCTGTAACTATTCTTTCCTCTTTTTTCAATACTCCCAGCCATTACCTTTTTCACCTCCTTTCAGGCATACCTATGGGTGGGAGTAATATATTATAAATTATAGATTGTTTAAAGTGTTTTCTATTTCTGTATAAACAATATTTGAGATTTTTTTATTTTCTATATCTACAGAGATACTAATTCTTACACTAACATGTTTGTTTTCTTTGGTAGAAGCTTCCTGAAACATTTCAAAGTAATAAATATTATTTTCAGAGTTAATTAAGTCACAGCCACCACCACCAGATACAAAGTCGAAATCTAAATATTTACTTTCAATATATCTAGAAGTCTTTTCTGGATGTTGAATAATATAATCATCTAACATTTTTCTAGCAATAGTTTCATTTGCAGATGAGAAAATTAAGTTATAAACTTCTTCATCATTATTGGTATCTGCATCTTCGAAATAATCTTGTATTGATGAAATAATTTCTTTAATATTGTTTTCATATTCAGGATTTATCTCCATATTTTTTCTATCAACAATAATCCCTTGTACTTCATTTTCAGTAATATATTGTGATAAAAATAAATCTAAGACATTTTTTAATTCGCTATTTATATTATTTTTTATCGAAGTAATAAGTTTTTGGATTTTCTTTATATTAGGTGCCTCTTTATTTCTAATGTCCTTAGCGTCAATAACGAAAACCTTATAATTAGGATATAGAGTAGATAACTTTTTGCCTAATTCTTTTTTATCATTATCGAGAAGTATAACTATTTTTTTATAATGCAAATCATCTAATAATGATATTAAATGTTCTATTCTATCAGCGCCACCTACGCCCCAACCATAAAAATTACCAGAAGTTTTATAATTAAACTTTTCAAATAAGGACTGGTATCCATATATATCATCTGGACCTTCAACTAATATTAATTTATCAAGGAAAAAAATTTCTTTACTTTTAATATCTTGAAGATAAGGTTGCTCAATAGTATTTAATAGAGCATTTATGCTTGAAATATGCTCAGGTTTAATTGTATATATAGTTGTATTTTCATTTTCCTTATAAAATCTAAATATTTTGGCACCGTAATTTAATAAATTCAAGTTTATGAAGTATGGAGAATGTGTGCTTATGATTATTTGTTTATTTTTTGAATGGAATATTAAGCGTTCCATTAATCTTTGTTGAACATCAGGATGCAAAGCAAGTTCGGGTTCATCTATTACTATTGTCGAATTTGGAGGAGCATCGTAAAGCGACGTTAAAATTACAAATAAGTTAATAAATCCATCACCTGATCCTGAGTTATTATGCTGTGTTGTTCCTTCTTTGAACGAAATGAACAAATTATTTGCATCAATTGAATCTAGAGACCAATCTGGCAAATATCCTAGAATCTTTTTTAATTCATAGTCAAAAATTTCTTTATTAGATTCAATTATAT
>CAKPEG010000022.1 GCA_934149275.1 uncultured Clostridia bacterium | reverse complement strand
TTGAGAAACACATTGATGCAATTTCAGGACAAATCTTAGCAAATGCTGTACATAATGGAAATGAAGGCGATGCATATAACATCTCATCAAGAATATTTGACGGTTATGACTTAGTAGAAGATAGATTACCAGCAAACAGCAAAGGAATGATGAAAGTTGAACCAGTTGAAGTAATTTACTATTATATCTACAGAAGTCAAGTAACAGCAGAATATATTGATAAGACAACAGGAAACAGATTAACAGAAGATGAAGTACAAGATGGACACGAAGGTGATAATTACACAACAGAAAGAAAGATATTTGATGGCTATAAATTAATTGAAGTACCAGCAAATGCAGATGGTGCAATGACTAAAGAAGACATCACAGTAACTTACTACTATGTACATACATCAGGTGGCGTAATTGTAAATCATATTGATATTAAGACAGGTAAACAATTACTAGATGAAACAAAAGAAGAAGGTTATGAAGGAGATCCGTATGAAACACATGAAGAGAATATTTCAGGATATGATTTAGTAAAAGACCAATATCCAGAAAATGCCAAAGGAACAATGACAACAGAAAGGATAAGAGTAACATATTATTACATCAAGAAAACAGAGGTTAATGTAAAATATGTTGACTCAGAAACCGGAGAAGAAATTGACGTTCCAACGAATATACCAGGACACGAAGGTGATGACTATAAGACAGAACTAAAAGATGTACCAGGATATGACTTAGTTGAAGAACCAAACAACAAGAATGGAACAATGACAGCTGATCCACTAGACGTAATTTATTACTATAGAAGACCAGCAAAAGTTATAGTTAATTACTATGACATAGATACAAAAGAAAAACTAGCAGATGAAGTAGAGATTACAGGACATCAAAATGATGAGTACACAACAGAACAAAAAGATATTAAATACTATGAAATAAAAGAAGTACCATCAAATAAAGATGGTAAGATGACTGTTACAGTAACAAAAGATGAAAATGGAAAAGAAATTGTAGAAGATACAACATATGTAAATTACTATTATAGAAAACTAGTATTCAACTTAAGAGTAGATAAAACAATTGCAAGCGTAATTGTAAACGGACAAGAAACAGCAATCAACGGAAACTTAGGAAAAGTTGAAGTACATAGAAAAGAATTATCAACAGCAAATGTAAAAGTAGTTTACAAGATAAAAGTAACAAATGACAGCGAGTTAACTGGTAAAGCAAATGTTGTAGAAAACATACCAAGCGGAATGACAATGAAAGCTGAGAACAATCCAGGATGGACAATAAACGAAACAACTGCAAGCATTGAAACAGATGAAATCAAACCAGGAGAAAGCAGAGAATATCAAGTAGTTCTAGGATGGCAAAATGGAGATAGCAATATTGGAACAAAAGAAAATGTTGCAAGTATTGTTACAGAAAACGAAGCAGGATTTAATGAAAAAGATACATCAGACAACGAAAGTAGAGCAGACTTAATAGTAGCAGTAGGAACAGGTGAAGTTCCATATGTTGCAATAGCAGAAAGCATCTTATTGATAATGATTTCAATAACAGCAGGCATTTATGTAATTAAGAAAAAACATCAATAATATAAATGTCGAAAAACGTCATACGAAAACAATTGACAATAAAAGGAAATCATAGTATAACTAATACAGTTATTTGAATATTAAGAAATGGGCCAATAATTATAAGGATTATTGAGCTCATTTTTTTATGCTAAATAGCAAATTTTAAGAAAGGAATAACATATGAATAAAGATACTATTAATAATAAAATAACAACTAAAATGAATGTAAAAGATAATTTAATAAATGTAATAAGAGTAAATAAAATTGATTATATTTCGTTGACTGATTTGGCAAGATATAAGAACCTTAATAGTCCTGGTGATGTTGTTATTAAATGGATGAGTAATAAAAGTTCATTTGACTTTTATTCGTTATGGGAAGAACTTTTTAATGAAGATTTTAAACTAGCGGAATCTCGCGAGTTTAAAAATGATGCAGGCAATAATTCATTTACAATGAGTCCATCAAGATGGATTAATTCTACAAATTCTAAAGGATTTATTAGTAAGAGAGGTAAATATGATGGTGGAACATTTGCTCATCCTGATATAGCGTTAGAGTTTGCTTCTTGGATTGATCCAGCTTTTAAATTATACTTGATTCAAGAATTTGAAAGATTAAAATATAATGAAACATATCAAGAGAAAATAGAATGGTCAGTAAGAAGAAGTTTATCGAAAACAAATTATAGAATACATACAGATAGTATAAAAGAAAACATAGTACCAACACTTACAGATAAACAAAAATTATTTATATATGCAAATGAAGCAGATGTAATAAATGTTGCATTATTTGGAATGACAGCAAAAGAATGGAGAGAAAACAATTCAGAATTAGATGGCAATATTAGAGATTATACTGATATTTTACATTTGGTAGTCTTATCTAACTTAGAAGTACTAAATGCTAGTATGATAGAAAATAATATTAATCAAAAAGAGAGACTTGAAAGATTAAATGCAATTGCAAAAAGACAAATAAATATTTTAGCAAAGGATACCAATATTATAGGAATAACAAAGCTAGATAATACAAAATTAATTGGAAGTGAAAAAGAATAATCAAAATATCGTTCTTGTAATGTAATTATAAAAATTATTTATACCTTTTTATAGATTCTCCATTTTTGAAAAAAATTTTTTAATTGATTTCCAAATTTTCTCATACCATTTCATGTTTTTTAATTCTATTAATGCAGATTCTTGATTGATTTTTTCATTATTTACAGAAGAATTCTTATAGTTGTTATAAAGAGCTTTATATGAATTGTATTTAGCCTCTTTTTCTTCTTCTAATTTTATTCTGTCATAATTTTGTTTTGCAATAATCTTATTTCTTTGGATTTCAGTTGCCCAATAATCTCTAAATAAAAGTATGATAAGTCCTTTGGTTATATCTGATACATTTTGTTCTGCTAAGGTTTTAGTTGTATCATAAGTAAATGTATAATTATCATCGGCATAGGCTTTAAATAACTCTATTTCACTTTTCGGTATCTTATTATAATCTTCTATTGGAATATGTTTTAGTATTTCTAATATTTCACTATATGCTATTCCATATTTATTATTTACCATATTAAAAATCTCCTATTTATTTTGCCCTTCTTTTTGTTCTTCTAATTGTCTTTCTTGTCTACTTTTTACTTGTTCTATTTCATCTAATGTTGTAAGATTTGGTACACCTTGAATGGATTCTTGTACTAATTCTTGAATTGACTTTGAATTATCTTGTTTATTCAATTCTAAAGTTTCCTGTGTTTGTAAAACATGTCTTACTTTTTTTATCATACCAAATATATTTCTGCTTTTTCCTTCAGCAACTTTACTATTTTCATGATTTTCAATATTTTCTATTGCACTTATAAGTGTTTCTTTTTCAGAATAATCTTCTTTTAATTTTTGTAATGCGTTTAATAATTCTTGTTCTATATTAAAGTCTTTGTTAAGTTTTACAGCCAGTCCAGCATTTTCCCATGAAATATTATTTTTATCTTTTCCATATTCTCTTAAAAATATATCGGATTTTGCAATACTTGTTCTTAAATAACTTTTGTCTAAATTACCAAGTCTAACTCTATCTAGAGCATCAGCGTCTTTTAGATATATACACATTAATTTTGTATGTTCTAGCTTATTTTCTGGAACTCCTTCGGTTTCAGCTACTTCCATAAAATATTTTTCATCGAATTCATTTTTAAATTTTTCACTATGTTCATGGTAACATATAGCAACTTTAATCATTGCAATTTGTTCAGGTGTATATTTGCCTGTTTTAGATAACTCTATGTCTGCATGTTCGGCACTAGGATCAGCATGATTATCACTTAGCCATTCTGATGTTTCTCTTCCTGAATCATGATATTTAGCTGCTTGGATTAAAAGGTTAAAGTCATCACCTAAAGAGTTTTCGGATTTTCCAATTATATAAGCGAATTCAACAACATTTTTTATGTGATGTTTAGAATGTAAGAAAAGATTGTCATATTCAGTCATACTGTCAACATCTTGTTTTAGTTCTGTAATTTCATTTTTGGATGTTTCTACAATTTGATTACAATATTCACCTATAACATTATCTAAGTTGTTTCTGTATAAATCATAAAAATCAGGTATTGGTATTTTTATATCAGGTAAGTTGCCATTAATTAATTCTTCCATCATTTTTTTATATTGTATTTGACATTGTGATAGTGCATTTGTAATTGATGAAGGCATATTTTCAAATTCTTTGTTTAATTTACTTATTTCTCCTTGTGAATCTACAAAATGAGTTTGCAAATATTTAATTATGTTAGTATCAATTTCGGTTTTATATGTTTGGCAAAAATCAGCTAAAGTCATTGATTCTGGAGTATATTCGTCTTGAGAAAAATGCTCAAGTTCATCTTTATAATTTTTTTTATATTCTTCAATGCATTTTAATATGATATTATTTTTATCCATTTGTTGTAGTTGTGAATAATCTTCTCCAGTTAAATTTGCAATAATATATTTTATATAATCATATTGAGAATAATGTATATTTCCATTATTGTCTTTAAGAACACAAACTTTTAAAGCCTCTGGTGGAATTGATTTTGTTGTTGCAGCATCAAATGGATTAATATGACCTTTATTTCCACCTGTATTTTCTATATTTGTGCCATCAAACATTAGATATATGCCTTCGCCTAAATAATCTTCTATATTCTTTGATGATATTACTTTTTTATCTGTTGGATTTCTTTTTCCTTCGTTCATAGCCATGTATACATCATAAAAATTGGCAAATAGGCCAGCAGTAGCTATTTTTCCGTCTGAAAATGATATTTTAGGATCATTGTCATTAATTGCTTTTGAGTTTCCTTCTATTCTTGGTTCTAATCCTTTTTTTTCTATTTGGTAAGCTCTATTTAATTTTGTAAAATGATAGCAGTCTTTTGAGGCCATAAAATTTTATCTCCTAATCTATTAATTTTTATTAAACTGAATAATTAAAATATCTCAAAATATTTGTATCAAAAAAAAGAATTTTTATCAATATATTAATAGTAATTTAATTGAAAAGTAATAAAGCAAAAAAAAAAGACCTTTAGGTCTTTTTTTATTGTTCTGATTTTTTCTTATAATTACCAGATACTAATTTAGGTAAGTATGTGATAATTTTGTAAATTGCTAATCTTATTTTTTTATTTATCATATATGATCTTCTTAATTTTCTTGGTGATGATAAGCTAAATGATTCTTCTTGTGGAACTAGGCTTGTTTCTATGTGTTCAATAGGGAATATGTAGTTTTGCCCATCGTTATTGTCCCATTCTTCATTTCCGTTTTTGAAGCAGAAATTTAAAGAATCGCTTTCTTCTAAATCAAATTCTGTTTGAAAACCAAGTTCAGTTTTTTCCATTTTTATATCTTGTAAGTTATCCCAGTTTGATCCAAATCCAAGATGAATGCATACATCTTGTGAATTGTCTTGAAAAAACTTACCTGTGTAAGATATTTTGATTTTTGAATTTGGTGTTAATTTATCTGTATTAAAAAATATATTTTTAACTAATTCCATAATAAAACTCTTTCCTCCCTGAAGAAATTATTAATAAACAATTTCTTAGATAATATATAATTATTATAATCTTAAAGAAAAATAGTTTCAATATATTTCGATTTAATAACGTAAATTAAATCAAAATGATATGTTTTTGTAATCAAAATGTTAATTTTCGACATGCACTTTTCCGATGAATGTGAATTCAGATCCGTTAAGTATTGTTATATCACGTGTTAGAAGGTTGTCTGCTTTTAAGACTAATTTATTTTTTCTGTATACGAAACGTCTGATTAAGAATTCACCATTGTATTGTACTAGTCCGAATTCTCTATGTAATGGCATTGCCCCATATTCAACAAATACAACAGTTCCTTTTGGTATGGATGATTTCATTGTATCGTCTTTCATTTTCATTGCAAATGATGCGTTTGGAATTGAAGCAGGACATTTTACCATTGTTTCTATATTAGAAATTAGTGGAATTGTGTCATATGCGATCGAATTAATTAAATTAAATTTGTTTTGTTCTTCTGTGAATTCTTTGTCATAAAAATAAGATACAGGTAAATAAGGAATATTCATAGCTTTGCAAATGTCCCTTAAAGTTTTTTGACTTGGATTTCTTTCGCCTTTTTCTATATGTGTTAAATGTCCAACGTTGATTCCAATTTCAGCTGCAATGTTTGTTTTTGACATTTCTTTTTCTTCTCTAATATTTGAAAGTAAATTTCCTAACATTTTACCACTCCTAAAAATTATTTAATCATATTATATATTTAAAAAAATAAAATGTCTAGTAAAAGATGGATTGAATTATTAAACTATTGAATAAAAAAATTCGATATGATAATATAGTTTTACCTATGATTTATGGAGGGAGAAAAATGAATAATACGGAGAAAGTAAACAAAGAAGTTAACAAACCCAAAAGTTCAGATGAATACATAGAGCAAATGTTTGAGAAGAAACGAAAAACTATTAAAATAGCCATAATCACAGTTATTTTAATAATTCTGATTTTGGTTGTGTTAACGGCTTTTGCAATTCCTACAATGTTTTCTAATAAAATTATTTCTGGAGTTTCAATTGATGGAATTGATGTGTCTGGCTTAGATAAAGCTCAAGCTATAAAATTGATTGAAGAAAAGGTTATTCCTAGGCAGAAAGAAATTGTTAAGTTGAAATATGGTGAGTATGAGAAAGAATTACCAATGGAACAACTTGAAGTAACAGCTAATATTGAAAAAGCTGTTGATGAGGCTGTTTCAAAGGGAAGATCAGAAAATATATTTTCAAATAATTTTGCTGTAATTGCTAGTAAGTTTAAAAAGCAGGATATTAGCTTAGATGTTGGATATAACGAGGAAGAATTAGAAAATATTTTAACAGAGGCTGGTGCTGAAATTCCTGGTAGAGTTCAAGATTATACTTATAGTATTGAGGAGAATGAACTTATTATAACTAAAGGAAAAGACGGAATTGAATTAGATGTTGATAGAATGAAAAATGATATTTCAGAAGGTATCAAAGATATTTCAAAAGATTTTGAAACAGAGCGTGAAATTTCAGTAAAAGAAGCAAAAGCTAGCGATATTGATATTGAAAAAATTTATAGTGAGGTTCATACAGAACCACAAGATGCTTATATAATTGAAGATCCATTCCAAGTTGTTGTTGATAAGGATGGAGTAGATTTTGCAATTACAATGGATGAAGCAAAAGCACTTTTAGCAGAGAGTAAGGAAGAATATTCAATTCCTTTAAAAATTACAAAAGCTCAGAAAACTGTTGCTAGTTTAGGTTCAAAAGCTTTTCCGGATTTGTTGGGAACATTTACTACAAGATATGACGCTGGAAATGTTTCAAGAACAACTAACTTAGCAATTGCTTGTAAGAAACTTAATGGTCAGGTTATTCAACCTGGGGAAGTTTTCTCATATAACAAAGCTTTAGGTAAGAGAAGTGTTGAAAATGGATATAAAGAAGCTGCTGTATATGTAAATGGTGGTGTTGAAAATGGATTAGGTGGAGGAATTTGTCAGATTTCTTCAACATTATATAACACAGTGTTATTTGCAAACTTGGGAATTGTCGAAAGACATCAACATTCTTTTACAACAAGCTATGTTGATCCAGGAAGAGATGCAACTGTTGTGTATGGTGCATTGGATTTTAAATTTAAAAATACAAGAAAATATCCAGTTAAATTGGAAGCATATATAAAATCTGGTGTTGCTACTGTAAGTATATATGGATTGAAAGAGGATGCTGAGTATAATGTTAAGGTGGCTTCAACAGTTACAGAAACTATTCCATGTCCTGTTGAAAAAACGGAAGATGCTACTATGGCTGTAGGTGTTGAAAAAGTAATTACTAAAGGTACAAATGGATGTAGAAGTATTGCATACAAGTATGTTTATGATATGGCTGGAAATTTAGTTTCAAAAACTCAATTGTCTGCTGATTACTATGCAACGATTGCAAGAAAAGTTAAGGTTGGAACAAAGCAAGTTGAAACTCCAGCTTCACCATCAACTCCTGTAACGCCTGCAATTCCTGCAGAATCACCAAGCCCATCAACGTCAACTACTCCTTCGGGAACGACAAAACCGGAAGGTACTGGTGGGAATGGTTCAACGGGTGAGAATTCAAATGTAACAAATACTCCATCAGGAAGTGAAGCTACAGGAAATAATGTTTAGAAATAATAAAGAATATCAATTTTTTGAAGAACATTGATGTTCTTTTTTTATGTCTGGTAGTATTATAAAAAGTTTTAAATTCATGTATTGTAAAAAGTAAATACAAACAGTTAGAAATGTTTACTTTTAAAGATTAAAAATAATTTTTTTCGTATTTTACTTTTTGATATAGTACAAGATGCTTACGAAAATGTGTAAAAAAGCGAAAAATGTTTACAAAAATGTGATAAAAACACAGAAAAACGTTGTAAAAACGTGATGAAGCCAAATGAAAATGTTCACTAAAGTGTGATAAAAACAATATAAAAGCTTGTAAAAACGTGATAAAAAGAGTATAATTTATATAAATACACATATAATATAAAGAGGTGATTATAGTGCGTAGATATATAAAAGAAAAATTAATTGAATGGAAAAATAGAAAAGATAGAAAACCATTAATATTAAAAGGAGCAAGACAAGTTGGTAAAACATATATACTAAAAGAATTTGGAGAAGAACAGTATGAAAATATTGCATATTTTAATTTTGATCATGATGAAACATTAAAGGGACTATTTTTAAATACAAAAGATCCAAAAAGAATTTTGGAACAACTTGTATTTGCAACAGGAAAAGTTATAAAACCTGAAAAAACTTTGATAATATTTGATGAAATTCAAGAATGCCCAGATGCATTAAATTCGTTAAAGTATTTTCAGGAAGAAGCTAATGAGTATCATATAGTTTGTGCAGGTAGTCTACTTGGAATAAAATTATCACATACATCTTTTCCTGTTGGAAAGGTAGATTACTTAGAAATGTATCCGATGACGTTTACGGAATTTTTATTAGCTGATAATCAAGACAATTTAGTTGATTATATGGAATCAATAACTAAAATTGAAAAAATACCAGATATAATATTTGAACAATTAAATGAAAAAATGAAGGCGTATTTTATAATTGGAGGTATGCCGGAAGTTGTGAAGGTATGGGTAGAAACAAAAGATATTGAAGAAGTTACTAGAATTCAAAAACAAATATTAAATGGTTATGAAAATGATTTTGGGAAGCATACAAACACCTCAACTATGCAATCTAAAATATCTATTATATGGGAAAGTATAGTGTCTCAGCTTGCGAAGGAAAATAAAAAGTTTTTGTATCAAGTTGCTAAAGATGGAGCAAGAGCAAGAGAGTACGAAGATGCAGTAAATTGGTTAAATAATTCAAATATAGTTAATAAAATATTTAATGTAACTAAACCAGATTTTCCACTTAATGCGTATACTGATTTAAGTAGTTTTAAATTGTATATGTCTGATGTTGGGTTATTGAGAAGGAAGGCTAATTTAGATTCTAGAATTGTTATTGAAGGAAATAGATTATTTGAAGAATTCAAAGGAGCTTTGACAGAGAATTTTATATTGGATATGTTGTTATTTAAATTTGAGGATCGACCTAATTATTATGTGTTCGACAGACACGAGATTGATTTTATTATACAATATAAAAATGAAATTATACCTATAGAAGTAAAAGCTGGAGAGAGTACTAATAATACAAGTTTGACAAAGTTTAATGAGGTAAATGATAATAAAATTTCAATTAGATTTTCGACTAAGAATTTGGATAAGAGCGGTAAGATATTGAATGTTCCAATTTTTATGGCGGAGTATGTTGATAAATTAATTTCAATTGGGTAGAATAAATTATTGAAACTACTGATGATAATGAAAAGTCACCAAATAAAAAATACAAAATGACAGAGTAATGACAGAGTAGTGACAGAGTTAATATTGTATAAAAAAATATAGGTTAGAATTTGATTTCTAATCTGTATTTATTATTTTCTAATTTTGATGAGGTCACAATTTGTGACCTCATCATTTCTAGTTTTTAAGACAACAAAAAATCAACCTTTTGCAGTTGATTTTTTTGTTATTGTTTGGTGCGCCATCGCGGGATCGAACCGCGGACCTTCTGATTAAGAGTCAGCTGCTCTACCAGCTGAGCTAATAGCGCATATCGTATTGACAAAGATAATTATAAATCAAGTATGTTCATTTGTCAAACGAATATTCAAAATTTCATGAAAAATTTTGAATATGTCTATTCCCCAAATAATAGTAATGCGAAATCAATATATAATTTATGTAACTATTTTATTTAATTCTTCTTCAAATCTTTTATTTGCTGATACAAATCCAAGTATTTTTCTTGAAATGGAAATTTTTTTTGGAAAGTTATATTTATAATTTATTGAATTCTTATAATTTTATTTTAAAATGGTATGTTTTTTGAGATTTTGTATACAATAGTGGTATAAATGATACAGAATTGTAAAATAGAATTACTTTACATAATAACCATAAGATGGTATAATTGTTATGTCAGGTCGAATAGGCTTTGATGTTTTTTGATTTTTATTTATGAGGTGACGCTTATGTTTTTTAATTATGATGATATACAAATGAATTATGGTAATGGTTATGATTATGATATGGAGTATTTGCCTAATGTTTTTATGGGGAAGGGTGTGGATTTTGAGAATTGCTAATTTCCATAATTTTGATAAGAATGATATCTTACTTCGTTAAAAGTACCACAAAAATCCTCAACGTATTTATATATGCTTCCGGTATTTTGTGGTGCTTTTGCCTTGTAATATAAACATTCTTATCGAAATTTAAAGTAGAATGATATCATACTTTGTAAATTAGTTTAATAAAAAGAAAGATACATATAAAATTTTTTCACACCTTGCTGGCGCATTCCTCGAAACTTTAAAATAAAAATTTATTATTTTAAAATCGGGTAGAATGCTTCAATCGAACTCACTTCGTTCGTTTGGTCCCTGCGCGGTGATTCAAAATTTTATATGTATTTTTCTTTTTTTATTTTATTCTCCGATTTCTTCTAGGTAATCATCGTATGAGCATTCACGGATTACTACTTTGTTGTTTGATAGGTCTATGATTTTGTTTGCAACTGTTTGTGTTAATTGGTGGTCATGAGATGTGAAGATTAAGTTGCCTTTGAATTTTGTCATTCCTTCGTTAAGCGCTGTGATACTTTCCATGTCCAAGTGGTTAGTTGGTTCATCAAATATTAAGAAGTTTGCTCCTGAAAGCATTAATTTTGAAAGTACGCATCTAACTTTTTCTCCTCCTGATAGGACATTAACTTTTTTTAATGCTTCTTCTCCAGAGAATAACATTCTTCCTAAGAAGCTTCTTACATATGTTTCATCAGGATCTTTTGAATATTGACGAAGCCAGTCAACTAAAATTAAGTCATTGTCAAATAAATAGTTGTTGTCTTTTGGAAAGTAATCTTTTGTTATTGTTGTTCCAAAAGTTACTGTTCCTTCATCTGGCTCTAGTTCTCCTGCAAGGATTTGGAATAATGTTGTTTTTGCAATTTCGTTGTCAGATAGAATTGCAATTTTGTCATCTTTTTTAACTGCAAAAGAAACATTGTCTAAAACTTTTTCACCGTTTATTGTTTTAGAAATATTTTTTACTTCTAGGATTTCTTTTCCTGGTTCACGGTCAGGTTTGAAATCTATATATGGATATTTTCTGTTTGATGGTTTAATTTCATCTAATTCAATTTTTTCAAGAGATTTTTTTCTTGATGTTGCTTGTTTGGATTTTGAAGCGTTAGCACTAAATCTTGCAATAAATTCTTGTAATTCCTTGATTTTCTCTTCTTTTTTCTTGTTTTGTTCTCTCATTTGTTTCAATGCTAATTGGCTTGATTCATACCAGAAATCATAGTTTCCTGGGTATACTTTAATTTTTCCAAAGTCAACATCTGCAATGTGTGTACAAACTTTGTTTAAGAAATATCTATCGTGAGATACAACTATAACTGTGTTGTCAAAGTTAATTAAAAATTCTTGTAACCAGTCAATTGTTTTTATGTCCAAGTCGTTTGTAGGTTCATCAAGTAATAAAACATCTGGATTTCCGAATAATGCCTGAGCTAGTAATACTTTAACTTTATCTTTTGCTTCAATTTCTTTCATTAATTTTTCATGTAGGGATGTTTCAATTCCTAAACCATTTAAAAGCATTGCTGCATCTGATTCTGCGTTCCATCCATCTAGTTCTGCAAATCTTTCTTCAAGTTTGGCTGCTTTCATTCCATCTTCTTCAGAAAAATCTGGTTTAGAGTATAGGGCATCTTTTTCTTTCATGATATCGTATAATTCATGATTTCCCATTATGACTGTGTCAAGTACACGAAATTCTTCATAAGCAAAGTGGTCTTGTTTTAAAATTGATAAACGTTCACCTTTATCTAAAACTACTTCACCTTTACTAGGCTCTAGTTCGCCTGATAATACTTTAAGAAAAGTTGATTTACCAGCACCATTAGCACCAATAATTCCATAACAATTTCCTTTTGCAAATTTGATATTAACATCTTCAAATAGTACTCTTTTTCCAAAACGAACTGTAACACCAATTGTGTTTAACATAGTATTCCTCCTATTATATATAAATAAATTTTTAAATATTTTTTAATCAAAAATTACGCAGTAACAATTATATCTCATTTTTATTAAGATTTCAAATAAATATTGATATTTTTACCTGTATTTAGTATTATTTAATAGGAAAATATTGTTTGACTATGATTTTTTAGTCATGAAACAAGGAGGAGAACAAATGAAAAAAGGGAAAAAAACAATGGCTATTGTCGTTTTGATAATTGCTGTTATATTGGTTATCGCAATAATCACAGCTGTCGTAAGTTCAAGTAGAAAAAAACAAAACGGACAAGGTGCTGAGCAATCAAAGGAAGAATTTACAGCTAGTTTAGATGGAAAATGTGCTGAAAATGATACTGTAAAAATTACAATTGATGATATGTCATATGTTGGAAATAATTTGATTATTAAATATGATGTAGTATCAAAAGATGAAAATGCAAATTTATTTGGGAATGCTTATAATGAGCTAGATGAGTTCGATTTTCATTTAAATAGAAAAATAAAAATAAATTCTGATACAGTTAGTACAAAAGAGGATTTGAGTGATCAAATTTCTTATAAAGAGTCTGATTCAGAAGTTGTAGTTTATGATGTTATTGAGATGGATAGTCTTCCAGATAATATGGACTTGCAAGTTGAATTTTTCGAAAATGATTATACAGCAGGGACTACAGATGATGAGGATACAACAAATGATGAAACAGCAAATGAAGAAAATGTAACAACTGATGATGATCCAGATGAAGAAGAGGATGAAAATGTTGAACCAGCAAATGAAGAGCCGGTTGATGATGGAGAGGAAATTCCAGAAGATAATACAGTTGAATACAAAGAGGAAGATGCTACAGAAGAAGATTATCAAGAGGTTGAGTCTGATTATAATGGTGAACAATCTGATGAAGAAAAGGCAGAACAAAAGAAATTAGATGCTGAGGATGATGCTTCTGATACAGAGCAGATTGGTTCAATTAAAGTTAAAGCAACAAAACAAGATTTGGAAAAGGATACAGATATAGTTGAAATAGCTGATGGATATCAAGCACAAAATGTTACAATTGAAGGTGAAAAAATTATAAAAACAGCTTCTGATTCAATTGTGATTGTTGAAACTTCAATTACTGATGTTGATTATCAAAAAATAGATTCTCAAGAAAGTGGAGATCCATCAATATATAGAATTGATGTTAGAGATGAAAATGGTAATTCATTAAATTATGCATCAAACCAAAGTGTAGAATATGATGATGGTGAAACAACACAAATTGACGAGAATTCAAGAAATATTAAAGCTACTGTAAAATCAATAATATTATTATCAGATAAAGATAAAGAGGATATGGAAGTTGTTCCATATTATTTAACAAAATAATAGGAGAATATTTTAATGAAGAATAAAAAGATTATATTTATTGTTTTAGCTATTCTTATTATAATTGCTATACTTGTGGCAGTGATTGTTAAGAAGAATGCAAATAATGGGGAGAAAAAAGAAACTGAAAATATTGAATCTTTTGAAACACCAGATATGAGTTTAAATGTTGAAAAGGTTGCTACCGCTGGAAAGTATTTAATTGTTGAATATAATGTTGATATGAAAAATGTAGAAGATACGGATTTTAGTGATGCAACTGATTATATAGACGGATTTGATTTTAAACTTCAAAGAGAAATTAGAATTGATGGAAAAAAGGTATTAGATGTTGAAGATGAGAATGAACAGCTTGCATATAAAAAGTCTGATACGCAAGCTAGAATTTATGACGTTGTTGATATATCAGATGCTAATCTTAATGACAATTATAATTTAGAAGTTAATTTCTTTGAGTTCGGTTCATCAGAAGCTACTGCTAAAGATGAAAATAGCGATGATAATGATGAGAATTCTATTGTTAATAGTACTACAGGGTTAGAAAAAATAGGCGCTTTTAAAATGAATTTAAATAAATCCGAGACAGATAAAGAAGCTACTTTAATTGATAACACAAATTCATATGAGCAAGAAGATATTTCCATGAAGGTTGAATGTGAAATTCAAATGGCATCTGCTAAATTTTTAATTGTTAATACGCAAACAAAGGCAACAGAAGAAGATTATATGAATCAAGAGTTTGATATTAATGTTCAAGATGAAAATGGTAATACTTTAGATGTTAATAAAGCTCAAGATATAGTTTTTAATTTAGAAAGTGATTCGTCAACGTTACAGGTTAAAACAATATTTGCTTTTATTGGAGAAAATAGAGATTTGAAGAAGGTAAAACTTCAAGCATATATATATAATATTGAAAAGTCAGATAATTTAAAGGATAAAACATGGCATGAATTAGAAAATCAAGTTTATACAGGCAATAATAGTTATAATGGAAGTATTAAGGTTACTAGAATTGAAATTGATGATTCAAATGTAAGTTTTTATTTTACTAGAAAAGGATTTGTTCCTATGGAGGATCCAATAGTACTTGCAAGAAACTCTAAGGGACAGACAGAATATATTGTTCCAGACAAACTTGAAAAAATAGCTACAAATCAATATGTTGCAACATTTAATGTGCTTTCAATAGAAGATGATGATGAAGAAAAAGATGAATTTGCTAATTCTAATTTAATTGGAACGGAGAATGCAGAGTTTACAATATTTGAAGATAAAGCAATTAAGATGTTGGGCGATGGGCTAACGATTGAATTATAAGAAATTGAACAACTGTATATTGAAATGAACTTAAATGGTTTATTAGGTAATGGTCATTTTAATATACGGTTGTTTTTTTGTACGTTTATTAATTATAGAAAAGGAAAATATTATGTTTGTTTTTTGGTGACACGCAGTTTGAAACTTTTTGCTAATCTACTAAACGAAATTTAGTAGGTGGAAAAAATGTTTTTGCAAGGAACGAAAAAATAAATATAATATTTTTTTACAATTTAAAAATATGTTCAAAAATTGATTTATTTGATATAATGATAACGTTATTTAAGAAAAGGAGGAAATAATCAATAATTTATTTGATTGGTTATGTGAGTTAAAATGAATATAAATGAAAAAATTGCACAAGAGTTGAATATTAAAACATCACAGGTTGAAAATACTATAAAATTGATTGATGATGGAAATACTATTCCTTTTATCGCTCGTTATAGAAAAGAAGTGACAGGTAATTTAAGTGATGAAACTCTTAGAGAATTCGACGAAAGATTGAAATATTTAAGAAATTTAGAAAGTAGAAAAGAAGAAATTATTAGATTAATTGATGAACAAGGAAAGTTGACAGATGAATTAAAGCAAGCAATTGAGAATGCTGAGATTTTGTCTGAGTTAGAGGATATTTATAGACCTTATAAACAGAAGAAGAGAACAAGGGCTACTATTGCTAAGGAGAAAGGATTAGAGCCTTTGTCTAATATAATTTATTTACAATCTGATAAAAGAGATATTAATGAGATTGCAAAGGAATTTATTGATTCTGAAAAAGGTGTTGAAACAATTGAAGATGCACTTAATGGTGCGAAGGATATAATTGCTGAGACTGTTGCTGATAATGCTGAGTATAGAAAGAAAATGAAGAAGTTATGCAATAGAGAAGCGGTTGTAACTATTAAGGCTGCAAATGAAGATGAGAAGTCTCCATATGAGATGTATTATAATTTTAATGAGACATTGAGAACGTTGCCTAGCCATAGAATTTTGGCTATTAATAGAGGTGAGAAGGAAAATTATTTGAAAGTTAAGGTTGAAAAGCCTGATGATAAAGTAATTGGTTTTATTGAAAATGATATTATAAAAGACAAGAATAGCCAGTTCGGAAAATTGCTAGAAGAGAGTATTGAAGATGGTTACAAGAGATTAATAGAACCTTCTGTGGATAGAGAAATTAGAAGTGAATTGTTTGAAAAGGCTGAGGAGAAGGCAATAAAAGTTTTTGGAAAAAATGCAAAACAATTATTGCTTCAAGCGCCTATTAAAAATATTACAGTTTTAGGGTTCGATCCTGCTTATAGAACTGGTTGTAAGCTTGCGGTTATTGATAAAAATGGAAAGCTGTTAGATACAGCAACTGTATATCCGACAGAGCCTCAAAATGATGTTGCTGGTGCAACTACGGTAATTAATAATTTTATTGATAAGTATGATATTAATATGATTGCAATCGGTAATGGAACTGCTTCAAGAGAGTCTGAGATGTTTGTTTCAGATTTAATTTCAAAGAATAAAAAAGAAATTTATTATGCTATTGTTAGTGAAGCTGGGGCTTCTGTTTATTCTGCTTCAAAGCTTGCAACTGAAGAGTATCCGGATATAAATGTTTCTTTAAGAGGTGCTATTTCAATTGCTAGAAGACTTCAAGACCCTTTGGCTGAGCTTGTTAAGATTGAGCCTAAGGCAATTGGAGTTGGGCAATATCAACATGATGTTAATCAAAAGAAATTGACTGAGAGTTTGACTGGTGTTGTTGAAGATGCCGTAAATAGTGTTGGTGTTGATGTTAATACTGCGACTCCTTCATTGTTGTCTTATGTGTCTGGAATTAATAAGCAAGTGGCTAAGAATATTGTTGAGTATAGAGATGCTAATGGTAGTTTGAAACAAAGAAAAGAATTATTAAAAGTTCCTAAGCTTGGAAAGGCTGCATTTGAGCAATGTGCAGGTTTTATTAGGATATATGATGGAAAAAATCCTTTAGAAATTACGGGGGTTCATCCAGAGAGTTATGATAAAGCGGAAGAGTTATTAACAAAGATGGGATATTCTGTGGATGATTTAGTTCAAAATGACAAATTAAGTGAATTGAGAGACAAATTAAAGAAAGTCAATGTTAAAGAAATGGCTAAAGAGTTGGATGTTGGCGAATTGACTTTGCAAGATATTATTGATGAATTATCAAAACCTGGTAGAGATCCTAGAGAGGATATGCCAAAGCAGATTTTGAGAAGTGATGTTTTGAAGTTTGAGGATTTGAAGGAGAATATGGTTTTAAAGGGTACTGTTAGAAATGTTACTGATTTCGGTGCTTTCGTTGATATTGGGGTTAAGCATGATGGTTTAGTTCATATTTCTCAATTGTCTAATAATTTTGTTAAGAATCCTTCTGATGTTGTTGCTGTTGGTGATATTGTTGATGTTAAGGTTATTGGTATTGATCCTGAGAAACAGAAGGTTAGTTTGTCAATGAAGGAAGTTAAATAATTTACAATTTTAATAATTACTGTTGTTATGGGTTGTCCATGGGACGTTCTTTTTGACAATCTAAAAATATAATGATTTAGTATAAAGAAAAATACATATATAATTTTTTCACACCTTGCTGTCGCATTCCTCGAAATTTGAAAATAATAAAATGTCAATTTGGATGTTGTTTATATCCTATTGATATTTTATTATTTTCAAATCGGGTAGAATGCTTCAATCGAACTCATTTCGTTCGCTTGACCCCTGCGAGGTGATTCAAAATTTTATATGTATTTTTCTTTTGTGATAATATGGTTTAAAAATCTAACTAATTGTGGATATGGTGTGGATTGTGGAAAAGAGCTCTTTTGAGGTGTGTGGATTGTTTTTAAGAAAGCCTTGTAGAGTCCGATGGTCCGCAAGAAAATGTTGAATTTTGTCGAATAATTGTAACGAAAAAGAGATTAAAAAGTAAAAAAGCCGTTTATGGCTTTTTTTTATGTCTTAAAAGTCTTGATACTAGCGAAGTTTATTATATATTTTGTCTTATAAGTATTATTTATATATAAATATAAGAAATTTTTGTCGTTGACTCTTTATATAAT
>CAKPEG010000021.1 GCA_934149275.1 uncultured Clostridia bacterium | reverse complement strand
ATATATGTGACTTTGAACGACGCGCAGTTTGAAAGTTTTTCCCTAACCTGCTAAACAAAGTTTAGTAGGTGGGAAAATGTTTTAGCAAGGAGCGAGAAAATAAATATAATGTTCTTTTAAGTTAATAAAAAAATATATTTGATTTTGAATGACGCGCAGTTTGAAAGTTTTTCCCTAACCTGCTAAACGAAGTTTAGTAGGTGGGAAAATGTTTTAGCAAGGAGCGAGAAAATAAATATAATGTTCTTTTAAGTTGTACTGCAAAGAAAAATACATATCAAAATTTTTTCACACCTTGCTGGCGCATTCTTCGATTTTTAAAAATAAAAAATGTCAATTGGATGTTGTTTATATCCGATTGGCATTTTATTATTTTCAAATCGGGTAGAATGCTTCAATCGAACTCACTTCGTTCGTTTGGTCCCTGCGCGGTGATTCAAAAATTTTATATGTATTTTTCTTTTTTTAATAAAGTATGTGTCAAAAAAGACGTCCCTATGACAACCTATGCAAAAAAAAAGTTATCCACAGAGGTGCATAAAGCTGTGGATAACTCGCTAAAAAATGCTGATTTGGTTTACATATTATTTTTATGGAAACTAAATTGGCGTTTTCGTCAAATTGTATCAAAAAATTTAATCAAAATGTAAAATTAGCTATAATGTGCTAATTTCCGTAAAGAGAAATTATAGTTAGTAATTATCAATTTCAGAAAATGGAAAAAATTTTAATTGACATATTTCGAAATATCTTTAAAATAAAAGGCGAATAGTTAAAAAAGTCAATATATTTGCGGAGGTAAATGTGCAATGATGAAAGAAATTAAGAAAAAAGCCGTGGCTAGCTTAATTGTTTTTATGCTTGTATTTAGCAATTTCGCTACTCTTGGTACTGCTCTTGTTTCTTATGCAGTTGAACCAGATGAGGATGTTAACTATTCTGCTCAGTTTGTTATGATTAACAATGCTGATGATGAGAATGGTTCAACGAATGAGACAAAGTCTATACCAAGTTTAGAAAATGAGAGTGCTAATACAAGTGCTGAAGTTAGCGGGGCACAAATTCAAGGAAGGATTGGAGATGACGAAACAGCTGATGGCGTTCCAAGTAGTGAAGAAACTACTCAGGATTTACCTGCTGATGTTTCAAATGGTGAAAATATTGCTAATGTTACAGAAGATACACCGGTTAATGTTCCAAATGGTGAAAATACTGCTAATGTTACAGAAGATACACCTGTTGAGGCACCAAACGGTGAAAATGAAGCTAATGTTACAGAGAATTCTTCTAATAAAGAAGAAACTTCATCAAACGTTACATCTGAAACACAAAATAATGTAGCTAATATTGAAACTCAACCTTCTGAATCAGAAAATGTAAATAATACAAATTCTGAACAAGTACTTCAAAATGGATTAGCAATTGAAATAACAGTTGGTGTTAAATCAACAGGTTATTTGAAAAATGCAAAAATCGATATTAAAGATTTAGCTAATCAAATTTTTAAGTTAAGAGATAATATTTCACTTGGTGAATATATTCAATCAATTGAAGATGGTAAAATTAAATTAAGACAGATTAATGGTGGAACAGAAGTTAAAGTTTACATTCCAATTGAACTTAAAAATGAAGATACAGTTGATATTGCTAAACTTCAAGGTGGAGTTGAATTAAGTTTATTAGGAACACATGTTGATAGTGAAGGAAATGAAACTATTATAACTAAATCAGTTAAACCTGTTTTAGAGCTTTCAAATGATATGAATTTAATTGTTGGAAGCAGTGTTGAGAAATTTATTCCTTATTCTAAAGATGGATCTAAAGAAGCTTTAGTTCAATTAAAAGTAACTTTAGGTACAGATTCAAAAAATGAGTTACCTATTAAAGATACTTCATTAGAAGTTGAAATCCCAGGAGTTGAAGGAGCTGGTATTAAAGATGTTAATGTTTCAGCAATTAGTACTGGATTTACAAATGGACTTCTAAATGGAGATACATTATTTACTGTTGAAAACTGGTCATATGAGAATGGAAAAGTTTATATTAATGTAAATAATGCAGAAAAAGAAGGCAAGTATCAGATGAGTACTGGAAATGATGAATATATTATTTCATATAAATATGAAGATTATTCTGATGTTACCAACGGAAAATTAAATGCAACAGTTTCTGCAAAAGCTAATATTTTCTCAGGCAAAAGTACAAAAGAAATTTCAAATTCTATTGAAAAAGAATATGATTTATCTCAAGCAAATTCAAATATAGTTACTTATGATGTTACTAGAAAAACTCAAAATATTAGTAAAGGATATTTATATGCTAATGCAAATGCTAATGAAGCAGAATATAGTGTTTTATATGAAAGTGCATTTGATGTAAATATTTCAAGAGTGGATTTAGTAAAATCTGTACAAATAAATGAAGGAACGGAATATTTTGTTGATGACAATAACAATGGATATAGTACATCAACTAAAGATGGAGAAAATACTTTTTATAATAAAATAAGAGTAAATAAAGATAATCTTGTTTCAATAATTGGTGAAACAGGTAACTTCGAAATTTTACTTGAAGATGGTACACAGTTAATTCAATTAAACAAAGATACTGTTGATGATGGTGATGGATATATTACAGTTGAATTTGGTGACAACAAAATTGGAAAAATAGTAATGAGAATTAACAATCCTGTTGGAGAAGGTATTTTAAACATCGTTGCAACAAAGACAATTGAAAAATGTACTTATGAAAAAGTTGATTTGGCTATGTTTAGAAGCATACAGGAAAGTTTTACAGGTTCAGCTGAATTAGAAGAAGGTATTGTAACAGATATGCCTGTTAGAACAGTTGAAACTAATTTAACAGAAACATCAACAGGCGCAACAATTTCATTAAGTAGAACAGATTTAAGTACATTAGTAAATAATGAAGATGTTGAAATGACACTTTCATTAAATAATAGTAATGTAAATAGTGATGTTTATAAAAATCCAGTATTTGAATTGGTTTTCCCTAAAGAAGTAAAAAATGTAAACATTAAAGATATGAATTTACTTTATGGAAATGATGAATTAGAAATTGCAAATGTTGAGACTTTAAGAGATCAAGAAGATAGAGTTGTAATAAAAATTACATTAAGAGGAACTCAAACAAAATATACATTGGGTGATTCTGATAAAGGAACAACAGTTATTTTAAAGGCTGATATAGAGACTAATATGTACACAGCTTCTAAGAAAGAAAAACTTTTAATGAATTATTACAATGAGGATGCAACAAATTATGTATTAAGTTCTGATTGGAATATGATTACATCTCCATCAGCATACTTATTAATTGGAAAACAAGGAGAATATGATACAGATTTAAATATTGTTGCTCCAAATGGATTTGTAAATGCACAAATGATTTCAAATTATAAAGATAATGCTTCATTAATTTCAGTTGATCAAGGTAGAAAAGAAGATACAATTGCTACATTTGCTGACAAGAGAACAGCTGAAATGAAAATGATATTAATAAATAATACTGATGAGGAAATGCATGATGTTCACATTTTAGGTAGAACAATATTTGATGGAAATAAATCAATTGTTTCTAATGAAGCTTTAGGAACAAATATGACAGCTCCAATGACATCAAAGATTTTCTCAGAGGCTGATGGATTTACAACAACTGTGTATTATTCAGAAAATGGTGATGCAACAGATGATTTAAATGTAGCATCAAATGGATGGACAGTTGAACCTGAATCATTAGATAAAGTTAAATCTTTCTTAATTGTAGTTAATGAGAATGTAAAAATTGGTGATATTTTATCTTTCACATATGATTTTGAAATACCACCATATTTAACAAATAATATTGATATGGCTGGAACATTTGGTACATATTATGTAGGAGAAAGAACACAAGGTGTTTGTGAAGCTGATAAAGTTGTTTTAACAACTGGAAATGCTCCAATGCTTAATGCTGATATGTCAACAAGTGTTCAAGGCGATACTGTTATAGCTGGTCAATATGTTGACTATACTGTAAACATCAGAAATGACGGAAGAACAGCTGCTACAAATGTTGTTTTAAAAGCTAATGTGCCAGAAGGAACAAGATATGTAACAGATGGTGAAGATACAAATGAAATTTCAATTGATATAGGAGAAATTAAAGAGTTCCAATCTACGACAGTTCAATTTAGATTAGAAGTCTTAGATGGATATGAAGGAACAATTAATTTGGAAGCAAATCTTGAAGCTGATGGATTAGAAAAAGCTATTACATTGACTCAAGATAAAGAATATAAAATTGATGATTCTCAAATTGATGTTGAACTTACTTCAACTAAAGATGGTTATCCAATATTACCAGATGAGGAAATGACTTATTCAGTAATGATTGCAAATCAAAATAATGCAAGTATTAATAATATTGTTGTAAGACAAGTTATTCCAGAAGGATTAGATTTTGTTAATGCTTATGTTGATGGGGATAATTCAAATGTAGGAAATTTCGATTCAAGTTCAAGAGTTGTTACATGGAATGTTTCTTCATTAGGTGCAGGAAAGACTTGTAAAGTTGTTGTTAAAGCTAACGATATGAGTGATACAGAAAAAGATTTAGTTTCTACTGCAACAGTTGAAAGTGGAGATTTAAAAGCATCTTATATGTCAGATGAAAATCATGTTACTTTAGCTAAACCAAAATTAGAAATTAACAGTTATGCAAATTCTGATAATAGATATATTAAAGAAGGCGACTATGTTGAATATGTTCTTGAAGTTAAGAATGTAGGAAAAGCAAGTGATACTATAAATGTTGCTAATAATTTACCAAGTGGATTAGTAATGATTTCTGGTAAATGTGAATTTGATAGTGGTAGAACAGTAAATGCTTATATATCAGATAATTTCTCAATGACAACTGAAATATATGCTGGTGAAACTGCTAAGATTAGTTTGCTATGTAGAGCTGAAAACTTACAAGGAACTGATGAAAAGGTCGTTGGTACTGGTTGGGAAGTTTCAGGAAATAATGTTGAAAAAGTTGAAACTGAAAAGGTAACTAATATTCTTCAACCTGAGGTTTCTGATGAAGTTGGCTCAACAGATACAAGCGATGATATGGCTGTAGAAGTTGTAAGTGAAGATGCTCCAGTAGTTAATTATGATGGAATTACTACTGTTGGTGAATCAGTAAGTAAAGAGTCAGTAGTTAATGAAAATGCAACATATAAAATTATAGGTACAGCATTTTATGATAAAAACAAAGATGGTAAAAAAGATGATGATGAAGAAGGAATGGCTAATATAGTTGCAAAATTATGTGATATTTCTTCTCAAGAAATAGTTAGTCAAGTGGTTACAAATAATGTTGGAGAATATATTTTCGAAAATGTTAAACCTGGTGATTACTATGTAAAATTTGAATATGATACAACAAAATATCAACTAACTGATTATAAGAAACAAGGTGTTACAGCTGATAAAAACTCAGATGCAATTACTTCAAATTATAAAGCAGTTACTGATAAGATTAGTATAAAGGATTCAAGTGTATCTGATATTGATATTGGTTTTGTAAAAGCTGGTATGTTTGATTTATCATTAGATGCAAATATTAATAGAATTACAGTTCAAAATGATAAAGAAACAAATACATATGAAATGGAAAATCCAAAACTTGCAAAAGTTGATATTAATCCTAAATATGCAGATTCTTCAAAATTGTTTGTAGAGTATACAATAACAGTTGCAAACAGAGGAGAAATTGCAGGATATGTAAAATCAATAGTTGATTATTTACCAGAAGAGTTAGAACTTGATACTGGATTAAATTCTGGTTGGTATGTTGCTGCTGATGGTAATGCTTATACAAATCAACTTGAAGATATATTATTACAACCTGGTGATACAAAAGAAATTAAGTTAATTTTAACAAAGAAGATGACAGAAAACGGAACAGGAATTATAAATAACACATTCGAAATTGCCGAGGATTATAACCAATATGCAATTAGTGATGTTGATTCTACTCCGAATAACCAAGCTCAAGATGAAGATGATTTGAGCAAAGCCGATTTAATTATTGGTGTTCAAACTGGTGGAAGTATGATTAACTTAATGATTATTAGTACTACACTGATAGTCTTATTGATTACTCTGTATGTAATTAAGATACAGATTGATAGAAAGAATAAGGGGGTGATAGTATGAGAAACAAAAAGAAATTTATAATAAGAACATTTATAATAACGTTACTTGTACTATTTGCGTACCTAATAATTGCAATGAAATCACCTGATTTGATTTCACTTGCAAAAATGTATACAGCTGAAGAAGCTACTAAGATTTCAAAAGAACATGCAATTAAGGTTAAGGATTGGGTAAAGAAACAAGGAGAGACAGCTTATAATGTACTTCAAGAGTATTCACATGATTCATTGGGAAGTAGCCCAGCGTTAACGTATGATAGATTAATTTCTGAACCTAACTTGTACTGTATTGCTAAGGGTATGCCTTTAGGATATGAAGGTAACTGGAGCTTACAAGGATCATATATTGCAACACCTGCTGAGGCTTGGGTATTAGCAGAAACTGCAAATAATCTTCCTGGTACTACATCAAGTTTATCATTTACAAAGACTCAAACTTTGTATGATGGTTCTAAGAAGAAATTAGAGGAATTCACTAAAGTTGGTGATGAAATAATATATAGAGTTAAAAACTCAAATAATAGTGTTGATAATATTGGTGATGAAACTTATGTTATCAAAGATAATGATGGAAAATACTATGTTGTTAAATTAAATCCAACTGCTGGTGGCGGAGATGGTGTATATTCATATGTACAATATGCATGGTGGTTCGTATGTACAAGAACAGAAAATGTTTATTTACCAGACGATTTGAGTGGTGGACTTGCTGCTGAAGCTAGAGATTTCGAAAGTTATGTTAAAGAAATGAATGATGGAGACACAAGTTGGCCAAAGAATGAAGATGGAACATTTAAAATTAATTATAATGTTGGAATGAGTCCTGACAAATCATCAGATTTAAAAGTTTCTTTTGATGCTGATACAAATAAATATATGGTAGGACCATTAAAGATTAATTATAAGAGAAGAACAACTCAACAAGGTCAACGTGCTAAAGTAGATTTTGCAGGTATTACAAAAATGACTTTAGTTGGTGTTGACGGAGACGGAAATGAAGTATTAGATTCTTCAGGAGAGTCAGTATTTATACAAAATACAAACTTTAAGATTGTATATAAAGATGAAGATGCTCATAATAAAAAAGCTCAAGAATTTTTAGATACAGCTGAAACTTATTCATTCCCATATGATGGTGAAGAATTCTATTTAGCAATTGATTACTTAGATGATGTTGTTGCATTAAAGAGTTTCAAAGTTGACTTCCATTACATGACTGCAAAAGGTTCATATGAAGTATATACAGGTTATTTGGAAGATGAGGATACTGGTGAAGTAACAAAATTACAGACAATGTCAAATACAACTGGTCCAAATGAGAAAATTGACGTAGATGCTTTCTCAGGATTAAATGGAGAAAGAGCTGCAATGCCAGTTGAACTTGAAGTAATGCCAGAACCTGTTGATTTAAGAACTCACCTTTCTGGTATGGTTTGGATAGATCAAGATGAACAAAAAGATCAATCTACAGGAACACTAGGAATTAAAGATAAATCAGAGGGCTATGCTGTTGATAATAGTGTTGAGATTGTAGTTTGGAAAGTTAAATACAAAAAGAATAACAACAAATTAACAGAGGTTGAAAGAGAAAAAGCGATTGCTTGGGATGCTTCTGGAAAAACGATAGACTTTATAAATAATAGAGTTTATATTGCTAAAGGTAAATATGAAATTCCACAGATACAAGTTCCTTCAGAAGAGGGATTAGATACATCAAAATATGTAATGTCTTATGATGTTGAGTTTGTATATGATGGTCAAACATATGAAGCTACTGAATACTTGAAATCATCTGGAAAAGATAAAGTTGATCAGAAATTAGCTGCATTTAAGAAAACGGCTGCTGAAACTGCTGGAGTTGATTCAGATTATTCAAGAATAAAAGGAAATTCAGCAAAAATAGATTATTCTAACGATTCATATATCGTTGAAAATAGTGCTGAAAGAAAAGACTTTGATAGTTACTTTACAGAATTTTATGGTGATAAGGCAATAGATACATCAAATGGAACTACACAAGGTAAGGCAACTGGTGGTGTTGGTCAATCACAATATAATAAAGTTGAAAATGGAGTTAGAAAAAATCAAGAAGCTTCATTAAGTTATACTTCAAAAGATGTTGGTGATGAATATACTAAGAAAAAGTCAACATTGGTAACGCATGATGATAAAGGATTTATATATGATCAATATAAATTCTCAGCTAGAACTTCAGAAGCGGGATTAGTATTCCCTTATGAAACTAAATATCATGTTGAGAAAAAGAATTATGATAATATAAAAGTATTGAAAGATACATATAAACCAGTTGATGAATATTTCAATCAAATAAACTTAGGTTTACTTGAAAGATATCACACAGATATTAGTGTATTGAAAGATTTATATAAAGCTAAAGTAGTTGTTAATGAACAAGAAACAGATTATACATATAATTCATTAGGTTTATTAACAGATGAAGCTTTAAAAAAGACAGTTCAACCTGAATACAGAAAACAAACATATAGTATTGGATTATATAACTCAGATTTTAAATATAGATCTAGTGCTTATGATTCAATTAAAGATGATGTTACAAAAACAATAGTTAAAGCTTTAAAAGAAGGTTCAGAATTAAGATTATTTGTAACATATAAAATTCAGTTATATAACACTTCTGTACTTACAGATGTTTCGATAAATGAATTTACAGATTACTATGATAAGACATTCTCAATGGTTGGTTTAGAGACAGCCGGTAAGAAAGTAACATCTTATATTTCAACAGGAGATAAAGATGATGTTGCAAGAAAAGAAAAGGTTGTTGCAGAAACACCATACTACAGAAAGTTAGCTGCTAATAATTCATATAGTGATTTATATAGCTGGAACAGAGAAGATGATTTAAAGAATAAATATATTGATGGCTTGGGAACAAATGATAAGGCAACTGGAGATTTAACATTTGAGGCACTTCCTAATAGTGGAGATTATAAAGTTGCAAAATGTACAGGATTAAGTGCATTGGCTGGAAATAAAAAGTCAGTTGATGATAAATTAACACTTGAACCTGGTGAGAGCTTTGAAGTGTATGTTACATATGAAGTTGATAAAGACGGATATGATGATATACAAGAATCAACTCCAACAAATAGGGATGATTTATTAAATGAAAAATCAAACATAGCTGAAATTACAAGATTCACATCAGTATATACAGATGAATCTGTAGCAAGACATAAAACTACAAGATATAAAGCTGGTCAAATTTCTGGTAGAGTTGATCAAGATTCAGCTCCAGATAACATCAACGTATCAGCAAAAGATTCTAATGGAAAATTAGATTCTAAATTCTTTGAAGATGATACGGAAGCAGCGCCAGTATTGAAAGTTACATTAAAGAAAGATGAAAATGTAAGAAAATTAAATGGTGTGGTTTGGGAAGATAAGAGAAATGATTATAGCGAGGCTAATGGTATATTAGATGGTGATGATACTGGAATTCCAGATGTTGATGTACAATTAGTTGAAAAGATAAAAGTTGATCAAAGTGATTTACAACCAGGTGGAAAACTAGCTGGTAAGATTATTAATATTGATATTTTAGATTATGAATTTGAATATATTTGGCCTGATGGATCATTTGCTCTTGAAAATGAACAATCTGATTACACTTCAAAGGCTGTAACAAATGCTCAAGGTGAATATGAATTCAAAGATTTCTTATCAGGAAATTATGTTGTAAGATTTGAGTATGGTAATACAGAAAAAACATTACAATACAGCGGTCAAGATTATAAGAATACTGCATACCAAGTTAATATGACTAATGATCCTGCAGTTAGAAACGAAAAAGGTGAAATTTATAGTGGTACTATAGATGGAACTGTTAATGGAACAGCTGATAGTGAAGCACTTTCAGCAGATAATATAAGATCAACATTGAATAACCAATGGCAAGATTTAAGTAATGGTACACAAGCTACTGCGTTGAATAATGCAAGAGTTTCTGATGCTAGAGATTATGAACCAAGAAGACTTAGTGTTGATGCTTATTCAAGAACAATAACAAATAAAAATGCAGAAGTTTTAGCTGCAAATAGTACAAAAGATAAATATCAAAACTTAACAGAAGAATATCAAACATTATTAGCGCAAAATAAAGCTGAATTGATTGATAAAACTTCAATGGTTGCTAATACAGCTAAGTTCGTTGTTGATATTGAAAATCAAAAAGAGATTGATTATCAACAAAATGTAAAAACAACTGAAGGATCTAAGGATATGAATGCAAAAGATAAACACAATTATATAATTCCTAATATTGACTTCGGTTTAACAAGAAGACCAGAAACAAGATTATATATCCAAAAGGAAATTAATAAGATTGAATTATTAAAGAATGATGGAAACGATGTAGTTCTTACAGTATCATGTGATGATGAGGGTAACATTATTAAGACTGCTGGTACAGATTCAGATATAGCTACAATAAGAGCTGACAAGGTTACAGAAATTAATAAAGAATTATTAACAGCTGGAACTCAAGGCTTTAAGTATATTGCAGTTGAGGCAAGTTACTTAAAGGGATTACAAGTTAAATTAACTTATAAGATTGATGTAATTAATAAATCTGAAACTGATTACACAACAAAATATGTTTCAGAAAAGAAATATGCAGAAACCTTATTTGACTTAGCTACAAATTATGAATCTGGTGCAGATTTAAATAGTGGTGATTTATCTCCATTTAATACAGGTAGAGGTATTCAATATGGTAAGTATGTTGGATTACACTATTATACAAATGGAACAGAAGCTACAAGTGGAAATGATTTAACAACGAAGTACAAATTCGCATACAAAGATGAAAGTGGAGATGTTGTTGTTAAGACAACTGTTGATCAGTTAGTTGATTATGTTGATAATGACATTAGTATAAGTAAAGAAGATACAGAAAGTGTAGCTAACCAAAGCTGGACAGATTCTTCAGATATTGACAGAAAGAATAAATTATCACTTATGGCTTATAACAATAGTACAGTTGATGATGAGAACTTACAGGATGATAAAAAAAGAGCATATGTTGCAACAGGAAAGAACAATATTTCTTTATCAGATAACGAGAGAATGTCAAATGATGTTGTAAAAATAACATATTACAGAACTAAAACAATAAATGGTCAACCACAGACAACTGCTGATGACAGAATAATAAAACCTATTGTAGAACCATTTACATTAAAAATGTATACTACAGCTGATGATATTGCTTCTGAGACAAGAAGTAAGTATAATTCAAATATTACTAAGGAATTAATGCCAGAATCAGTAAATGCTGATGAGTCTAAGGCTACAATGACAATTGTTACTGCTTCACAAGGAAGCGAAGATGCAATTAAGAATATGAACTATGACAACTTGGTTGAGATCGCAATGTATAGTAACCCAGTTGGTAGAAGGGATATAGCTGCTATACCTGGTAATGCTAACATGATTGCTAAACAAAGACCTGCTTATGAGGCTGGTTATGACAAGGTTGCTAAGAAGGATGCTGATGGTAAGGTTACTTATGAATTCCAACCAAAGACTACTACACTTTCAAACGGTGAGACTGTATTGACTGAGAGAGATGCGTATGCTGCTAAGGATACAATTACATTCTCTGAACCTACTGGTTTGAGTTTACAAAGACAAAGAGCTAATGTGGCTATAAGAGTTATATTGGGATTGTTGATTGTTGCAGCGATTGCAATTATGGTAATAACGGTTATTATGGTTGTTAAGAAAACTAAATATGATGATGATGATATTGCTTCTGATCAGAAGTAAGGATAGATTCATAGGTTATTAAAGATGAGTGTATCGACGGAAACGTTGATATGCTCATCTTTTTATCATAATATAAAGAAAAATACATATAAAATTTTTTCACACCTTGCTGGCGCATTCCTCGATTCTTGAAAATAAGAAAATGTCAATTTGGATGTTGCCTACATCCCATTGACATTTTCTTATTTTCAAATCGGGTAGAATGCTTCAATCGAACTCACTTCGTTCGTTTGGTCCCTGCGCGGTGATTCAAAAATTTTATATGTATTTTACTTTTGTCTAATGATTAATATTCTTGTGGAATGTTTGAGTGAGGGTGTTTGACAGGGTGTGGATTACTTTTTTTGTGCCCTGTGGATTATTTTGAAGAGAATACAATGGGTGGTGTTGTTCCGCAAGTAAACTGCGTTTTTGTCGAATAAATGTAATGAAAAAGAGAATAAAAAGTAAAAAAGTCGGTTATGGCTTTTTTTTATCTATCAAATGTCTTGCGAATAGTAGGTTTGATAGTTTATTTTGTCTTATAAGTATTATTATATATATAGAAGTAGGATTTTTGTGTCATTGACTCTTTATAAAAGCTCTTTAAAATAAGTCTTATAAAATAGAATATAAGGAGCCATGAGTATGTTAAAGAACTTGAAAGAGAAATTTGGAAAGAAATTTTCAAGAAAGAAAATTTTAAGCATTGCAATTTTTGCTGTAGCTGTAATTGCTACAATAATTGCAATTGTAGTTAATCAAACTAGTGAGCAAAGCTCAAAAAAGAAAGTTGTTGCAGAGGGCGAGTTAGCTCGTGCAATGACATATGACCAATTTGTAGATGGAGATGAGGCAGTTGATGGTACTGATAATGTTAAGTTCAGCGCCTTCTTTTTGCGTGATGTAAACAATGATGGTTATGCAGAAAAGATAAAGGGAACATGTAAACAGATTGGTAATGAAGATACATTATACATGGAGGTAAATGTTCAGACAGAAGGAATTTTGAAGAATGGGAAAATTGAGATTGATGGTAAGAATTTTTATCTAGCAACAACTGCTCCAAAAGATAATGAGTTGAAAGATAACTACATAGGACCTAACATCAAGACTTTAGAATTTAATGATATGGCAAATGGTACTCAAAAATTGATTACAGGTATTGTAAGAAGTGGTGATTATTCATATTCAAGTTCAAAAGCAAATGCAATTGGTTCAAACATAAATAATTTATCAAGAGATGATAATAAGATAACTTTTACAGGAACATATGTAGGTTCAGATGGAAATGAAATTGAAATAAATAAAGAAATAAATCTTCAAATGGATTGGTATGGAACAGCTTCAGCAAGTATTTCAACATCAACTTCAACATATTATGATTTGCAAGATAGACAAAATGAGGAGAAAGGTACTCTTACATTAATGGCAGGAATTCAGGCAGAAGAAAATAATAACCAATTAATTATAAAGAAAAATTATGTTGAAGGAACAATTCCACAGCTAAATGGATATAGCCCAATTAGTGTAACAACAGAGTCATCTGTAGACAGTTTTTATTATAATGACACGAGTGGTTATTTTAGAATGTCAAGAATGTCAAATGTTGATGAAAATGGAAATATGACAAAATCTATATCAGGAGATAATAAATATAATTTGAAAATTGTATATCCGTTAGAAGCGTATAAGAGTTTAGATATGTCAATTGTAACAATTGATATACCAGTTATGACGTATTATGAGGGATATAATAATTTTAATGCTGAGTTTAAAAATCCATTTAAATCTAATGAAGCTAAGGATACGCTTACATATACTTTTAGAGAATCACATGAAAATTATTCGACAATTGCTATGAGTGTTGGAGGATATATGAATAATACATATGTTGTTTCCAAAAGAAAGCCTATTAGAATCTATAATGAGGCAAGTAGCGTGGAAAAAGATGATAATTATATGGTTTCTTGGTATGTTTCAAAAGGAACTAATGAAAGTTCTGATGGTGTAATCATGAAGGAGAGAAAAAATGGAGAAACTACTATTTCAGATAGTTTTGTTAAAGCAGATTCAACTACAGATTCAATGGAAAATCTAACAACAAACATTGGTATAGGTTTTGCAAATGCTGATAAATTCTTAGCAGAAGATGGATTTATAAAAGTTTATGATGATGAAACAGATGAATTATTAGTGACATTTACAAAAGATGATTGGGGAAAATATACTAAAACATCTCCATACAAATTTAGCATGCCTGTAAAACACATAAGAGTTGAAACAAGTGAAACTCAAAGTTCACAATACTTGTATGTATATTCACAAAAACAATTAGATGACGAATACATAACAACAAATTACACAAGAGAGCAATTTGATAGTTTGAAATATATAAAATCAAATTTAAAAGTATATGTAGGATCAAAATTATTAGGGGATATATCTAAAACTGCAAGCTATGAAGCGCCATATTCAGTAGCCAGCTTAGACATAAGTAAAAATATATTATCAACGCAAATAACAGAGAAGAATGAAATTCTAACTATAAATGCAGAGGCAAATGAAAAGGTGAATCAAATAGGATGGACAAATGGAAGTTTCTTAATAAAGTTACCTAAGGATATTATTGATATAGATATTTATGATATTCGAATAAGTAATTCATCAGTTATTTTAACAAGTTGTGAGAATATTGAAAATGAAAATGGAAGATTTATAAAAATCAATACACAAAATGAGTTTGATGTACCTCGAACATTTGAGATTTGGATACATACAGATATTACAGCTGATCCTCGTATAGCAACAACTACAGATAAATTCGAATTATGGGCATCAAATGAGGAAAGTGCAGAGTACTATTATAATTCAGCTGATATTTATGATGTAAATAGTAATTCAAATACGGAGGAAAAGGTTCATAAATCAACGACAGAAGTACAATTAATAGCGCCAAATACTTTGCTTACAAATCAAACAGCAAGTAACTTTGATAAAGATGGAACACAGGTTATTTCACCACAAGTTGCAGATGTAAAACCACAAATAGCTACGGTTAGTCAGGATACACCGGAAAAAACTGTAAGGATTGGAGCCCAAATAAAAAATAATTATTCAGATATAATTACTGATGTTGTAATACTTGGAAAGATACCTTTTAAGGGAAATACATATGTTTTAAGCGAATATGATTTGGGTTCAGAATTTACAACTAAGATGACGGATGCAGGACTTGAAGTGCCAGAGGAACTTCAAGGAAAAGTTGTAGTGTATTATTCAGAAAATGAGACACCAGATAAAGATTTGAGTAATGAAGAAAATGGGTGGAAAACGGCAGAAAATATAACAAACTGGGATAATATAAAGACATATTTAATAGATTTTCAAAATACTGAAATAATTTCAGGAGCGGAATATACATTTTACTATACAGTAAAGGTTCCTAATGGAGAGGATTATAATAAAAAGACATTTAGTCATCATGGGGTGTATTTTGCATTAAAAACATCAGAAGGAAAATATAGAACGCAAACAGAGCCAAATAGATTGGGAATAAGATTGGCAGAAAAATATAATTTAGAATTGCAAAAATATCAAGCTGGAAAAAATAACTTAGTACCAGGAGCAACATATAAAATAACGAGAGAAGAAACGGAGACTGAACCTCAAGAGAGTAAAACGGCTGTGACTAATAATGAAGGAAAATTAGAATTACAAGGTTTATATGTAAAAAGAACGTATATAATTGAGGAAATAAAATCTCCAGAAAATTATGTGTTAAATACTGATGTAATTAAAATTATGGGAATAATACAAGAAGATGGAAGTTTACAAGTAGAGCAGACAGAAGGAACAACGAAAGAAGATATTGAAATAACGAAAGAAAATGATGATCAACCATATAAGATAACAGTAAAAGTGGAGGATGAAGCAAAAGCAAGATTAAAAGTGACGAAGACTGATAAAGAAACGGCAATACCTTTAAGCGGTGTTGGATATAAGTTAACAGGAGAAGGACTACCAGAGAGTGGAAAAAGTATATCAACTAATGTTAATGGAGAAATAATAGTTAAAGGTTTAATCGTAGGAGAGGAGTATACCCTTGAAGAAACAAAAGCAGAAGGGTATTATTTGGCGAGCCCAATAAAATTTACGATATCAAATAATGATGGAACATATTCATTAAATGTGTCAGAAGGAACTGTAAAAGAAAGTACATTAACTGAAGAAGAAAATTTGCCAATAGTAAATATTCAAGTAGAGGATGAAAAAATACCAACATATAATTTGGAAATATCAAAAATTAAGAGAATTACTTCTGTTACAGAAGGAGAAAGCGGAGAACAACAAGAAGAAAATGTTTACTTGTCAGGAGCTAAATTTAAATTACTTAAAGGATCAAAAGAATTAGGAAATTATGTTACAGATGAAAATGGAAAAATAATAATAAATGGATTGTATCAATATATTGATGGTAAAGATGAAGATGCAACATATACACTAAAAGAAATTTTGGCACCAGATGGATATGCAAAAGTAAAAGATATAACATTTAAGGTTGATGCTACAACTGGAGAATTAAAATTTATAAATACAGAAGGTAAAGAGGAGAAGTATACAGTAGAGGGAACAACAGTAAAATTAATAATTGAGGATAGTCCTTCATTTAAACTTATTAAGAAAGATGCGGAGACAGGTGAGTTATTAGCTAATATTAAATTTGCAATTTACAATGTTGATGAGGGAACAGAACCTGCTATAGATAGTAAGGGGGAAATCGTAGGTACAAAAGAAATAATAAATGGAAAAGAATATTATGTAGTAAAAACTGACAGTAATGGCGAAATAACAGTGAATTTGCCAGAAGGAATGTATAAAGCTGTGGAAGTTCAGGCACCGGATAAGTATGAGTTATCTGATTCTGTATATTATTTTGGAATAGGAACATCTAGAGAAGGTAAAGTAGGTGTGAAAGCAACGTGGGCGCAAGGAATAGGTGGAAAAGATCAGGAGATAATATATTCGGTATCAGGAACAAGTGATGGAGGGTATATAGCAGGAGGAATTTTTTCTTCAAGTAGTATAGATTTAGGAAATGAAGTAAAATTAGTTAACAAAGATGATAATGATGGAATGATAATAAAGTATAATGCAGATAGAGAAGTGGAATGGGCAAGATCAGTAGGAGGAATTGGTGCTGATTATATATCTTCGGTTATGGAAACAAGAGATGGAGGATATATAGTTGGAGGAGATACTACTTCAAGTGGTATAGATTTAGGAAATGGAGTAATTTTGGTTACTCAAGGAGCTTATAATTCTTCTGATGGAATGATAATAAAATATAACGCTAGCGGAGAAACTGAATGGGCAAAAGCAATTAGTGGAACAGAAAGAAATAGTATAAATTCAGTAATAGTGACGAATGATGGAGGTTATCTAGCAGTAGGAGAATTTTTGTCAAATAAAATAGATTTGGGAAATGGTGTTAGCTTAACCAATAATGGTGGATTGGATGGAATGATAATAAAGTATAATGCTAATGGAGAAACTGAATGGGCACATGAAATAGGAGATACAAGGGCTGAGTGTATAAAATCAGCAACAGAGATAAGTGATGGAGGTTATATAGTAGGAGGTGAATTTAATTCTAGCAGTATAGATTTAGGAAATGGAATAAGCTTAGTAAATAAAGGAAGTGGAAGTACACCTAATACAGATGGAATGATAATAAAATATAATGCTAATGGAGAAACTGAATGGGCAAAAGCAATTGGTGAAACATATGCGGATTGTGTAGAAACGGTTACAGGGACAAATGATGGTGGTTTTATAGTTGGAGGATATACAGAATCAAATAGCATAGATTTAGGAAATGGAGTAAATTTAATTACTAAAGGTGAATATAATTATTCGGATGGAATGATAATAAAATATAATACAAGCGGAGAAGCAGAGTGGGCAAAAGCAATTGGTGGAACAAATGTGGATCGTATAGAAAAAATTACAGGAACAAGTGATGGTGGCTGTGTAGTAGGAGGATATTTTAAATCAAGGAATATAGATTTAGGAAATGAAGTAGGTTTAAAAAATTTAGGAAATGAAGATGGTATGATAATAAAGTATAGTGCGGATGGAGAAACAGAATGGGTAAAAGTAATAGGTGGAGCAAATGAAGATAAAATATTGTCAGTTAAAGAAACAAGTAAAGGATGTTATGTAGTAGGAGGATATTTTTATAGTAGTAATGTTGATTTAGGAAATGGATTAAGTATAGAAAATAAAGGTTCTACTAATTGGCCTGATGGTATGATAATTAAATTAGATGAAGTAGAATTGCCAAATCCTGAAGTTATAAAGGCAAAAGAAATTGAAGGAACATCTGGTATTATTACGGAATCAGTATTGGCAACAAGTGATGGAGGATATATAGTAGGTGGATATTTTAAAGGAACTATCAATTTGGAAAATGGAGTTAACTTAGTTAGCGAAGGCGACAAAGATGGAATGATAATAAAATATGGTGCTGATAATAAGATTGAGTGGGCAAAAGTAGTGGGAACTGGAGGAAGTGATTTTATATATTCTATTACAGAGTCAAGTGATGGAGATTATATAGTAGGTGGAGTGGTCGGATCAACTTGGATGTATTTAGAAAGAGGAATAAGTTTAACTGGTCAAGGTCTGTTTGATGGAATGATACTAAAGTATAGTGCAGATGGAAATTTACAATGGGCAAAGTCAGTAGGCGGAAAGAGTTATGAGTATATAAAAACTGTTTCAGCTACGAGCGATGGAGGTTGTATAGCAGGAGGAAGTTTTGAATCAAGTAGTATTGATTTAGGAAATGGAATAATTTTAACTCGCAAAGGATCTACAGCTGGAATGATAGTAAAATATAATGCAAGTGGAGAAGTGGAATGGGCTAAAAGAATTGGAGGAACAGGTGAACAGGAAATAAGTTCTGTATCTGAAACTACAGATGGAGGATATATTGTAGGAGGATATTTTAAATCAAGTAATATAGATTTAGAAAATGGAATAAGTTTAACTAATTCAGGTAAAGAAGATGGAATGATAATAAAGTATAATGCGAGTGGGGAGGTAGAATGGGCAAAGGCAATAGGAGGAACAGGTACAGATCATGTAAGTTCGATATCAGAAACAAATGATGGAGGTTGCATAATAGGAGGATTTTTTGATTCAAAAATTGAATTAGAAGAAGGAATATATTTGGATAATAAATACTATGGAGCTGGAATGGTAATAAAGTATACTGTAAATGGAGAAGTAGAATGGGCAAAAGTTATAAGAGGATTAAGTGAAGGAATACCTGATGGTGATGTGAAAGGTGTAGCTGAAACAAGTGATGGTGGTTATATAGTAGCAGGATATTTTGCATCTGAAGCTGTTTATTTAGATAATGGAATGAGTATAGCAAATAAAGGAGAAAAAAATTATTATGATGGAATGATAATAAAGTATAATGCGTTTGGAGAAGAAGAATGGGCAAAGGGAATAGGAGGTTCAAAAGGTGAGCTTATATCTTCAATATCAGAAACAAGTGATGAAAGTTATATAGTAGGAGGAAGGTTTAGTTCAAGTGAGCTAAGTTTAGATAATGGATTGAGCTTAAATAATAGTACGTCAACTTATAATGGAATGATTTTGAAGGTGACGGATCAAATTGGTGTGCCTGATCTTCAGGAGATAGAAATTAAAAATGAACGAAAAAAATTCAAAATTACTACTGATGTTAATGAGATTGATAATATTAAAGGAGGTTCTATTTCAGGAGAAGATAAGAATCCATATGAAATAGTTAAATATGGTGATAGTTCAACTAATGAAATAAAGATGATTCCTGATGAAAATTATGAAATTATTGGAATTACGGTGAATGGTAAGGAATGTAATTTTACAGCAAATGATGATGGAAGCTATGTATTGCCTGCATTTACTAATATGACGGAGGATAAGCATGTAGTAGTTACATATGCTTTGAAAGATAATAAGATTATAATTAATAAAATAGATAAAAATACTAAGGAGAGAATTTCAGGAGCTGCGTTTGAGCTAGATCAAATTGAAGAAAGAGCTGAGCCCAATACAGATGAAATATTAGGTGAACTTACTGATAATGGAATAGGTTATACAAAAGTAAGAGCTGGTGAAGAAGTTACAGGAATTTTAGGGGAGCTAACCAATAATGGAACTTATTATTTTATACAAAATGATGATGGAACATATACACCAACAAATAGTAAAACATATCAAGTTGCAAATAGTGGAACAACTGGAATTCAGAGTTCAGCAGCTAATTCATATATACCAATAGATTTAACAGGTTTAACAGGTCAATATGTGGTGGTTGTTAATGCAAGTTGTTCAAGCGAGAGTGTGGATTATGGTTATGCAACTATAACTGAAAGTGTAACGGCGCCAAGTTATAGTAATACATATAGAAGATTTATGTATATATCTGGAACAAAGGAAGATGAAGATTATGTGTCAGTTGAGTTAGATGGAGGAAAGAAATATTATTTACATTTAGGATATAGAAAAGATTCAAGTGTTGATAGAAATAATGATCAAGTGGTTATAAATAGCGTAAAATTGTGTTATGCAGAAAACTATACTGAAAGATATAATTTTATAAATAATAATGGAAAATATGAATCTACAAATGTTGGAGAAGATGATACTGTGGCTAATTCATATATACCAATTGATTTAACAAATTATACAGGAAAATATAACTTGATAATAAATGCAGAAGTTTCGAGCCAAAGTGATTATGATTATGGTTATGCGACGATAACTGAGAATACAACAAGACCAAGCTATTATAGTTCAACAGGAAGAATTATATATATATCAGGAACACAGAGTGCTCAAGATTATACAACTGTATTACAGGGTGGAAAAATGTATTATTTACATTTGGGATATTATAAAGATAATGCAACCAGTACAGGTAAAGATAAGTTTACAGTAAATAGTATTGACATTTCATTGAATGATTCTGAACTATATCACATAACTGTAGAAACAAATTCGTCTGGACAAGCAATTACACAGATTCCATTTGGTAAATATAATATAACGGAGACAAAGGCTCCAGATGGATATTGGTTAAATGAAACTCCGATGGTTATTGAATTTAGAAGTACAGATGATTCAGTTCATGAATTTACAATTGAAAATGAAGCAAAAGCTAAAGTAATAGTGCATCACTATATAAAAGGTACAACAACAAAATTAGCAGATGATGAAGAAACATATGGCCATAGTGGAGATGCATATACAACTAGTCCGAAAATAGATTTAAATAGGTATGAGTTAGAAAAAGATGAAGATGGCAATTTTGTACTACCGGATAATGCAGTTGGAACGTATGCAGAGGAACCAACGGAAGTTACATATTACTACGTTGAAAAGAAAATACCATTAACGGTACACTACTATATAGAAGGAACGACTACTCGTGTACCATTGAAAGATGGAAGTATTGCAGAGGATGTAACCAATAGTGGATTAGAAGGAGAAGAATATACAACTTCATCAATATTAGATGAAAACTTAAGTGATAAGTATGAGTTAATTGAAACGCCATCTAATGGAAATGGTACATATTCTGGAAATGAGGTAATAGTAACATACTATTATAGAAAGATTTCAAGAAAAGTTAATTTAATAAAATATCAGCAAGATGGGGTTACTCCACTTCAAGGAGCGGTGTTTGTAATTGATAATCAATTTTATGTAACAGATGCTGAAGGTAAAATACAGGTTAATTTAGAAGTGGGAACATATGAGATAACTGAGGTTAGAGCACCAAGAGGATATAAGTTGCCAGAAAATCCAACAACAGAAATTACAATAACTAAGGAAACTACAAGCGAAGATATAAGCGTAATAAATGAACAAAAGACAGGTACTGTTACAGTACATCATTATATTGAAGGAACGACAACTCCTGTACAATTGGCAGATGGAACTGATGTGGAAACCGAGGTGAAAACAGGAGTAGTTGGAGAGATATATGCAACACAGGTAAGAGCTGATCTTTCAGAAGGATATGAGTTAATTGAAGAACCTGAAAATGCAAGTGGAATATATATTGATGGAGATATAGAGGTAATATATTATTATAGAGTATTGCCAGCATCAGTTTTAGTACATCACTATATAGAAGGAACAACAACTAAACTTGCAGAGGATGAAACAATTGAAGGAAAAGTTGGTGATAAATACACTACTAGTGTA
>CAKPEG010000020.1 GCA_934149275.1 uncultured Clostridia bacterium | reverse complement strand
GAAAATGGAATTGGTGAAGTAATTGCAAAAGCTGACTCTATTATGCTTGAGTATTATGGCGATGAAGATGCTACAAAAGAAGCGATTATTGATGGTTGGTTTCATACAGGTGATTTAGGATATTTTGATAAAGATGGTTTCTTATTTATTGCTGGTAGAAAAAAGACAGTTATTGTTTTGAAAAATGGAAAGAATATTTATCCAGAAGAAATTGAAGCTTTGATTGGTAGAATTGATGGTGTAAAAGAATCTTTTGTTTATGGAGTTCCTGCTAATAATGCTGATGAAAAAGAATCAAAGATTAATGCTGAAATAGTTTATGAAAAAGAAAGAATGAAAGAGTTAATTGAGACTGATGATGAAGATAAAATAAAAGAATATATGTGGGAGCATGTTAAAGAAATTAATAAAACTATGCCGTCATATAAATATATAAGAGAAATTATTGTTACTGATCAAGAATTAATTAAGACAACAACTCAGAAGGTAAAAAGACATGAGGAAATCAAAAAAGTCCTAGGGAAATAAGAAATGTAACGAAAATGTAATAGAAAAAAGATACAAAAGTAATTGTATCTTTTTTTAGTTAACGTTATAATGAATTTAGTTAAATTTTGAGTTTGTACAAATTTAAAGGAGGTCAGTTTACAATGTCATTATTTGATAAATTATTTAATCATAAACAAGGCATAGTAAACGTGAGGATGGTAATCACGGAAGAAAAGATATTGTCTAATATAGAAAAAGTTCAAAAGATGATAAATCCTAAGAGCAAAAAACAAATTGTTCAACTAGAAGAAGATTCTTACTTCAAAGATTTAGTTGAATCAATTAAGACATACTTGGAAGAATATCCTAAGAAAAAGAACTTCCCAAGAAGTGTGTATAAGGCTGCTTATGATTTAGTTGAATTTGCAACAAATCAATTCGAAGAGAATACTAAAAAGATTGAGGAATTAATAATTCAAAGAGAGAAAAATATAAGCTCTGCTTTTGAGCTAAAAACTATTTTATCTAAAGTTTTAAAGAAAGAAGAAGGATATGAGCAAGAGATTGAAAATGCATCAGTTAAGTTTTCTGATGATATTGGTGAGTCTTTAAAAATTCTTTCTCAAGGAACTGATGATGAAGAAAAGAAATCTGCTAGAAAATTAATAGATGCTAGAATTAATAATTTGGAATCTAATTTCCATATAGAAATAGATATGGAAAGAATAGAAGATAAATCTAAGGCTTTAAGCTATATTGGAATTGAAATTGCTGAGGCTTTGAAATATATTCCTGCACCATTAGAAGATTTTGCTTCTACTACTGTTCAAGAACCAGTTGAAAAGGCTGAGGTTAAACCACAAGTAGCTAAAGCTCAAGTGGTAAATAATGCAACAGTAGAAAATAAGGTTAATGTTCCTGAGGCAAAAGTCGCTTCTAAGAGTGGTTCAAATATTGCTGCTGCAACAGTTGTTAAACCACAAGCAGAAACAAAAGTTAATCCTATTCTTGCGCAAGCTAAACAACAAAAAGATGATGATCAAATCTTAAATGATATGTATATGCAAGAAACTAGATTTGATGTTAAGCCTTCATTATGGCAAAGATTTAAAAATTCTAAGATTATTAGAACAATTAGATATGTAATGAAAATTAGAGTTGTCCTTGAATTTCCTGCTTTACCAGAAGGAAGAGGAGAGAGTAATTTATAAAAAATAGATTAAGGGACTACTAAAAGTGGTAGTCCTTTAATTTTTTTGAAAAAAATTAAAAAATGTCTTGACATATTTAAAGTATTAAATTATAATAGGTCTTGCAGTTGAGAAATGCGCCTTTAGCTCAGTTGGTCAGAGCAACCGGCTCATAACCGGTGGGTCCAAGGTTCGAATCCTTGAAGGCGCACCACCTTGGGTAGGTGGTCGAGTGGTTAATGGCACCAGACTGTAAATCTGGCGACGAGAGTCTACGATGGTTCGAATCCATCCCTGCCCACCAAACACATAACTTATGTTATGTGTTTTTTTATGTTTAAATGAAAAATGTTAAATATATAGTTTAAATTGAGTGCAAGGAAAAAGAATAAAACCAAATAATAAAAAGCTAGAAATCGATTTTAGGATATCGTTTTCTAGCTTTTTTTCATAAATTATAGTGAAGGGAGAAAAAAATGAAAAAATATAAGAAAAGTTTAATTATAGTTATAATTTTAGGCTGTTTATTGATTTTAAAGTGTTTAGCAGGAAAAGTTATAAAAAATGAAAATTTAAATAATTCGATAGATGAAATGCAGAATGTAATTAATAATGAAATACAATTTTATGAAATGACAGAAGAGGAAATTATAGAATTAAAGACTGCAGAGATTATTGAGCAAAACGAAATTGATGAACAAAATCTAGAACAAGAGGTAGAAGATGAAGGTTTTGAATTGCAAGGAGATATTGCATACGAGGGTGATAAGGCTAGAAGTTGGAATGTGACATTGGGTAATTATAAAGGTTTAACTTATTATTCTCAAATTGATAATAGATGGAGAAATAAAAGATATTCATCTACAGGGAATGCATCTCAAACAATTGGCTCAAGTGGTTGCGGACCAACGAGTGCTAGTATGATTGTAACTGCTTGCAAAGGTGCAATAACTCCTGATGTAATGTCTGATTTGTTTGTGAAATATGGTTACAGAAGTGCTAATAATGGAACTTATTGGAGTGCTTTTAGAGCAATAGCTGATGAATTTGACATTGGGTATTCTGAGACAACTAATTTTCAAAGAGCAATTGAGTTGTTAAGAAATAATAATTATGTTGTGGCTTCTGTAGGAAATGGATTATTTACAACTGGAGGACATATTATTGTTTTAACTGGAATAGATGGAGATACTATAAAAATATATGATCCTTATTTATATGCTGGAAAATTTGAAACTAGTACTAGAAGAGGAAAAGTAACAGTTGTAGAAAATACAGTGTATGTATCTGTACAAAATTTTAGAAATTATGCGAATGCAAAAGGTTTCTTTTGTTATAAACATGATGAGAATATTCAAGAAAATAATGTTAAGCCAGTAGTTGTACAGCCATATACAAGGTATGTTAAAGCAAATGGTGGTTTAAATATTAGAAGTTCACCTAATGGAAATAGAATCGGAGCAATAAGAAATGGCGAACAAATAACTGTTTATGAAACCTCAGGTAATTGGTCAAGAATAGGTGCTGGAAAGTGGGTTAGTTCTGATTATTTAGTTAGTTCAACATCTAATTATACAAATAATGAGCTAGGTGAAAAATATTCAGTAGGTAGATATAGAGTTACAGCTAGTGTCCTTAATGTGAGAAATGGCCCTTCAACGAATTATAGTAGTAAAAGGTATTATCAACTTTCTTCTAATGCAAGACTTCAGAATCGTAGATTAGGCGGAGAATGTAATGGATATAGAAGAGGTGTTGTTTTTACAGTTTCAAAAATTATAAATAATTGGGGATATTCACCAAGTGGTTGGGTATGTTTGGATTATTGTTATAAATATTAATAAAGAAGCAGGAGAAACAATTTGTTTTTTCTGCTTTTTTGTTTGAATTAATAAAGAAGTATATATATAATTTTAATAAAAGTTGAACCAAATTAAAAGATGTATCGTCTAATGGGTAAGAATATAGAAAGGAATTTTTAAGATGAGTATTGAATTAAATAGTTTTACAAATCTTATAGAAGAGAACAAGCTTAGATTTTATAAAACTGCTAAAGCAATATTGAAAAATGATGATGATGTTTATGATGCACTTCAAGAGGCTTTAATGAGTATTTATCAAAATTTTAATCAATTAAAAAATTTGAAGTTTTTCTCAACGTGGGCTACGAGAATTGTAATTAATAAATGTTATGATTTGTTAAGAAAAAACAAAAACAATGTTGTTCCTTTTGATGAGAATATTAAGAATGATATTAATAGTTCAAAAAACGATGTTTACGATGTTGATCAATATGGAATAAAGAAGGCTGTTGAAGGTTTAAATGAGGAGTTGAAATTAATTACAATTCTTTATTATTATGATGATTATTCTGTAAATGAAATTTCAGAAATAGTTGATATTCCAATAGGAACTGTGAAATCAAGGTTATCACGTGCTAGAGAAATTTTGAAAAATAAATTAGGAAAGGAGGAGTTTTAAAATGAAAGATGAAGAATTTGATAAATTGTTAAAAGAACAAATGAAATCAGATACATACATTCCAGAAAAAATAGATAAGCTTTTTTCTGATTTTGAAAAAAATAAAGTTGATGATAATCATAAGGTATATAAGTTTAGACGATATCTAAAATCTGTATCAATTGCTGCATGTGCTATGTTGGTAATTTTTGTAGGAGGTTGCACATATGCTCATGTTAATGGAACAAAAACAATTATTTCACCTATATTGAGTAAATTAGGTATTAATAGTAAGTATGAAGAAAATTCAACTAAATTTAATGATGAGGTTGTTAGTGAAAATGTTAAGATTAAATTAAAAGATGGGGCGATTGATGATACTACATTGATTTTAGGATACGAAATAGAGATTGCTAATAGTAATCCTGATATATGGCTTGAAATAATTGGCAAGTATGAAATTAATGGAATGAATTTTGAACCAGTAAATTCTACAGTTGATAAGATTTCTGATGGTGAATATGTTTATTATCAAGTATTTGATGTTAGTGAGATTATGATTGATAATCCAGAAAATGTTTATATAAGTTCGAAGATTTCTGAAATTAAAGAATACACTGAATGTGAAGATGATAATTCTGCTTATCCTGAATATGGAGAATGTTTGAAAGGCGAATGGAATTTTGATGAATCTATATCAGTTAAAAATTTAGAAGAAAATAAAAAATATGAATTTAATAATTCTCAAAAATATGAAATTGCTGAAAATGTTAATGTGTCTGTTGCTGAATTTATAAAAGGTTCATATACTAATATTTTAAAAATTAAGGTGGACAAAACTAATTACACTGGAGATGATTTTGAGAAATATTATAAAGTTCTTGATGATAAAAATAATGAGATTGCTATGTATAATGAAGAACAGAGAGAATATGATGATAGAGTATATAATGATAGGTTAGTTAGTGAGAAGTTTAAAGAAGGTTCTAAATTTAAAATTGAAATATATTTTAAGGAGAGCGGTAAAAAAGAATTTGATAAAGTGATAACTATTCCTGTTGATTTATCAAAAGTTAAGGAGAAGAGTGAAAGTTCAGATGAATTGAAAGAGTATGATGGAGATGATTATTCTTTTAAATATAATTCTAATTGGAAGATTACAACTAAGCTTGGAAAAGATAAACTTGGTGAAAATAGTATATATTTAGGAGCACTTGGAATAGAAATTCCTTCTACTACAAATTCTGAATATACATCAGCTATATATGTAAAAACTGTTAATAAAGATCTTACATTAGAGGAATATGTTGATGAAAGAAGAATTATAAATGATAGTTCAGAATCTGGAGAATATAATGAAATTGAAAGTGAAATGCTTGATTTGAAAAATAGCGAGGGATATCAAATAATTTATGAAACTTCTGATGGTTCTGAGGATTATATTTATAAAAATGTGTTTATAAAAGGTGATGGGAAAATTTATGATATAACTTTTTTCGGTAGCGAAAAGGAGTATAATAATTTAAAAAGTGATATTGATGAATTTATTAATAGCTTTGAAATAAAATAGTATTAAATATTTAAAAAAGCATGGCAAAATTGTATTTGCTATGCTTTTTCACATGTTTTTTGAAATTCATGTTATTTGAAAATAATCTTCTTGTTCTGACGCAGAAAAAAATATATAAAAAATAATAATCTTTCCAAATTATGACAATATTTGCAAATTTAATTGGTTATAATTGATTTGTAAAACTAATGAGGAAAGGAAGATATTTATGAATAATTCTAAAAAAGAACAAGAGAATGTAAAAAGAGTAATGGATCAGAAGATGCTGGAATGTATTGATTCTGAGCTAAAAAGATTAGAGGATGCTTCTAATATTGAAGAATACAAAAAAATAATTCATGAAAGAAGAATGGGGTTTAATTTAGTTTTTAGTGATTTTGATTTTTACATAAAGATAATACGTAAGAAAAAAGCTTTTTTGAATAAAAGAAAGATGGAGATTGGTTATAAAGAAATTCTAGATAAAATTTTGAAAGATAAGATAACACACAAGTTGGAGCAGATTTATAAAAAAGCTGTTATTTGGGGTGAAGGTAGTGAAGAACTTTTTAATTGTAAGATTTCTCAAATAATAGATAGGCAATTAGGTATTGGTGAAGTATTGGATAATTATGACGAATGTATGAATTTAGTTAATTTATATCAAAAAATATAGTTGAATTAAAAAATACTTGTTAATTAAAAATATTATCTATATAATCTATGTGAAAGTATAGTTATATTTTAAATGGTTATACTTAAGATAAAGAATTTTTAAGGAGGTTTTTTATGGATAGAAAGGTAAGAGTTGTACAATATGGTACAGGTAAAATGTCAGTGTATACAATGAGATATGTATATGAAAAAGGCGCTGAAATAGTTGGTGCTTTTGATGTTAATCCTAATGTTATTGGCAAAGATATAGGTGAAATTATTGGATGTGAACATAAAGGTGTTATTGTTTCAGATGTTAAAGATGCAAGAAGAGTTATGGAAGAATTAAAACCAGATATTTGTATAGTTACAACAATGAGCTTAATTGCTGATGTTGAAGAAGCTTTAATGCTATGTGCAGAACTTGGTGTAAATGCTATTACTACTTGTGAAGAGGCATTTTTCCCAGGAAACTCAAATCCAATTTTGACTCATAGATTAGATGAAATGGCTAGAAAAAATAATTGTACAATAACTGGTAGTGGATACCAAGATATTTATTGGGGACAATTAATTTCTTCAATTGCTGGTTCAACACATAAAATAACAAAAATCAAAGGAAGTTCAAGCTATAATGTTGAAGATTATGGTATTGCATTGGCTAAAGCTCATGGTGCAGGTCTTACATTAGAAGATTTTGATAAAGAAGTTGCTTCAGTTGATAGAATGTCAGACGAAGAAAGACTAAAAATAATAGAAAGAGGAGAATATACTCCATCTTATATGTGGAATGTTAATGGATGGCTTGCTCAAAAGCTTGGTTTAACAGTAGTTTCTCAAAGACAAAAATGTGTTCCTCAAACTCATGATGCAGATTTATTCTCATCAACTTTAAATATGAATATTAAAGCTGGAGATGCAACAGGAATGAGCGCTGTTGTTACAACAGAAACTAAAGAAGGAATTACTATTGAATCTGAGTGTATAGGAAAAGTTTATGCAGAAGACGAATTTGATAAAAATGAGTGGACAATTTGTGGTGAACCAGATACTACAATTGTTGTTGCAAGACCTTGTACAGTTGAATTGACATGTGCAAGCATAGTTAATAGAATTCCTGATGTTATTAATGCAGAGTCTGGATATGTTCCAACTGCACAAATGCCTGATCTAGAATATAGAATAAAACCTTTAAATGAATATGTAAAATAGATTTGTGTATAATAAAGGGAAATTGGGTAAAGCCAGTTTCTCTTTTTTTGGCTATAATTTAGCTAAAAAGTATATGATATAGCTTAATTTATTATTGACGATATCGATATTTATATATATACTAATATTGAATATTTTATGGTTTTTTATAAGGAGAAAATCAATGAGTCAAAAGAAAAAAGTTTTTATAAGATTAGTATTATTTTTAGTGTTATTTTTTTCATTAACAACAGTGGGTAATGCTAATACAATAAAGGTTGAGCAATCTAAAACTGCTTCAGGTGGAGTTAATATTACGGTTTCATCTGATGTAAAAGTTAAAGAACTTAGGATGTATTTAAAGTCATCTGGAAAATGGAATTTATTCTATGTTAATACTGAATCTGGATATACAAGTAAAAAGTTTTTTATTTCTAAAAGCAAAATTTCAATGAGTGAAGATTCTAATATAAAGGTTATAGTAATAGACGAAAATGGTGACGAAGCAACTAATGTAGCAGTCATAAATCGAAATCCAGCGCCAAGTGTAAGTCCTTCTACATCACCAAGTACTACACCTTCAACAAAGCCAAGTACTTCACCAAGTGCTTCTACAAGTACTAAACCAAGTACGTCTACGAGCACATCACCTAGCACAAAGCCAAGTACTTCAGCAACAACAACACCAAGTACTTCAACTACAACAAAACCTAGTACATCAACAAGCCCAAGTACTAGTCCAAGTACGAGTACCAAACCTTCACAACCAGCTACAGTAAAATCAATTAAATTGAACAAAACATCAGCAACTATTGTTATTGGAAACACGCTACAACTTGTTAAAACAATAACACCATCTAATGCTACTACAAAATTAACATGGAGTTCAAATAATAGTAAAGTTGCTACAGTTGATGGAAATGGTAAAGTTAAGGCAATTGCTAAAGGAACTGCAACAATAACTGTAAAAACAGCTAATGGAAAAAAGGCAACTTGTCAAGTTAAAGTAATTGAAAAACCTGCTTATACAACAAAATTAAATGGTCATACTGTAAAATTACCTGCAGGTGATGATAGAGTATATATTATAGATACACAGGATTTGAATGCTAAGAATAATAGATATTCTACAAGTGATGCAATAATAATTGAAAGTAATGGAAAATTTGCGATGATTGATACAGGTCTTAAGAGAACTTCAAAGCGTGTTACTAGATATCTAAAAGATTTAGGAGTTAAAGAACTTGAATTTGTTTTGATTACACATGCTCATATTGATCATTGTGGTGGTTTTGAATATCTTGCTAATAGTAGTGGTATAAATATAAAAGCTTTATATATTAAAAATATAAGTAAAAGTACTAGTAATAGAATGGTAAATTACAATAATGCTGTTAAAGTTGCTAAACAAAAAAATATAAAAATTTATAATGTTTCTAATAGCAAATATCAAACTTTGAAATGTGGAGAGTTTACTTTTAAATTATATAACACACCAGATAGATTAATAAAAGCTGGAAAAGATAATAAGGAGAATGTTAATAGTGTTACTGCACTTACCAAAATACATGGCAAAAAACTTTATTTTGCAGCTGATATTGTAAATGATGGATATGTTAATTGCAATGCTGAAAATATTGCAGCAAAAGCAGTCGGAAAAATAGATTTTTATAAGGTAGCTCATCATTTGTATTCACCAAATAATTCTGTAACTGCTATGAAAATTTTGAATCCATCATATGCTGTAGCAACAACACAAAAAGGCTATGATAAGAGTATAGCTGCAAGAGATAGAGTACTTAATAACTCAAGAGTTACTGATAAAACATTGAGATATACAGCTGATGGTACTGTAATTTTAACTATAGGCGCGGAAGGAAACTTTTCATTTAGTAAATTAGGTAAAGATGGTGTATAGTATAAGATTTTAAAAGAGTTTTTGGAGGATGTATGATTCAAATAATATTATTAGTATGTTTAATTTTACTTAATGCTTTTTTTGCTGCAACAGAGATGGCTTTTGTATCGTTAAATGATACAAAAATTTCTGTTAAGGCAAAAGAGGGAGATAAAAAATATAAAAAGATTGAAAAAATGTTAAAGAGTCCAAGTAAGTTTTTGGCTACAATTCAAATTGGAATAACTCTTGCGGGATTTTTATCAAGTGCGTTTGCATCTGATGTGTTTGCAAGTCAACTTGCTGTAGTTCTTTTTAATGTAACTCATATTTTTTCAGTCACAGTATGGCAAAATATTTCTATTATTTTAATTACAATAATTTTATCTTATTTTACTTTAATTTTTGGAGAGTTAGTTCCAAAGAGAATTGCTATGGAAAATGCAGAAACGTTTTCTAAATTTTCTATTTCAATTATTTCAGCTTTAGCTAAAGTAATGTCTCCATTTGTTAAATTTTTAACATGGTCAACTGATGTTGTTTCTAAGATTTTTGGTGTGAAAAAGGAAAGTGAAGAAACGGTTACTGAAGAAGAGATTAGAATGATGGTTGATGTTGGTCAAGAAAAAGGTACAATTAATGATGATGAAAAAGAAATGATTAATAATGTTTTTGAACTAAATGATAAAGAAGTATCTGAGGTTATGACTCATAGAACAGAAATATTTGCATTAAATCAGGAAATGACAGCATCAGAGGCTAGTAAACAATTAATTGAAGAGGATTGTAGATATAGTAGAATTCCTGTGTATGATGAAGAAATCGATAATATTGAAGGAATTTTGTATAGTAAAGAATTGTTGAGAGCAAGTTCTAATGTAAAAATAAAAAAATTATTAAAGAAAACGATGTTTATTCCTGAAACGCAAAGAATAAATGAGACATTTAAAGAAATGCAAAAAGATAAAGTGCACATGGCCATTGTTGTTGATGAATATGGTGGAACAGCAGGACTTGTTACAATGGAAGATATCTTAGAAGAGATTGTTGGTGATATTTATGATGAATATGATCCAATTGAAGAAAAATATGAGAAAATAGATGAAAATACTTTTATTGTTGATGGTCAAATTTCAATTTATGATTTTGAAAAGTTAGTTGGAGTAAAAAATATTGAAACAGAGTGTGATACTTTGTCTGGATATTTGATGGAGCTTATGGATAGAGTTCCTACTGAAGAAGAGAATCCTGTTATAGAAACTGATAAATTAGTTTTCAGAATTGAAGAGTTTGATGACAGAAGAATTGCTAAAGTTAAGGTATGTAAAATAAATGTTTCTAAAAAAGAAAATGATGAGGATGAAGAGCAGGAGAAACGAAAAAAGTCGAAAAATGAAGAATAGAGTTGACATAAACAATTTAGAGTAGTATAATAAGGCTATTGATAAAAAAATACATGGTAGGTGAGGCCAGTATAGGGATACGGGTTACTACCGCAAACTAGTGGAGACACTACGCGCCGGTTAACAGAGAATGTCGATTCAAGGCATGCTTTAATGTAATTTCATTGCCCTATAACGCTGAAGCTTGTACGGTATATGAAATGTTGTTTAGGTTAATAATAATGTTAATTTAAGTTCTTATTACTGTGCAAGTACGTAATAAGGACTTTTTTGTATAATATGAAAGTTCTCCAAGCTTCTTATTATACAAAATTAACTATTATTATATAATATTTTCTTAACAAGTTTGTTCTATAATAGTAAAGTTCTTCATCTTACTGTGTATAAGAATATAAATAATGTAAGAAGGGAGATAATAAAATGGTAGAAAAATTGCAAGAATTATTAGAACAAAAGAAATATGCGGAGATTCGTAAAATGTTAGAAAGTTTGAATAGTGCTGATATCCCGAGTATTTTTGACGAACTTGATGAGGAACAAATTGTGGTTGTCTATCGTTTATTATCAAAGGATATGGCTGCTGATGTTTTTGTCGAACTTGATCCTGATATGCAAGAGAATTTAATTAATGCTTTTTCAGATAGAGAATTAAAAAATGTGCTTGATGATATTTTTATGGACGATACAGTTGATTTAATTGAAGAGATGCCCGCTAGTGTTGTTAAGCGTATCTTAAAGGCACAAAATTCAGAAGATAGAAAGATGATTAATGAATTATTAAGATATCCAGAAGATAGTGCTGGAAGTATTATGACAACAGAATTTGTCGATTTGAAAGAAAATATGACAGTTGAAAAAGCTATTGAAAAAATTAGAAAAGTTGGCGATGACGTAGAGAGTATATATGTATGTTATGTTCTTACATTGACAAGAAAGCTTATAGGAATAGTTTCTTTAAAAGATTTGATTATGGCTGATAAAGTTACGTTAGTAAAAGATATTATGGATAAGAATTTTATTAAAGTGTCTACTTTAGAGGAGCAAGAAGAGGTTGCAAAGAAATTTGACAAATATGATGAAATTTCTTTACCAGTTGTTGATAACGAAGAGCGTTTAGTTGGAATTGTAACAGTCGATGATGCTATGGATGTTATGCATGAGGAAATGGATGAGGATTTTGAAAAGATGGCTGCTATTACTCCAAGTGAAGATACTTATTTTAAGACTAGTGTTTTCAAGCATGCTCGTAACAGAATTTTTTGGTTGTTGGTTTTAATGATTTCTGCAACAGTTACAGGAGGAGTTATTACTAAATATGAAGATGCTTTTGCGGCGATTCCTTTGCTTGTTGCATTTTTACCTATGGTTATGGGAACTGGTGGAAACTGTGGATCACAAAGTTCCACATTAATTATAAGAGGTTTAGCAAATGATGAAATTAAATTAAAAGACTTCTTTAAAGCTTGGTGGAAAGAGGTTAGAGTTGCTTTTTTAGTTGGAATTGCATTATTTATTGCAAATTACATAAGAATTATGGTACAATATAGTAACTTACATTTAGCAATCATTGTTGGGTGTACATTAATGGGAACGGTTACTATTGCGAAATCTTTAGGTTGCATATTACCTATGATAGCTAAAAAGCTAAAAATGGATCCAGCAATAATGGCAGCACCATTAATAAGTACAATATTAGATACTTGTTCAGTATTTATTTATTTTAATATTGCTACTTTGGTAATGGGTTTGTAGTATAAGATGTAGAGGGGAATGAAGAAAAAGATGAAGTTTATTAAAGAATTTAAAGATTTTGCGATGAAGGGAAATGTTATGGATATGGCGGTTGGTTTAGTAATTGGTGGTGCTTTCCAATCAATTATTAAGTCATTGGTTGAAGACATTATAATGCCATTTACAGCACTTTTCACAGGTAGTGTAGATTATACTGATTGGGTTATAGAGGTTTCTACTGCGCAAATTCGTATAGGTTCTTTTATAACAGCTCTAATTAATTTTTTAATTCTTGCACTTTCAATATTTTTAGCTTTGAAAGTTATTAATGGAATTAATAATAAATTAGAAAAAATGAATAGGGAAGTTGAAGGAAAGCTTGCTAAAAAGCTTAAAAAAGGTAAGAAAAAGGAAGAGGTTGTTGTTGAACCTGAAACAAAAATATGTCCTTATTGCTTATCTGAGATAAAATATAAAGCGACTAGATGTCCACATTGTACATCTGAATTAGAATAGATGATATAACAGAGAGAATAGACCTAATATATAGTTTGACTTGGAATGCTCCTTTATCTTTCTGTATATATCGAAAATTTTATTTGTTTTTTTCAAAAAAGAAATATACCAGTTTATGGTATGTTTCTTTTTTTTTATGTGAATAATAAATTTGAGGTGTTGATAGATGGAGTATAAGTTGACTGAAGCAGCAAAAAATGTGTGGAATATATCAGAGAAGATTGCTAAGCAATTAGGACATTCTTATTTGGGAACAGAGCATATTTTATACGGCCTTGTAAAAAATGATATTGGTGTGGTTGCTAGTATTGTTAAAGAAAATAAGATAAATGAAGAATATGTTTATAAAAAGATTGAAGAAATTATTGGAAAGAATTCTAGAATTGATAGAATAATCGGACAGACTCCGAGATTAAAATATGTTATGGAATGTGCTTATTTAGAATCTAGAAAGATTGGTTCTGAATACATAGGAACAGAGCAAATTTTAGTTTCGTTATTTTCTGATAAAGAATCTTTAGGATGCAGAATTGCTGTAGATGCTGGGATTGATGTTAATTTAATGATTAGACAACTATATAAGAAAATTTATAATACTTCAGAAGAAAGAGGCGGAAATTTGAAGACTCTTGAACTTAGTAAGTATAGTACGGATTTTGTGGAACAAGCTTTTAAGAAAGAATTTGATGGGGCTTTTGGCAGGGATAAAGAGATAGAGAGAATAATAGAAATTTTAGGTAGAAGAAACAAGAATAATCCTTGTTTAATTGGTGAGGCTGGGGTAGGAAAGACTGCAATTATTGAAGAGTTAGCGCTTAGAATTTCCAAAGGTGAAGTTGAAGATTTTTTGAAAAATAAGAGAATTATAAATTTGGATTTAACGCAATTACTTGCAGGAAGTAAGTATAGAGGCGATTTTGAGGAAAGACTAAAAAAATGTATAAAAGAAATTATTGATAATAAAAATATAATTTTATTTATTGATGAAGTTCATATGATTGTTGGTGCTGGTGCTGCGGAGGGAGCAATTGATGCGGCCAATATATTGAAACCATTGTTAGCAAGAGGAGAGCTTCAATTAATAGGTGCGACGACTATGGAAGAGTATAGAAAGTATATTGAAAAAGATACTGCTTTAGCTAGACGTTTTCAATCTGTAATTGTTGATGAGCCTAGTGAAGAGGATGCAATTAATATTTTAAAGGCTACTAAGGAACATTATGAAAAGTATCATAATGTTAGTATTGCTGATTCTGCAATTGAGTCTGCGGTAAAACTTTCGATTAAATATATTCCTGAAAAATTTTTACCAGATAAAGCAATTGATTTATTAGATGAAGCTTCTTCAAGAGTTAAAATTAATGAAGAAAAAGAAGTGGTTGAAGATGTGGATATTGAAAGAGTTATAACTGCATTAGTTGGTGTTCCTTTGAAGAATTTGAATGAGAGTCAAATTGATAAGTTGGTTAATATTAAAGAGAGAATAGAAAATAGAATTATTGGTCAAGATGAGGCGGTTGAAAATGTTGTACGAGCGTTGAAGAGAGGGGCTTTGAAATTAAAAAATTCATCTCGTCCAATGGGCACATTTTTGTTTTTAGGTCCAACAGGAGTTGGAAAGACTGAATTGGCTAAGGTTATTGCTGAAGAATATTTCGAAAGTAATAAAAATATTGTTAGACTTGATATGTCTGAATATATGGAACCTAATTCGGTTTCTAAAATAATTGGTGCTCCTCCACGGTTATGTTGGATATGATGATGAAAAAAATTTAGTTAATATAATTAGAAAGAAGCCTTATTGTGTTGTTTTATTTGATGAAATAGAAAAGGCGCATGAGGATGTTTTGAATTTGTTACTTCAAATTTTAGAGGACGGAAAGCTTACTAATTCTAATGGTGTTACAGCAAGTTTTCAGGAGACGTTTGTTATTTTAACTTCTAATTTAGGTGCAAATATAATGGAAGGAAAGGGTAAGATAGGTTTTCAGAATAATAGTGAAGGATTTGCTAAAAGTGAAGTAATAGATGAGGTTAAAAGATTTTTAAAACCTGAGCTTGTAAATAGAATTGATGAAGTTATTGTGTTTAATCATTTGAATGAGAAAGATATTTATAATATTTTAAATAATGAACTAAATCAATTGAAAGATGTAATGAGAAAAAAGAATATTTTGTTTGATGTTTCGAAAGAATTTAAAAAATATATGGTAGGGAAGTGCAATTATTTTCAATATGGTGCGAGAACTGTTAGAAGAGAGATTGAAAGAGATGTTGAGGATTTTATAGTTGATAAATTGATTAATAATGAGATTAAAATGGATGAGAAGATATTGCTTGATGTTTATGATAACAAGAAAAGAATTATTCAGCTTAAGAGTTGAGAAATGTAAACAATATAAGAAATATAGAACGCGATGAGAAACGCGGATAAATTTAATTGGTTAAAATTTCATGTGTGTTGTGATGAAAAAATAAGTGGAGGCCATTATGAACGGTTTTCTAGAAAGTGTACAGTAAACTAAAAAGAGTGTACCCTGTAAAGAAAGAGTTCATTAAGACCTCCGTTATTTGTATGTAATAATAGAATTTTATTTTACTTTTTATTTATTTTGTTCCATATATTCTGTCACCAGCGTCACCTAAACCTGGTACTATATAAGCATTTTCATTTAAGTGATCATCTATTTTAGCACAATAGATTTGTACATCTGGATGTTTTTCTTGAACTTTTTTTAGTCCTTCTGGTGCAGCGATTATACATAAGAATTTTATTTTCTTAACATTTTTTTCTTTTAATAATTCTATTGCATCGATTGCACTTCCGCCTGTTGCAAGCATTGGATCAAGAAGTATAACTTCTTTTTGATCAATATTTTTTGGAACTTTGAAAAAGTAGTTTACAGGTTTATGTGTTTTTTCATCTCTGTACATTCCAATATGTCCAATTTTGGCATTTGGAATAACTGTTATTACTCCATCAAGCATTCCCATTCCAGCTCTTAATATTGGAACAAATGCATATTTATCTTCATTTAATTTTTTAGTTTTCATTTTGCATATAGGTGTTTCAATTTCTGTATTTTCTAATTGTGCATCTTCCATTGCTTTGTAGCAAAGAAATGTTGCAATTTCTCCGGCTAGTTCTCTAAATTCTTTTGTTCCTGTGTTTTTATTTCTTAATATTCCTAATTTATGTTCAATTAGTGGATGGTTTAATTCGATTATTTTTTTTGAATTACTCATTTTTTCTTGCTCCTTTGTTTGTGAATCATTATTTGGCGTTTCTGTAATGTTTTCTTCTTTTTCATTTGGTAATAATAGATTTAGTAAAATACCTACGATTGCGGCTAAACTCATTCCAGAGAATGATAGTGAGAAGTCTCCATAATTGAATGCTAACATTGCTCCGCCAAGTCCTAATACAAGCATGCTTGATGCAAGGATAACGTTTTTATTTTTTCCAAAATCAATTCTATTTTCAATTAAAACTTTAAGACCATTTACTGCTATGAATCCATAAAGTAGAAGAGATACGCCTCCAAGTACGCAGTCAGGAATTGTACCAACTACTGCTGTGAATTTTCCTAAGAATCCTAAGCAAATTGCAAAGATTGCTGCAAGTCCAATTACCCAAACAGATGCGATTTTTGTCATACCAACTACTGAAGTATTTTCACCATAAGTTGTGTTTGCTGGTCCTCCAAGAAGTCCTGCTACAAATGTTGCTAATCCATCTCCAAGAAGTGTTTTATCAAGTCCTGGATTTTTTAATAAATCTTTTCCGATTATTGCACTTAATGCTGTGTGATCTCCAATATGTTCAGCAATTGTTACTAATGCAACTGGTGCAATTGTTAAAGCTGCTGCAAATGATGGAGTATAGTTTAAAAATGGTATTGAGAATTTAGGAATGCTAAAGAATGCTGCATCTAAGATTGGTTGAAAATCAACTAATCCAAAGCATATTGCACTTATGTATCCTACGATTATTCCTATTAAAAATGGTATTATTTTTAAGAATCCTTTTCCTCTTACCATTATTAGTGCTGTTGTTAAAAATGTTATTAAAGCTACGATTACGCCTTTCCATTCTAATTGTGTGTCTGATGAAAGACCTATTTGACTTATTGCATTTGGTGCTAAACCTAGACCAATTATCATTATCATTGGACCTATAACAACTGGTGGTAAAATCTTGTGAATCCAATCTTTACCTATTAGTCTTATGATGATTGAAAATATTACATATATAATACCTACAATCATTATACCTGTCATTGCTCCTGCAACTCCACCTTTTGCATAACCTGCTGCAATTGGTGCAATGAATGCAAATGAGCTTCCAAGGTACACAGGAGATTTTGCTCTAGTACATATAATATAAATTAATGTTCCAATTCCTGATGTAACAAGTGCTACGGGTATTGTTAAAACTTCTGCTCCTGCTGTTGAATTTACTAGTATTGGAACTAAAATTGTTGCTCCAAACATAGCAAATACGTGTTGTAGAGCCAATATAATCCATTGTGCTAGTTTTGGCTTTTCATTTACGTCTAAAATCAGTTTGCTGTTTTTTGTTGTTTCTTCCATTACAGAATACCTCCTTAAAATTTTTTTGGATAAAAAAAATACTAGAAACAAATCTAGTATTAAATCAAAATATTTAATTGAGATGTTAAAATGAAGAAAGTTTTTGCTTTCTTTTTCGCTACGTTTTTTTCAGTTAAATAATTCATATATTTTTTCATTTTTTGCACCCTGGTTATAATATTATAAATCGATTTATAATGCAATAGTTTTTTTGCTTTTTATTTTTAACAAGTGACAAAAGCCTTGGCAGAGTTGAGATGCAAAGATTTTAAAAAATAGGATTATATTATTGATATCTTTTTTTCTATATGTTATAATCCAAATAGATTTATACAAAGGAGTAAACAGATGACAGGGTTTCTTGTGATTGTTTTTATGCTTCTTCTTATAATTGTTATGTTGATCGCGTTAGCGGTATTTCAGATAAAGATGGCTGGAATGAATGTAAAAGATTTTTGGTCTTTTATTAAAGCTAATGAGACTTTAGATAAATTATATGCGTTTTCAAAGAAGTATGAGAAGTTAACAACAAATGAACAATTAGTTTTTTTGCGTGAAGCTGAGAGAGTGTTTGATGCTTTTGATAAAGTCCCTAACGTACTATGGGAAGAGGATTATCAGAAGTATATGGAGGTCTTGTCGAAGTATAAGGATATTAGATTGGTTAGATGGGAGAAAAGTTAATCTTTTCTCCATTTTTGTGGAATAAAAGAGAAGGTTAAATAAAATTTTTTCACACCTTGCTGTCGCATTCTTCGAAATTTGAAAATAAAAATTTACTATTTTTATTTTCAAAACGGGTAGAATGCTTCAAGCGAACTCACTTCGTTCGTTTGGTCCCTGCGCGGTGATTCAAAAATTTTATTTAACCTTCTTCTTTTTATTATGAGTACAAATACTAAAAACGTTTACTTTTCTTCTAATAATGTAAAGAAAAAATATAAAAAAAGTTAAAAAATTTGTAGCATGATTATATATAATATGATAGAATGTGAAAAGTATATTAAGATAGGAGTTGTTTAAAAAATGTATAAAAGAGTTCTTTTAAAATTAAGTGGTGAAGCTATGGCTGGAGAACAAAAAACAGGAATTAATGCAAATGTAGTAGACGATATTTGTTCAAAGGTTGTAAAACTTGTTGAAATGGGAATACAAGTTGGTATCGTTACAGGAGGAGGTAATTTCTGGAGAGGAAAAAATGGCTATAAAATGGAAAGAGTTACTTCTGATTATATGGGAATGCTTGCTACGATTATGAATTCTTTGGCTATAAAAGATGCTTTAGAATCAAAAGGTGTAAAGGCTGTTGTACAAACATCAATGACTATGGTTCAAGTTGCAGATACTTTTACAAAAAGAGATGCGGAAAAATGTTTTAATGAAGGAGCTGTTGTTATTTTTGGAGGAGGAACAGGACTTCCATACTTTTCAACTGATTCAGCTGCTGCATTAAGAGCTGCTGAAATAGGTGCAGATGTAATTCTTGTTGCTAAAACAATTGATGGAGTTTATTCAGCAGATCCAAAAGTTGATCCTAATGCTATCAAATATACAGAAATTACATATGATGAAGTTTTAAATAAAGATTTAAAAGTTATGGATGCTTCAGCTATTGCTGTTTGTAGAGATAACAATATTCCTTTATTTGTTTTTGCCCTACAAGATACTGAAAATATTGTAAGAGCTGCAAAAGGTGAAAATATAGGAACAATAGTAAAATAAAAAGGAGAGAAAAAACATGGAATTTGACAAATTAGAAGAGAGAATGAATAAAACATTAAGTGTTTTAGAAGAAAATTTTTCAGAAATAAGAGCTGGTAGAGCTAATCCAGCAATACTAAATAAAATTACAGTAGAGTACTATGGTGTTCCTACACCAATAAATCAAGTTGCTGGGATTTCAGTTCCAGAAGCTAGATTAATTGTTATTCAACCTTGGGATGTTAGTGTTTTAAAAGAAATTGAAAGAGCTATTCTTGCATCAGATATAGGTTTAAATCCAAATAATGATGGTAAAGTAATTCGTTTATCTTTCCCAGAATTAACAGAAGAAAGAAGAAAAGAGTTAGTTAAAGATGTTAAGAAAATTGCTGAAGAATCAAAGGTTGCAATAAGAGCAATAAGAAGAGATGGCATCGATGAAGCAAAAGCTATGGAGAAAGAATCTTTGATGACTGAAGATGAGCTAAAAAAAGCAGAAGATCAAATTCAAAAATTAACAGATAAGAAAATTGCTGAAATAGACGTTATTACAGAAAAGAAAGAAAAAGAAATAATGTCAATCTAATTTTTGAAGGGAATGAATATTATAATGGAAGAAAATAATATACCTACTCATGTGGCTATTATTATGGATGGCAATAGAAGATGGGCAAGGAAAAGAAATATCGATTATAGATTAGGACATAAAGAAGGTGCTAAAACTTTAGAGAAAATTGTAAGATATGCTAAAAAAGCTGGAATAAAATATATTACTGTATATGCTTTTTCAACAGAAAATTGGAAAAGAACTAGTGAAGAGGTTAGTGCTTTAATGTTGCTTTTGAAAACATATCTTGATGATTATGCTAAAAGAGCTGATACAGAAAATATAAAAGTTAAAGTTTTAGGTGATATATCAGCATTAACACCTGGTTTACAAAAAAGCATAAAAAAATGTGAAGAAAGAACTAAAGATAATGATGGAATTTATTTTTCGATTTGTATTAACTATGGCGGTAGAGATGAAATTGTGCATGCTGTAAAAAATATTGCGCAAGATGTTAAAGATGGAAAAATAAAAATTGAAGACATTAATGAAAATTTAGTGAATAATTATTTATATACAAAAGAGATTCCAGATCCTGATTTGATTATTAGAACCAGTGGTGAATTAAGAACTAGTGGTTTTCTAACATGGCAGTCAGTTTATTCTGAATATTTGTTTATGGATAAATATTGGCCTGATTTTTCAGAAGATGATATTGATTTTGCAATAAAAGAATATCAAAAAAGAAATAGAAAATTTGGAGCAAAATAATTTATAGGAGAAATATTATGATTAAAAGATCCTTAACTACGATTATCGGATTGCCTGCAGTTTTGATAATTTTGATTTTTGGTAATAAATATATATTAGATGTTATTATGGCTGTTTTAGCTATTATGGGAATATATGAATATATGAAGTGCGTTGCTCATAAATTTAATCCTGTTTATTGGATAGGATATGTGGCAGCAGCTAGTATTGCATTATTACATGTTATTCCAAGTAATTATATGGTTGAATACTTAGCAATAATAATACTTTCGCTGATAGCTATTTTGTTTATGCATGTTGTATTTACGGACATGAAAACCAATGCAGCGGATATTGCAATGACTCTATTTGGAATTTTATATATTGTTGGATTTTTCTCATTTGTAGCTTTATTATATGGATATGAAAGCAATGGCAGAAGTTTGGGAAAATTTTATATTGCATATTTATTTTTAGCAACTTGGGGAAGTGATATTTTTGCATATTTAATAGGCGTTAAGTTTGGAAAGCATAGATTTAGTAAGATTAGTCCAAAGAAATCTATTGAAGGATGTATTGCAGGGACAGTTAGTGGTGTGCTTTTAGTTGTTTTAGCTACTGTAATATTTAATAATTTCTTTGATTTTAATATAAATTATTTATTAATAACTATTATTGGATTAATTATTACTGTACTTGGACAAATTGGTGATTTTTCAGCTTCTTGTATAAAAAGATATGCAGAAGTTAAAGATTTTTCTAATTTATTACCAGGACATGGCGGAATTATAGATAGATTTGATAGTGTTATTTTTGCTGCGCCATTTGCGTATTATTTAATAACATTATTAATTTAGGAGGAGTTAATTGTTTACATTTTTATTAAATGCGATAAAAATTATTTTTGTACTAGGTTTCCTTGTTTTAATTCATGAAGGTGGTCATTTCTTAGTTGCAAAATTCTTTAAGGTTAAAGTAAATGAATTTTCTATTGGATTTGGCAAGCAACTTTTTTCTAAAAAGAAAGGTGAGACTGTATATTCAATTAGAATGATACCTTTAGGTGGCTTTGTAAGTATGCTTGGTGAAGAAGAAAGATCTGATGATGAAAGATCTTTTTCAAAACAATCAATTTCTAAAAGAATTGCTATTGTTGCAGCAGGTGGACTTGTAAATATTGCTTTTGGTATATTAATTTATTTTCTTGTTATTTTTTCAATTGGAAATTTTGCATCTAAAAATATTGATATTGTTAATGATGGATATGATGCAAAACAGGCTGGAATATTGGCAGGAGATGAAATTGTTTCAATAAATGATAAACATGTTTTTATTACTAAAGATGTTACAAAACTTTTAGCTAAAAATACTTCTAATCCATTGAAGGTAAAGGTAAAAAGAAACGGTGAAATTAAAGAATTTGTAGTAAATCCAACTGAAATTAAAACAAGAACGTTAGGTGTTTATTTAGATACAGAGAGTGAAAATAGTACTAAAATTTCTTATATGTTTGATAAATCACCTACTAAGAATATATTGCAAGTTGGTGATATTATATTAGAAATAAATGGCGAGAATGTTGAAAACGATTATGAAAAATTAACTAATGTTTTAAATGAAACTGATGGTGAAGTTTCTATCAAGGTAAAAAGAGGAGAAAATGAAGAAACATTTAATATTACTCCAAATGATTATTATAATTATTATTTAGGTGTTATTTTTAAAGTTGCAGATAAGAATTTTCCAACAAGATTTTATTATGCATGGTTTGAAACAGGAAACTTTATTATATCATTAGCTGATAATGTTAAAACAATGTTTACAGGTGGAGTATCTGTTGATCAAATGATGGGTCCAATTGGAATTTCAAAAACAGTTGCTTCTACTAAAGGATTAGCTGATTTTATATATTTAATGGCTTTGATTTCATTGTCATTAGGTATAACAAACTTATTACCATTTCCAGCGCTTGATGGTGGAAAAATATTGATTCTTTTAATTGAAGCAATTAGAAGAAAGCCACTAAAAGAAAGTGTTGAAATTTGGATTCAGATGGTAGGATTCTCACTATTAATATTATTATCAATTTATATTTCGTATTTTGATATTTTAAGATTTTTCTAAAGTGTACAATTAGATAAAAGACTTTATTTTATTATAGGAAGCTTTTTTGAAATTCCTATTATATAAAAATAACAATACACAGAAATTTGCTTTGCAAATTTTGCATGCGAACAAAGACGTGGACAAAAATATAATAAGTGCAAATATTATAAATAGTCTGCTTTTGTTAAGCATTTGTTGGAGAAAGGAATGAAGTAGTACTGAAGTGTAAGGTATGTG
>CAKPEG010000019.1 GCA_934149275.1 uncultured Clostridia bacterium | reverse complement strand
ACAAACTCATCTCCTTCAAGACCTTCTGTTGTTGATTGCTCTAAGATTTGTCCTGTTGTTTTATCAATATATTGAACCGTAGCTTTTGTTTTATATAAGTAATAGTAAGTTATTGTAATTGGTTCAACTTCGAATTTACCTTTTTCATTTCCTGTATGCTCAACTAGTTGATATCCTTCAATGTTTTTTGCGGATGTTTGATAATTATCTTCAACTTTTCCATCAATTTTGTCTGCATCAGCTAATTCAATGTTTGTGCCTTTTTCTAGGTATCTTACATTGACTACTGCATCTTTTACTCTGTAGTAGTAAATTACTTCTATTGTAGCTTCTTTCATACTTCCCGCCTTATTTACAGGTTCTGCTACTAGCTCATATTTGATTGGTATATCATCTGCTGATACTGTTGTGTATGGATCATCTACTCTACCATCTATAGTTACATCTTCACTTAACTTCTTATCTGTTCCTTCCTCATAATAGTGAACTATTACTTGTGTTGCTTTCTTTCTATAGTAGTAGATTACTGTAATTTCATCCTCAGTCATTTTTCCTGTTTTGTTTTCTGGTTCTGCAACTAATTCATATTTACTTGATATATCATCAGCTGATACTGTTGTATAATCATCAAATACTTTACCTGTTATTTCAACATCTTCTGAAACTCTATTTGTTGTACCTTCTTCATAATAATGAACAGTTACTTTAGTATCTTTCTTTGTATAGTATAGATTAATTACATTTTCCTCAGTTGTAAGTGTTAATGTTTCTTTATCAGCTGAATCATAATTGTATCCATAAATATCAATTACTTCATCACTACTATTTACAACACTTTCAAACGTCATGTTCTCTTGAACTTTTTGATCATGTAATACTTTATTTGTACCTTTCTCTAAGTAATTTACTTTGTAACTTAAATCTGTTCTCTTTGTATAATAAATATTTATTACATTTTCTTCTGTTCCAATTGTTAAAGTTTCTTTGTCGACTGAATCGAAGTTATATCCCTCTATTGAGATAATCTCATCTCTTGATGTTACAACATCCTCAAATGTCATATTATCTTGAGCTTTTTGATTATGTAATACTTTATTTGTATCTTTCTCTAAATAGTTTACTTTGTAACTTAAATCGTTACGTTTTGTGTAGTAGATGTTAATTACATTTTCACCTGTTCCAATTACTAATGTATCTTTATCTACACTATCATAATCGTAACCATCAATTTCAATTACTTCATTACTTGATGTAACTTCTGAATCGAATGTCATACCATCTTGTACTTTTTGTTCATGAATAACATTGTTTGTTCCCTTTTCTAGATAGTTAACTTTATAGCTTAAATCAGTTCTCTTTGTGTAATAAATATTAATTACATTATTTGTTGTTCCTATTGTTAAAACATCTTTATCAAAGCTATCAAATTTATATCCGTCTATATCAAGCTTCTCATCTGCTGAATTTACTGTACTTCCATAAACTAATTCATCACCTTGTTTTGCTTCATGTAATACATTATCTGTTCCTTTTTCTAGGTAGTTAACCACATATGGATAATTCTTTAATTGATAATAATATGTTACAACTATTTGTTCTTTTGTCATTATACCTTCTTTATTATCTGGTTCTGCAACTAATTCATATTGCTCTGGTATATCACTTGCAATTGTTGTTGTGTACTCATCATCAATCTTTCCATTTATAGTAACATCATCACTTAAACTTGTTGTTGTATTCTTAATATAATGATGTACTAAAACTGATGTATTTTTTAATCTGTAATAGTAAATTACTACTATTTGATCTTCTGTCATCGTTCCTGTCTTGTTTTCAGGTTCTGCAACTAAATCATATTTTCCGAATAACAAATCTGTTGATTCTACTGTTCTATATGTATCATCTACTTTTCCATTAATTACTTCATCATCTGCTAATTTTGTTGTTGTTCCTTCTAAATAGTGATGTACAAAAACTGATGTATCTTTTAATCTGTAATAATAAATTACTGTTATTCTATCTTCTGTCATTGTTCCTGTTGCATTAGCTGGTGTTCCAACTAATTCATATTTACTTTCTACATCTGTTGCTGGTGTTGTTGTATATTCACTATCTACTCTACCTGTTATTTCAACATCTTCAGAAACTTTTTCTGTTGTTCCTTCTTTATAATAGTGAACATCTACTCCAGTTTCTTTTAATCTGTAATAATATGTTACTACTGTTTGTTCAACTGTCATTATTCCATTTTTGTTGTCTGGTTCTGCAACTAGTTCATACTTACTTGGTATATCTGTTGCAACTGTTGTTGTATATTCATCATCAACTTTACCATTTATCGTTACATCATCACTTAAACTTTCTGATGTTCCTTCTTTATAGTGATGAACTAATACACTTGTATTTTTTAATCTATAGTAATAAATTACTTCAATTGTTTCTCTTGTCATCTTACCATTTGCATTTGCAGGAATTGCCACAACTTCATACTTGTTATCCACAGATGCTACACCAGTTGTATAATTATTTCCAACTAAGCCATTAAATGTTACGTCATCTGCAAGTTTAGTTGTTGTTCCTTCTAAGTAATGGTGTACTATTACTGATGCTGGTATAGCTTTGTAATAATATATTACCTCAATATTTCCATCTATATAATTTCCACTAGCATTATCTGTCTCTGAAACAAGCTCGTAGCTTTCTGATAAATTATCTACAACTTTTGTTGCATATATATCACCAACATATCCAGTCTTTGTTTCATCTTGTGCAACACTTCCATCTGCTAATGGTACTGGTGTTGTTGTACCCTCAATATAATGATGAACTGTAACTGTACCAGTCTTTTTCTCATTTATGATTTTTATATCTTCACTTGTTGTAGATTTAGTAATAGTGATTTCCATTGTTGGATTATCTGGCAACTTATAACCTTCTGGTGCTTCAACCTCAGTTACTTCATATGTTCCAGTTTCTAAATTAGTTTGTATTTTTCCTTTTTCATCTGTCACATATTCTTGACCATCAATTGTAAATTTAGCTCCTTGAAGTGGTGTAGTTCCATCCTGTTGATATTTTACTAAATTAACAACTCTTGAAACCTTCTTATAATAATATGTTACTATTGCCTCATTTCCAGAATATGTTCCATTTGCATTAGCTGGTATTTCTACTAATTCATACTCATCACTTAATTTCTCATCTGATATTGATGAAGTTGTATATGTTTCTCCTTCTAATCCACTATCTATTTTATCTTCTGCTGTTCCACCTGTCTTTAATGGTACTTGAGTTGTTGTTCCTTCTATATAATAATGAACTGTTAACGGTATTTTCTTTTCTACATAATAATATGTTACTTCTGTTGGTGTTTGTGAATATGTTCCTGTTGCATTTTCAGGTAATACTAATTCTCCATTCCCATCTACTTCTAATTCATATTTATCTAAATCTAATTTTGGAGTTGTTGTATATGAATCATCTATACGTCCTTCTGAATATTCATCTTCTGCTAATTTCGTTGTTGTGCCTTTTATGTAATGGTGTACTGTTAATTTTGCTTTTGCCTCATCTTCGATTGTAAATTCATGAATAGCTCCATTTGTACTTCTAAATTCAACAATTGTAGGTGTTTCATTTAGCCAATATCCATCAGGTGCTTTTGTTTCTGTTATGCTATATTTTCCAAATGGTATCTGTGTTATTGCTTGTCCTTCTGAATTTGTTTCTACTGTTGTATGATATAGATCTGAATCGTTTAATGTAATATTAATACTGTTTACTGTAAATTTATCATCGCCTGATGAACCTTTTGCATCTTTAGAATATTCAAGATGTAAATAATACATTTTTCCACCTTGTAATACTGTTGTATAATCTTGTGCACTTTGTGTTCCAAATGTAGATACTACGCTTATTCCCTCATAAGATGCTGGTATCTTTGTATTTTCTGTAACTTTTGCCTCTCCGGAATCACCATAACCTTCACTCGATATCTCAGCATTTACAACTAAATTATATTTTCCTGTATAGTTCGTTAAGTCAATTGGAATATATGAATTTGCCGTTGTATTGTTTTTTCCTTGGTTAGTTGATTCATATTTTCCGTTATTATTTGTAAAATTGTATACTTTCGTAACAAGTGTTGCATTATATAACTTTACACTATTTATTACTATTTGATCATCATTTCTATCTACACTAACATCTTTTCTATATCCTAAATGTAAATAATATGTCTTTCCACCTTCCAATACCGTTGTATAATCTTGTGCGCTCTGCCCTCCATTCATAAATACAAATCTTCCTGTTGAACTATTATATGCTGGTGCTGTAGTTGTTTCAGTTATCGTTGCATAACCGCAGTCACTACCACTTTCACTTGAACAGCTACTATTAACAACTACCGCATATTTTCCTGTTCCCCCTGTCAAATCTATTTTAATATATGAGTTTGCTGTTGAGTTTGATATTCCTGCTGTTCCTCCATTGGCTGTTTGATATGTTTTACTATTTGTTGGTGTATATGTTCCATCTTCATTTTGTACGAAATAGTATGTTCCATTATTAGTTAACTTTCCTAATTTATCTGTAACTTCATCACCTAAGACTGTTTCTGTATATTCTTGTCCATTATCAGTTAGTTCTCCAATTATCTCATCATTATTTGGTTCAGATCTTTCTTCAATTTGATCTAACTTAAATGTAGCTCCTGATAGTTTAACTTTTGTATCTTTGTCAATTTTATTTATTGTAATTTTATTATCTTTTAAAGCGTATGTAACTATAATGTGTTTATCTTCTGTAATATTTGTAAGAGCTGGCATCGTATAACTTCCATCTTCATTAGTTACAAAATTATAATCTTCTCCATTTACAGTAATTCCAATAATTTCATAATTTTCATCTGGAATCATTTTTATTTCTTGTATTGAACTATCACCATATTTAACTGTTTCATAAGGTTGTTTATCTTCTCCGGAAATTGTACCTCCTTTTATGTTATCAATTTCTTTAATATCTGTAGTTATTTTAAATTTTTTTCGCTTATTTTTTATTTCTATCTCTTGAACTTCAGGAACTCCTATTTTGTCACTTACTTTTAAAATCATTCCATCAGAAGAACCTTGATTAGTTAAAGTTGCTCCATTATCTATTCCTATATCACTTTTATAATCTCCACCTAATATATAGTTTCCATCTCTTGTCTCTTCTATTGAATTGATTTTAGCTCCTATTCCTTGTGCCCATTCTGCTTTTCCTTTGGAATTATATTTTATTATTCCTGCTGTAGTATTTCCTTCAATTTCTAAACTTACTCCATTTCCTAGATCAACACTATTATAAAAATGTCCTCCTACTATATAACCTCCATCTTTTGTTTCTACTACTGAATTAATGTAATCAGAATCTGTTCCTCCTATTCCTTTGGCCCATTCTACCTCTCCTTTAGAATTATATTTTATTAACATTCCGTCTTGATTAAAATCTCCACATTCAAGAGTTAATTCATCTTCTAGATGAATTCTACCAGAAAAATATCCTCCTGCTATATATCCTCCATCATTTGTCTCTTTTACTAACCTTATTAAATTTCCATATCTTCCTCCAATTTCATATACTTTTTCCCATTCTGCTTCTCCTTCTGAATTATATTTTATTATCACACCACTGCAGAACCCAAATCCATTATTTCCTCCTACAATATATCCTCCATCTCTTGTTTCTACTACTGAATTGATGTATTCCATGTCTGCTATTTCTTTCGCCCATTCTATCTCTCCTTCTGAATTATATTTTATTACCATTCCATCAGCAGAACCTTGGCTAGTTAAACTTATTCCATTTCCTAGGTCAATACTACCATAAAAATGTCCTCCTACTATACATCCTCCATCTTCTGTTTTGGCTACAGAAGTTATTTCTGCACTATCTTTTCCTCCTATTCCTTGTGCCCATTCTATTTCTCCTTCTGAATTATATTTTATTACCATTCCATAAGAACTATAAGTTGAATCACTTTCATTTATTAATCTTATTTCATTTCCTAAATCTATATTTCTTGAATCGAAATATCCTCCTACTATATAGCCTCCATCATTTGTTTCTACTACTGATGTAATGTAATCATCATCTGTTCCACCTATTCCTTGTGCCCATTTTATCTCTCCTTTTGAATTATACCTTATTACTATTCCATCGGTAGAACCTTTATTTGTTAAATTTATTCCATTTCCTAAGTCTATACTTTCTGACTCAAACCTTCCTACTGCTATATAGCCTCCATCACTCGTTTCTGCTACAGATTTAATGGAATCATCATTTGTTCCTCCTATTCCCATTCCTTGTATAACTATAGGATTTGATACTTCAATTTCTTCAAATTTTATTAACATTCCATCATTAGTCCTCTTAGTAGAACTATCTTTATTGGTTAAACTCACTTCATTTCCTAAATCTATACTCTTTGAATTAAAACTTCCTCCTACTATATAGCATCCATCTCTTGTTTCTGATACTGAAGTTACATCACCATAAAATTTTTCTCCCATTTTTTTCGTAAATTTTTCATTTCCCTCTGAATCATATTTGACTAATGTCATATCAATTGCTGCTATATAGTCTCCATCTCTTGTTTCTGATACTGAAGTAATGTAATCCGAAGATGTTCCTCCTATTCCTTTTGCCCATTCTACTTTTCCATTTGAATCATATTTTATTACCATTCCATCTTCATACGTTCCCCCACTAGAATTTAAAACTATTCCATTCTCTAAATCTATTTGGCCTGAAAAATATCCTCCAGCTATATAGCCACCATCATTTGTCTCTTTTACTAAATTTATTGAATTTCCATATTTTCCTCCTGGTTGGTACACTTTTGCCCATTCTGCCTCTCCACTGGCATTATATTTTATTAACATTCCAGCATATGGAGAATAATTATTTGTTAAAATTATTCCATTTCCTAAGTCAATACTACTATTTTTCAAAGATCCCCCTACTATATAGCCTCCATCACTTGTTTCTGACGCTGAGTTGATTTGAACATATTCTTTTCCTCCTAGTGATTTCGCCCACTCTGCGTTTCCAGTTGAATCATATTTTATTAACATTCCATCCCAAAAACCTTTACTGGTTAAACTTATTCCATTTTCTAGGTCTACACTACCATCAAAATATCCTCCTACTATGTAACCTCCATCTTTTGTTTCTACTACTGAATTAATTGTAAGTTCTTTTGTTCCTCCTAATCCTCGCGCCCATTCTATGTTTCCGACTGAATCATATTTTATTAACATTCCAGTATCAGTAATACCTGAAAAAGGTGACTCACATTTACTTATTAAACTTGTTCCATTTTCTAAGTTAATAGTACTATTAAAATTTCCTCCTACTATATATCCTCCGTCACTTGTTTCTGATACTGTTTCAATCTGATTTATACCTGCTCCACCTACTGTTTGTGCCCATTCCACCTCTCTTTCGGAATTATATTTTATTACCATTCCATCATCAGAACCTTGGTTAGTTAAGCTTATTCCATTTCCTAAATCTATGGTACTTGAATCAAAATATCCTCCTACAATATAACCTCCATCACTTGTTTCTGATACTGCTTCAATGTAATCTTTACCTGTTCCTCCTATTCCTTGTGCCCATGTTGCTTTTAATCCTTTTTTTCCCTCTCTTGATGTTCCTATTCCAAAATAATATGTTGAATCTGATATATCATACTTGTCTGGTGCTTTTACTTCTACTGCTTTATACATTCCCTCTGGTAAATCTGCTGTTACCTCTCCATTGCTGTCTGTTGTTACTGTATAATATTCTTTTCCATCAATTATTTCTTTTGTTCCTAAGATTTCTCCTTTGCTATTCTTTGCTTGTGTTATTCCATCTTCTATGTTGTATATTACAAACTTAACATTTGCTAGTCTTTCTCCTGTTTCATCATCTGTTTTGATTAATTTAAAGGATGGACTATCTTCAATTGTAAGTTTTACTGTAGAACCATCAACTGAATATTTTTCCTCTTTTCCTTCTGTGTTTATAAACTTTAACTCACCATTTGAACCATCTACTTTAAATGTTATATCTTTTACCTTAGTATATCCTTCTGGTGCCAATATTTCTTTTAACATATATATTGCTTCTTCATCTTTTCCATCAACATATTGGTATAAATCACTTATTGTTACTTTTCCATTTTCATCTGTAATATAACTTCCTAATTCTTTTGTACCTTTGTATAAGTTAAATTTTGCTCCTTGTAAATAAACTGTTTTCTCTTCTTGTGTTCCATCTTCTCCATTTGTTACTGATGTTACTTTCTTTATTTTTGATATTTCTAAATTATATGTTGGAATTTTTTCATCTTCTAATTCTATATTTGCAGTTGGTATACTATCTTCCTCAGTTATATTTGATGCTTTTACTGTTCCCTCAGAAACATTTACTATATATGTTCCATCATTATTTGTAACAATAAATTTAACTTTTTCTTTATTTATATAATACCCTATTGCTTTTGTTTCTTCTAATGTATACTCTTCACCTATTTTTAATCCTTTTACTGTTACTTCTCCATTTGCATTTGTCGTTACATTTCTACCATTTTCCGGTAACCCTTCTCCTGTTAATTTGTAACTTACTCGTTGGGCAGGATTAGTTGTATCTTTTTCTGTTTTCTTTATTTTTAATCTAACTTTTACCTCATCTTCGGTTTCAATTTGAACCTTATATCCTTCTGTTTCTGTCGGTTGAACTGCTTGTATATTTTTTACTGTACCTTCATTTTTAGTTACTGTTAATTTTCCATCACTTTCAGAAGTAGTAAATTTTACTACTTCTTCATTTAATTCATAATCCTTTGGACACTTTATTTCTTTTATTACATATGTTTTATCTACATACAATCCCGTTAATATTAATTTTCCATCAACATCTGTAACTCTTGTTCTTGCATCTTCATTTCCATCTTCATAAACTACATACGTTGCTTCACTAACTCTTTTTGATTTTCCTTTTTGATACTTTATTAATTCTAGATTATATTGTTTAGCAATCATGAATCCTATTTTATTTGGTTCAATTTGTGTTCTATATTTTCCTTCTGTTGTATCTAAACTAAAGTATACTGCATGATGACTATATGCAACTTTATTATATGATAAACCTTCTGGAATATTTATATTGTAAGATATTGTGTGTTTCTCACCTTTAACTAATTGATACTCACTTAAGTCTATTAAATAGCTTTTAACTTTTGAATAATCTGATGGTGTTTGTGTCCATCCATTTCCACTATTATTTAAATCTTTTGTTGCCTCTCCATTTGTTGAATAATAAACTTTTGCTACATCTTTTAATGCAGTTGGTAATTGGATTCCTTCATTTGTCATTGTTGCTGTGAAAGTTGAACCCATCTCTTGACCATTTATAGTATATTTATTGCCTTCAAATGGTACTCTTCCTAAGATTTTAACTTCACTAATTGTACTAGCATAATTATTATTTATTTCAATATTTACAGTTGCATTTCTTCTCTCCTTACCTACAAATGCTGTTTGCGGTGCAACCGTTATACTTCCATTTTCATCATAATTTGTTGTAACTTGGTTTGTTAATAATGAATTTGGTGAGATTAAACTTAAGCTTACGCTTGATTTATTAACTTTTTCTGATTTATTTAAATTACCGTTAACATCATAAATATCTTCAACCGGATCATAATAATCTGCTCCATTTTCATTACTTGCATATAATTCAACATCTTCTGATATAGTTACAATTCTTGGATCAGGTGTAATACTACAATTTATTGTTAGTGTAAACTTAGTTGGATTTGCATTTGATGTAATAATTTTTATAAATCTTTCTCCATTTTCTTCGAATGATTCACAACTCATTACAGTAACAGATGAATTATCTGATTCCACTGAGTTTATATCTATATCAATAATATCTTTAGGTAATTTTATTAAAAATGCTCCGTTTTGCCATTTTTCTTGGTTGGACCTTTCATCACCATGTGCTTCAATTTTTATTTGCATATTTTTTTCTGTTTCCTGTGTTGATATTGCATCTTTACTTAAATTTATTGTTGCCAAAGAATATGGCGCTTCATAATCTACACTCTCTGTATCTGTGTTTATATAGCTATTTCCTACATATCCTGTTAACGTTGATTTTATATATTTAAAATTATCAAATTGCTCTCTCGTATAATTTTTGGTTATATATTCATCATCTAATTTTTTAATGTGACATACTCTCATGCTTGTGTTTGATTCTACTTCACTCGTTTCAACTCTTACATGTTTTACTTGTGTATCATATTTATATGGATTGTTTTCTGTGTACTTGTTCCAATCTGCTTTAGTAAACTCATGTATCAAATTATCTGTTTCATCATCATATACTTTAATCCATCCATTTTCACCTAATGCGTTTACTGGATCTCCAAAATAAATTCCAATATTAGTCGTTACATTTTCCATACTTTCAGTAGTTGCATCTGCTTTTATAAATTGATCTGATACTTGGGCTTCACCATCTTTTGTCTCTTTCATTATCATTCCTGCAGATTGTATATTTTTTCCTATATCTCCATACCATTTTACAATATATGTATCATTATTTTCTTCCGTTGAAATTTCGTTATAAATTTTTAAAGGGTTCCTTTTAGAAACAATATATTTATATGATAAATCATACATATACTTTCCAACTATAACATCAAAATGAGCTACTGTTCCTGTTGGTCTAAAATAAGTTGTTATTATTGTACCTTTTGCAATATTAGATTTATGTGGGTTTATAAATTCTGTATTTGTATTGTTATAACCTTCATAATATCCACTCACAGGTATTTTTATCTCTACTGTATCATTACCTGTTGCATTATAAGCATCAAGTGGATATGTAACTTTTAATTTAAATTTATTATATCTAGATCTTGAATAAGTTTCATCATAACCTTGCTTAATTACAGTTCCATCATAGCATTGCTTACTTACTGTCCCATATGCATTTAATTCAGTTAATTTTTCTACTTGAAAAACTCGTGTTGCTTCATCATATGTAAAAGTAACATTTGAATCAACCACTTCAACTTTAGCTGGATCATATCCATTCAATTGTGGAATTGTTCCTTCCAAATGAGCCTTTGACAAAATTAATTGATTATTTGTTTCTTGCATACCAATATCAAACTCAAACACAACTTGTTTATTCTCTTCATCTACAACATTTGTATTATCTTTTGATTGGCTTAAATTATTTGAACCAGCTACGTAACTTGGTATTTCAGCTTTAGTCGTTCCATACCAATCCATATTTAGTTCAACAGTTTTATTTATTTGTGTTCTTGTTCCATCAGCAGCAACATGTGTACCTGTTAAAGTTACAGAATTAATTTTGCTCATCTTTGCTGTATCTTTTCCAATTGCAGCAAACTTTTGAGAAGCATATGAATAATCCCCACTTCTTACAATACCTGTTAATAATTTTTGTGTACCATTATTTATTTTATTTAAAGAAATTTGTTTTGTGTTACTAGAAATTACGTTATCTTTTACTTCATCGTCTTTTGGAATTGCAGTTTGCAAATAGAAGTTATCACTATTAATCGTTATAACCCCATTTTCTAAATATCCATTTGTAAGTACATTAAGTTCCATGTACAAAGTATCTTCTTTACCAATCTGTTTACATGTACCTTTTATTTTTTCTGCATATCCATCATTGTTTATATCTCGCAAGAAAAATGCACCAAACTTAACATAGTCAGTACCATCTACACTTGAATCAGCATCAGTAAATTGATCATAAGTCATTGCACGAGCTAATTCACTATCTGGTGTAAAACTCTTTTTCTTTATACTTTCTCCTTTACTTGATATTACAGCAATAGATATAATTATTGCCACCAATGCAATTGCAATTCCACCTGCAATTAATAAGCTTTTCTTTGTAATCTTCTTTCTAAATTTCTTTAACATAATCTTTGCTCCTTATATATTTTATAATTTATATATTAAGGACTTTTTTTATAACGTCAATGTCATAAAATCTAAATTTCGACAAAAAAACTAACTTCAAAGACAAAAAAAAGGCTACAAGTGCCTAGATATAAGCACTTATAACCTTCTCTTTATTAACCAATGTCGTTTTTCTCGTTTAGTTCTCTTTTTATTTACATTTCATTGACAAAAATATTAAAATTGTTCGGAAATAAAGATTTTAGGCTGTTTAATTTAGAAATAATCCACAGCTCTAAAATGCCAAGAATACACAATCCACAGCTTTTCCACAAAAGTTTTAGATATATCGTATACTCTAATTGTAGAAGAAAAAGAACATTATATTTATTTTCTCGCTCCTTACTAAAACATTTTCCCGCCCACTAAACTTCGTTTAGCAGGTTAGGGAAAAACTTTCAAACTGCGCGTCACTCAAAGTCAAATATATTTTTTATTAACTTAAAAGAACATTATATTTATTTTCTCATTCCTTGCTAAAACATTTTCCCGCCCACTAAACTTTGTTTAGTAGGCTAGGGAAAAAATTTCAAACTGCGCGTCATTCGAAAATAAAATATAATGTTCTTTCTTTTGCAATAATTTATATTATGACCCATCCTCCGTTTGGTGAGATTATTTGTCCTGTTGTAAATTCGTCTTCTATTAGCCAATTGATGGCTTTTGCTATATCTATAGGTTTTCCTAGTTTTCCTAACGGAGTTTCCATTTCGAGTACAGCTTTTTCTTCTTTTGTTAGTCTTGAATTCATTTCTGTTTCTATTGCTCCTGGTGCTATTGAGTTTACTCTTATGTTTGATGGACCTAGTTCTTTAGCTAATGCTTTTGTTAGTCCGTCTATTCCTGCTTTTGTTACTGAGTATGCTACTTCACATGATGCTCCTACCATTCCCCATATTGAAGACATATTTATTATGCATCCTTGCTTTTCGTGTATCATGTGTTTTGATACTTCTTGTGACATTGCTATTGCTGAATACAGATTAGTTCTTATTATTTCTTCTATTTCTGCGTCTGTTAAATCTGTGAATTGTCCCCAAATTGATATTCCTGCGTTGTTTACTAGTACGTCTATGTGTTTGTATTTTTCTATTGCATATTCTACTAGTGCTTTGCATTCTTCTCTTTTGGATACATCTGCTTTGTATATGTCTATGTTTATGTTTTCTTTTTTTAGCTCGTCTTGTAGTTCTTTTGCTTTTTCTTCTGATTTATTGTAGTTTGCAATTACTGTGTGGCCGTTTCTTGCTAGTAGTTTTGCTGTCTCTCTTCCTATTCCTCTTGATGCTCCTGTGATTATTATTACTTTTGACATATTTCCTCCTTTTTGTAGTAGTTTAATTATTAATGATGCAATATTTATCTTTTTTATTTTACTATTAAATCTTTTTATTTTCTATATTGGCACAATAGAACAACAAAAAACGTTTTCTATATTGTACTTATTATAGCTATTTATACTCAAATTTTTATTTGTTTGTGAAATCTTGTAGAGCAAATTATTGCTCATCGTTATTTTTTTATAATATAAAAAAGCCAACAATTAAGAGTTTTCTCAAAACTGTTGACTTTTAATTGGAGCCACTTGTCCGAATCGAACGGACGACCTACTGATTACAAGTCAGTTGCTCTACCAGCTGAGCTAAAGTGGCAATATGAAATTGGTGACCCCTACGGGAATCGAACCCATGTCTCCGCCGTGAAAGGGCGATGTCTTAACCGCTTGACCAAGGGGCCAGAAAATCTCAGATGAAAATCTGAGATTGGTGAGCTATCCGCGACTCGAACGCGGGACAACTTGATTAAAAGTCAAGTGCTCTACCACCTGAGCTAATAGCCCAAATTCATATCGCTTAACGCGACTGCTCTTATATATTACACCACTTTTCTTAAGTTGTCAACATTTTTTTTAATTTTTTTTATTTTTTTTCAAAAAATGTTTTTATAATTCTATTTTTGAATACTTTATTACTTCTTTTTCTAGAATTTTTTCTTCTCTATCTGAGCATGTGAATATTAGAATTTGTCTATTTTCTAGTTCTGAAAGATATTCTAAAATTTCTGTCATTCTTTCTTTATCATAATATGCAAAGCTTTCATCCATTATGATTGGCATTGTTTCTTTTGATATTTCTTTTGCTGCACTAATTCGTAATGCTAAATATATAAGATCAACTGTACCTGAGCTTAACATATCTACTGGCATGTATTGTCCGCCTTCAACTTCTATTAATAAATTATTCTCGTTGTCTAGGTATATGTTTTCGTATTTTCCGTTTGTAACTTTCTTTAATATGTTCTTTAATTCTTCAATAAAATCTGGTGTTATATTTTCTTTCATTTCTTGATATGATTTTTCAATTTGCTCTTTTACCATTTCATACATATTGTTTAATTGTAATAATTCATCTTTTTTCTCATAAAGGTTTTCTAGCTCTTCATCAATTTCAACTAAATCTTCTAATTTTTTTATAATACTTTGATTGTCTACTTCTATTGTTTTTTCTGTGATTTTAAATTCTGTTTGTTCTCTTTCTTTTTCGTCTATGAATTCCACAATATTTTCATATTTTGTGGATAAAATATCTTGAATTGTTTCTTCGTCTAGTTTGTTTATGAAATTTTTTATTATATTTTTTTCTTCTTGCTTTTGTTTCTCAAATATTTCTGCCTTCTTTTCTTCAATTTCTTGTTGTTTCTTTGAACATTCTTTTTTAATTTTCTCTAGTTCTTCTTCAAGATTTGTTTTTTCTTGATATAATTTCTTGCTATTTCTTTTTATTTCTTTTTTCTTCTTATTTTGAATTGTTGCTGTTGCTATAAATCCTATAACTGGAATAGCATTTAAGGAAAGTACTAAATATTGCTTTATAGCTACTGCAAGTACTGTTATTACTATTATTGCCAAGATAGAAATATAATATCCTATTTTATTTGTTTTTAAATGTTCTTGTCTTTCATTGTTTAGTTCTTCTATTTCTTTTTTGATTTTTTCTTTACTTTCTTCTTCTTTTTCTAAGACTTGTTCAAATATTTTAATTTTTTCTTTTTCTAGTTGAGTTTTCTCTAAATTTATTTTTTGTTGTCTTAGTAAATCTAGTATTGTTCTGTTTTCTTGAATGTCTGTTTTAATATTTTCTTTTTCATTTTCTACTTGATATTTTTTGTCTTTGTATATTTCTATTTCTTTTTTCTCTGCTTCTTTTTTCTCGATTTCTTCTTCAACTAAGTTAAGTGGTCTTCCTGCACTTCTTGAGTTTCCTATTTCTTCTAGTTGTCTTTTATTTAATTTGTCTAGTGTTTTTTTGTATGATATATTTTCACTTCCGCTTGAAACAATATTACTTAATTTCTGTATTATTGAATTTTTCATATTGGCTGAAAGTCTTACTCCTTCTTGCTCTGCGACACAGCTTGCAAAGAAGTTTTCTTCTGTTATTCCTGTTTGCTCTATAAAAAACATGCTATCTTTGTTTTTGTCAATTTGGTAGTTTTTTGTTATATCATTCTTTTGTTCATCATAAATTATTGGGCTTTTCTTCTTGAATTCTCTATATACTTCATATTCTTCATTGTTGTCTAGTGTATATGTGATTTTGCCTGAATATTCCTCTTTTCCCCAAGGTTTATATTTTTCAAAATCAGATATATTTTTACCATTTTTAGTTCTAGCTGTTCCATAAAACATTGATGTTATAAACTTTAGTAATGTTGATTTTCCTGCTTCGTTATTTCCTTGAATTACATTTATACCATTCGAAAAATTTATTTCTTTATTTTCTAATTTTCCAAATCCGTTTACCTTTAAGTTTTCTATTTTCATTACAATACCTCTAATCCTATTTCTATTGCTTTTTCAATAAAGTCATCGTCTAGGTTTTCTTTTTCTTTCTTTTCTAACATATTCTTTACAAATATTCCTTTTATATTGTTCTCGTTTGCTATTTGTTCAATGTTAATTCCTAATTTTGTTTTATCTTTAATTTTAACAATATTTTCGGTTTGAACCATTTTTTTAATTTCATCCAAATTTAATGGGAAGAATCTTTTTCCTGTTAAAATTACTTTATATAAATTGCTTTGTTTTAAAAGTAATTTTTCAAATTCTTCTATTACTTCTTCATTTGAACTCATTTCTGAAATATCAATTTCTAGTTCAGCATATTCTCTTTTATCAATTGTTTTGAATTCTACTTCAAGATTATCTTTTTCAATATCGCAAACAAGTACTCCGTGTTTTCCTAATTCGTCAAATCCTAAGCTTATTGTTGAACCTGGATAAAAAATCTTTTGATTTTTTTCTTCATTGTAGTATGGTTTGTGAATATGTCCTAATGCTATATAATCAAATCCTAACTCTTTTAACTTAGTTTGTCTTAATGGATTGTACTCTCTTAGGTCATCTGATCCTCCATCTAATGAACCGTGTGTTATTAAGATATTTATATCGTCTGGTTCCTCAATCTCAATTTCTTCAATTTCTGAATGTTTACAATAAAAATCAGTAAATCCAAATCCGTATATATGTATTCCATTAAAATCGATTTTTTCGATATTCTCGCTGAAAATATGGACATTTGGTGCCCATTTATATGTAGCATAAAATGAATTTTTTATATATGGATCGTGATTTCCTGGTGTTATGAAAATTTTTGTGTCTGGTATTTCTTCAAATATCTTGTTTATGTATTCTATACTTGATTTTCTTATATAATTTTGTTCATATAAATCACCTGAAATTAGTAGTAATTTTATATCATTTTCTTTAATATATTCTGCAACTTCTTTTATTGCTTTTCTTTGTTCCATTCTTCTTTTTTGTGGTAATCCATCTATTGAACTTAATGAATCAAATTTGGCATCCATATGCAAATCTGCTAAATGTACGAATTTCATTTTTCCCTCCATCAATACCTTCTAATTTAAGTTTGTGGTATTTGTATGCAATTTTCCTAAATCTATTTTTTGCAATCTCTCTTATAAAGAACCAACGAAGATATTATTGCATTTTCACTTATTATAAATTTTTCAAATCAGTGTCTTTGTTCGTTTAGGAAATTTACAAAGTTTCTACGCATTGTTATTCTTATATTATATGATGTTCTTCAAACATTCCTCATATAATAAAAAAATATTGACTAAATTATATCAAATCGATATTTTTCAGTCAATATTTTTTCAAAACATTTGTTTTTATAATTTATGTATTTTTATTATTTTTTGTTTTTAATCTATGTCATTTAGTGTTCCGAATAATTCATCAAATTTTGCTTCCATTTCTTTTTGTAAATCTATTTTTTCTTGTGTTGTTTGTGGTTCAGTTTTTGTTTCTTCAACTGGTTCCATTGGTAATTCTGGTGGCATGTCTAAACTTGATAAATCAAGTATTGGTTGTACATTATTATTGTTATTATTTGCTTTTTCTTCCTTTGGCTTTTCTTCTTTTTTTGGTTCTTCATCTGCAAATAAATCATCTAATGTTTCTATTTTTGTTGGTTCTGTTGTTTCTCTTTTTTCTTCATATGGATTATATGGATTATATTTTCTCCATTTTCCTCTATCTGGAACTTCACGGTCATTATGATCTACTCTAAAAGGTTTAATTTGTTTTTCTGTTGGATGATTGAAGTAATAATATTTTTGAGCTTTAATTGGTTTTATACCTTTTTCATAAATAATACATTGGTCTACATCAAGTCTTCTTAATTCATCAGGTGTTAGCAAAGCTCTTGCCATATTTTGTTCTGAAACGCTTTTACCTTGTTTCCAGTCATTTCTATCTTTGTTTACTGACTCACTTTCTCTAAATATTGTTTTTTCTCCTAATGCTTTTGAGAAGTATTCAACTGTTTTTTGCGAGTTACTTCCTAGGAATAAGTGAGTATCACAGTTTCCTAATATTGTTTCGTGTGATTCTTTATAAACTGCTTCTAGCTGATCTAGGTTCTGTAAAATAACGCTAAATGATATTTTTCTACTTCTTGATGTAGATATCTTTTTATCGAAATCCGGTATTTTTCCTATATTAGCGAACTCATCAAGTATGAAAAATGTTTGTACTGGTAATTCTCCTCCACATTCGTCTGCAAAGTCATATAATTGTTGTATCATTTGTGAGAAGAATATTGTTAGTAAGAAATCATAGGCTGCGTGTGTGTCTGATGATATAACATATACAGCTGTTTTTTCTTTTCCTATTTCTTCAAAATTTATAGTGTTTGTTGATGTTAATTCTGCTATTGCTTTTGAATCGAACTTACCTAACTTTGATTGTAGTGATGATAAAATTGAACCGTACGTTTTATCTGATGCAACTTCAATTGATTTGTAGTTCATTCTTGCTGGATGATCAAAAGGTAATTGATTCATTAAGTTTGTTAATAGGTTATCTCCACCATTATTGTTTGCTGCTCTTACTAGCTCCGCACAGCTGGCTAAGTTTTGTTCTTCTGGTGGTCTAACTTCTCTTAAATAGTATATTAATGCTTTTAATAGCATTTCAGCCATATCATCCCAATAAGGGTCTGATGAAGATGCTGCATCTTTTTGTCCTTTTACAATTGTGTTTGCTATTATATCAACATCTATTTGGTTTCTTATGTGATGTAATGGATTGTATCCATCACTTTTTTCTGGTCTTACTAAGTTTAAAACTTTAATTTTATATCCATTTTCTCTTAAATAACCTGCTGTTTGGTCATATAATTCACCTTTAGGATCTGTAAATACATATGATCCTAATCTCTGACATGCATTTGGTATAACGTATGATGCAGATTTACCAGCACCAGATCCGTCCAACAACTAGTACGTTTACGTTTCCTCTTTTATTTACTGGTAAGTATTCTCTTTCTGCTAGGATTATACCTTCTCTGTTATTTAGTATTGAGTATTCTTCTCCATTTGAACACCAATCGCTTGATCCGTTTTCAATTCCTTCATATTCATGTTTTGGTACTGCTTTTATAATTCCAATTGTTACTGCCACTGCATAAATTAAAGTAAATCTCCATATTGTTGCCCAGAACATTCCATGAGATTCTCCTGCAATACATAAACCTATTGCTTCCCATGGTTTAACAATATATGTTCCTAAAGATGTAAACAAGTTTGCCCATCTTTGTCCGCTATCAGATACTGAAAAAGCATCTCTAACTGCTAAGCTCATTGGCGCAACAAATACTATGATTAAAACTAACCATAGTATAAAGCTGACTATTAATTTACTTTTAATCTTTTTGATGGCTCTTGAAATTTTTTCTTGAAATTTCATAATATCTCATCCTTTTCTTTGGTTATTATTACCTATCTTTCTGTTGGATTATTTTGTTCATATTTCTTTTGAGCACTTTTTTCAAGTTCAACTCTTTCTCTAGCTGCTTTTAAAGTTTCATTCTCTGGAACTTCTTTAACTTCTTCTGCTCTTCCAACACGTCTATCTACTACAATTTTTACACCATTTTTATGCATTTCTGCAGCTGTTACTGGCACAAGTGAATCTCCTTGTTGTGCTGGTTTTATTCCTTCTTTTATTTTGGCTGCAGGTTGAACTGTTGCACTTGTTACATCCTTATAACTTGTTTCAAATCCTGCTGGTGCAACCTCTCTTTGATTTGTAGCTACTACAATACATTCTTCAGTTGCTGCCATTAATTTTTGTGCTTCTTGTGGATTTACATAATATTTTTTACTATTCTCAGTTTGAGTATTAGTATTTGGCATTTCCATAACTTTCCCCTTTCGCTAGTTTTTATCTTTCTTATCTGTAATTTCAAACATTACATATGTCTTATTTGCCTGTAATGTGCATTTTCCTTTTACTTCATTTGTTTTCTCGTCAAAATACAATTTTGGCTTTACTTCATCTGTAGTATCTGGGTCTATTATTGTTATTGGTCTTTTTAAATTTGGTGTATACTCAAAATCTCTAAACTCTGTTTCTTGTTCGTTATATAATGTCTCGAATCTCATTGGAACGGGAGTGTTTGAAACTCTGACTATATTTGTTTTTGTTTCTAAAAAACCATTATTTACAACTACTCTATCTTTTCCAAAAGAAAATATTACTAGTTCGTTTCCTTCTGGTGCTGGATCCATTAAAAAGAATGTTTTCTTTTTGTTGTTTCCTACAAACTCTTCTGAGTATCTTAATCTTTCAATTGTAAACTTTGGTGATTTGTCTAAAAATTCTTTTTCTGTTTTGTTTACTTTATATATTACCGTGTTTATTGATTGTGGTTCAGTAATACTAAAGTGCTTTCCAAAAATTTCTTCCATTTTACACCCCTTCTATACAAAATACTTTGTATTTTATCTTTCGTATAATCAAACATGGTTTAATTATACATCTTTTTCACTTTTATGTCAACAATCATAAGGCTTTTGCTTTTCTTGGATTAAATTTGCTAATGTCTTTTAATTTTTTTAATAATTTCATTTCTTCTTCATTAATTGTAGTTGGCATCATTATTTTTATAGCTATAATTAGCTTACCTCTTCCGCCTTTTCCATCTTTGTATCCTTTGCCATCTATTATTATTTTTTCACCACTTTGAATCCCTTTTGGTACTTCAACTTGTACTTCTTCGTCTATCCCTGTTATTGTTACTTTTGTGCTTAATGCTGATTCCCATGGTGTTATTGGCAATTCTGTACAAAGGTCTACGCCATCTAATTTTAGGTTTAGAACATCTTTGATTTTTATTCTTATAAATAAATCTCCGTTTTTTCCGCCATTTTTTCCAGCTTTTCCTTGTCCTATTACTCTTATTTTTTCATTATTTCTAATTCCAGCGGGTATTTTTACATCTATTTTTTTGTTTCCACCATCAACTGTTTTGAAATTTAAAACTTTTGTAACTCCGAAGTATGCTTCTGTGATTGTTGCTGTTACTTCTGTATATACGTCTTCACCTTTTTCTGGCTCTCCTTTGAATTTTACATTTTGGCTTTCATCGGACTTCTTTTCACCAAAGAATAAAGTCATGAAGTCTTTTACTTTTGCTTCTCTGTATTTTTCATTTTGTTTGTTTTTTCTTCCTATGTAATAATACCATAGTCTATCATATTTTCTTCTTTTCTTTCCATCTGATAGTGTATTATATGCTTCGCTTATGTCTTTAAATCTTTCTTCTGCTTTTTTATTATTTCTATTTACATCTGGATGATATTTTTTTGCTTGTTCTCTATAAGCATTTTTTACTTCATCCAAGCTAACTCTACTATTCTCAAACCCCAATATTTTATAATAATCTTTTATTACCATTTAACATCCCCCAAACATTGGATTATTTCGTGGTTATTATATCACAGTATTATGTGAAAAGAAACTACTTTTTTTATTAAAATGGTAAAAAATAATACTGCTTTTGATGCAAAATAAAGATAGCACAATAATGGTCTTTTATTCCCACTATCTTGCTATCTTTATTTTTTATTGTATATTTAAATCTATGCCTTCTCCAACTAATTGAGGATTAGTTCCTTCTAAAATAATATATTTATCATATTCGTTATCTAAAGTAAATTCTGCCTTATACTGGTTTCCTTCTATTCTTTCAATTTTATCTGGTCTTTTATAACTACTATCATTTTTTAGTATTATAATTGATTGATTATCTATAAATCCTGTTTCAGTAAAGTATACTGTTAATATATCGTCTTCTTTTTGTATTTTAGTTACTTCTACTTTCCCTCCATTATCATTTTCTTCAATATTTTCTTGTTCATCTATTGAGTATGTTTTTTTATTATCTATGTATTGATAGAAGTTAACTGGCGTTGAAAAATATGGTTGTACTTTTACTTGCTCGTTTTCTAACTCGTCTCCGAATAATCCTAATAAAAATTCTATTTCAAATCTATATGTTTCTACTTTATCAATCGAAAAATCACTGTTCTCTACTTCGTAGTAGTCTTCATCCAATATTGTAAGTTTTCCACTTTTTTTCGCATCTAGTATTGTGTCTCCATTTTGATCTAAGACGTTTACATCTAAAAATGATGGAGGCATTGCAGTTACATATTCTTTTTCAGTTAGATTAGTTAATGCAATTGTTCCTTTTATAAATATTCCATTTTCTGTTTCAATTGCTTCATATATTATTGGTGTAATTTTATCTAAATCTTCTGTTTCATATGTTGCTATTGTAGTTGCATTTTCATCAGTTTCTGATTTTTTTAATTGCTTTCTTATTCTTTGAGATAACAAACTAGTTTCGTCCCCATAGTTATCACTATTGTCAACGTATGGATCTTTTACTTGTATATCTAGTCCATAGCTATCACTGATTACTTCATTATTTATATCTATAACATCATATACTTTCAATTTTCCTTCATCAGTTTTATATGCTATTTGAGTTGATTCTACGACATCATCTATAGTTGTTAATGTTTTTTCGCCAATTATTATTCTTCTTGGTAATGTAAATGACACTTGATCACCAAGTTTAGTTTCTAAATTTTCATCTTCTACTTTTATTTCAACATCATACTCTATTACTATGTGCTCGTTTGCTGTAGCTACTTTTCCTAAGGTTACTTTAATGTTTTCATCTTCTACAGTTTCTTCGTCTTCTACTTTTATCATTCTTACTGTACTATTTGAATTGTCTGATGTTTCTGTTTTTTCTTTTTTGCTACTTTTTTCTTCGTTCTCATTACTATTTTTCATCACATTGTATATTACCACCGAGGTTATTGCTATTACTATGATTATTGTAACAATCGAACAAGCAATTATAATTTTTTTGTTTTTCTTCATTTTTTCCCCCTTTGTATTTTTCAACAATATATTTTCATTCTAATGATACTAAATAGATTTTTTTTTTGCAACTAATTTACAGCAAAAGAAAGAACATTATATTTATTTTCTTGTTCCTTGCTAAAATATTTTACCACCCCATAAACTTCGTTTATAGGGTTAGGTAAAAACTTTCAAACTGTGCGTCACTCGAAAGCTAAATATAATGTTCTTTTTCTTTTGCAATAAGTTTTCTTCTTATTTACAAATATTCAATTATTTACGTTTCTTGTTAATAACATAAATTCCTGCTGTTATTGAAATCATTATCAATAAAATGCTTCCTGCGATTGCAACATATGGAATTTCACCAGTTCCTACAGCTACGATCAAATCAGCTTTACTTTCGTTATCAGCCATGTTCTTTTCTTCAAATCCTGCTTCATTCTCTGTAACAATACTTGCAACATTTTCTTTTGTTCCTACATTACTATCACCATTCTGCCATCCTAGAACTACTTGATATTCTCTGCTTTCCCCTGGTTTTATTTCATCAGTCTCAATACTTGCCGTTGTTTGATTTATCGTCCATCCTGAATTATTGTCTGCTACCATTGTCATTCCACTTGGTATGCTTTCTACAACATTTGCTTTACCAGTTAATTCGCTATCATTTGTTACTTTTATCTTGTAAACTACTTTTACATTTGCTGTTGAAATATTCTTTCTATGTACTTCAACTTTTCCTAAGCTTCCGTTGATTTGTGTTTCTTGTCCGTCTATAATTACACTTGCAATTGTCTTATCTACTCGTAAGTTGAAGACTAGTTTTCTATAATAGTAATTTACGTATGTTGTATCCTCTACAATATCTTTACCCTTTTCATCTTTTGCTACTGTAACAACCATTTTACCATCTTTATTCTCTGGTACTTTAGCGATTTCATAGTATTTAATATCTTTTTGCTCTGTTGTGTAATCATCGTTTTGATGTCCTGTGATTTCTATTTCGTCTGTTAATTTTTCTTTTGTATCTATGTCATAGTAATTTACTATAACCTTAGCTGGTCTCTTATAGTAGTAAATTACGTCTATTGGATCAGCTGTCATTGTTCCATCTTTGTTTTCTGGTTCTTCTACCAAATCATATCCTGGTACGTCTTTAGGTTCTGTTGTATAGTCATCGCCTTCGTGTCCTGGAATATTCGTTGGTTCATCAATTTCTTCTCCAGTTTCTTTATCAACATATTTTATATTAACCTCTGTCTTTTTGATATAGTAATATGTTACTCTTGTTGGCTCTATTGTCATCTTTCCTGTTGCATTCTTTGGATATTTCTCTTTTACTAAATCATATTCTGGTATATTTTCTTCGTGTGTTTCGTATGGATCTCCTTCGTAACCTTCTTCTTTTGTTTCATCTAATAACTGTTTATCAGTCTTAATGTCAATGTGATTTACAATTACACCACCTGATGTATGTACATAGTAGTAAGTAACTGTAATATCTTCTTTAGTCATTGAACCGTCTGCATTTGAAGGTACTTCAACTAGTTTGTAATCATCAAATGTTTTTCTATCTGTTGTATATTTATCTCCCTCATGACCATTTTGAATTACATCCTCTGTTAATTTGTTGCCAGTATTCTTATCAATATATTCTGCTGTTACTTCGCTTCTATAAATGTAATAGTAAACTACTTCAACAGGTTCAACTTTCATTGTTCCTTTTGCGTTACTTGGTAGTCTATCTTCTACTAAATCATATCCGTCAAATGTTCTTGATGGAATATCATATGCATCGCCTTCGTTTCCATTGTGTACTGCGTTTGCTAGGATTTGTCCTGAGATTACATCAATGTGTTTCTCAATTACTCCTCCTGAAACGTGAATATAATAGTATTTCAATATCTGTTCTTCTTTTGTCATCTTAACTGTTTTCTCTGCTGGTTCTTCGACTAAAACATAGTTTTCGAAGTCTTTGCTTTCTGTTACGAAGTCATCTCCCTCAAGGCCTTCTGTTGTTGATTGCTCTAAGATTTGTCCTGTTGCTTTATCTATGTATTGAACTGTAGCTTTTGTTTTATACAAGTAGTAATAAGTTATTGTAATTGGTTCAACTTCGAATTTACCTTTTTCATTTCCTGTATGTTCAACTAGTTGATATCCTTCAATATCTTTTGCTGATGTTTGATATAAATCCTCAACTTTTCCATCAATTCTATCCGCATCAGCTAATTCAATATTTGTACCTTTTTCTAAGTATCTTACATTAACTACTGCATCTTTTACTCTATAGTAATAAATTACTTCTATGGTTTCTTCTGTCATTGAACCATTTACATTACTTGGTACTGC
>CAKPEG010000018.1 GCA_934149275.1 uncultured Clostridia bacterium | reverse complement strand
CTCTATAGCTGTAAGTTCATTTCCGACACTATTAGTTTTTCTAGTTGTTCCACTAATTACTTTTTCTGGTTCTTTTTCTTCTGATGAGGTATCATTTTTTTCATTTTTTAGCATCTCATATCCTAATACACATAAGATAAGTATTATAGCAACTATACTTATAGTTATTATTATTCCTATTTTTTTATTTTTTTGGTCATTATTCTCCATTTTTCTCTCCCTATACTAATCAACTTCTCTTGCTTGAACTATAAGTCTTCTATCTGTTGTACTTGCATCATCTGTGCAAGTTGACAATGTTATTTCAGCTTTTCCGCCTGTGTCTTCTGATGATTTAATATAAAAACTTGTATCTGTACTTGTAGCAATAAATATATTATATACTTCATATGTAAGTTTTGTGCCTTCTTGATTTAATATATAAATTTTATCTCCATTATTTAACTCATCATTTCTTGAAAAGAATAAATTATTTCTATAATTGTGTCCATAAATTACTGTATTTCCTGGTTTATTTAAACCATTTGCAGTATAAATTTGTCCAACTGCAATCTGTATTGATCTTGGAGTTACTTCATTTAATATTGCGCATTTTAAATTAACTTTAGGTATTTCTATGGTTCCTAATATTTCATAATCTTCCATATATTTTTTGTTATTATTATTGTTTGTCATATTTATTGCATTTAATGTGCTATTACCCATTTCAGCTTTTTTTCCGCTTCCTGTTACAGCCTTTTCAAACTCATTTGCTGCATTTGTATAAGTATCTTCTGTTTTTTTATCTGAAAAAGCACTATATCCAAGGTATCCGCAACACACCTATGATTGCTACAATTACTACTACTAATGCAATAGTTAAAACTTTACTATATTTATTATCCTTCATATCAATCACCTCTAAAAAACTACTAAATACATTTTACACATTTATATACTATTTTGTCAATTCCATATATAGTAAAAGAGTTAATATATTAAAATATTAACTCTTTTTTATTTCCTATATTTCTTTTGCTAAAATTATTAATCTTTCGCCTGTTGATGAACCTTGATCTGTACATGTTGTTAATGTAATTTCTCTTTTTCCAGCTGTGTCTCTTTGATAGAATGATGCATCACCAGAATTGGTTACAAACTTGCTGTATATTGAATATGTTATCTCTAATCCTGATGTATCTTTTATTATTATTTTATCTCCTTCTTTTAAATTTTTATTTTTCGAGAAAAATAATCTATTTCTATAATTATGTCCAGCAATTACTGTATTTCCAACTTGGTTTAATCCGTTTGTTGTATATAAAACGATTACACCTCTCTCAAGTGCTTGTCTTGATTGATCTGCAAATATTGAATACCTAATTCCTGTAGCGGGTATTCTAATTGTCCCTGTAACCCAGTATCCTGAAATGTTTACTCCTCCTGAGGAATAATTTCTATTTTTACTTGTGCCAGTTCCTGTACTTTTTCCGCCACTTGTTCCTTGTGATGTTCCTGATGAAGTTCCTCCTTGCTCAGAACCTGAATTGTTATCATTAGAATTTTGATCATCTAACTGTATTCCCTCGTCATTTGCTAATTCATCTTCTGAAACTGTAGGAATCATGTTATCAAATTCGTCTGATATTTCTTCAGAATTTCCTTGTTTCACATTTTCATTTATTACCTCAAAACCGATATATCCAATTATTCCAGCTATAACAACTATTAATATTATAAGTAATAGTGTTAAAACATTCTTATCCTTTGACTCCATTTTTATAGTAACCTCCGTACAGTATTAATTAGTATTATAATTATTTTTTTGATTTCTTTCAATGTTAAATTATAGCATCTCTTAGTTTTTCCCCGCCTAACATATGTATGTGTACATGCATAACTTCTTGACCACTATCTTCTTTACAATTATTTATTAATCTAAAACCACTATTATTAATATTAAATTTTTCTGCCACTTCTTTTATTGCCTTATGCATATCTTGTATTATTTCTGCATCATCTATATCCAATATTGTATCATAGTGTTTTTTGGGAGTTATGATTAAATGTATACGTGCTTTAGGATCAATAGATTTGAACGCTATAACATTATCATTTTCATATACTATTTCTGTACCAATTTCTTTATTTGCGATTTTACAAAAAATACAATCTTCCATTTTTTTCTCCTTTGCATTATAACAATATTGCTTTGATTCTTCTAACACCTGATGAAGATGCTTCTTCTTTTTTGATTTTAAATGTACCTAATACTCCTGTTCTATCAACATGAGGTCCGCCACAAAATTCCATTGAAACATCTCCAATTTTGTATACTGTAACTTCATCCCCATATTTGTCTAAGAACATAGCTTCTGCTCCTAATTTCAAAGCTTCTGCTTTTGTCATTTCTAATCTTTCAACTTTTAAGTCTTGTTTGATATATTCATTTACTAAATCTTCAACTTGTTTTTTTTCTTCATCTGTCATCTTTGCATTATGTGAAAAATCAAATCTTAGTCTTTCTGGTGTAATATTACTTCCTTTTTGGTGAACATGATCTCCCAATACTTTCTTTAATGCTGCATTTAGAAGGTGTGTTGCTGTATGATATTTAACTTCCATTTCACCTGTTGATGCTAGTCCACCTTTGAATTTTGCTTCACTTCCCATTCTAGATTTTGCTTGATGCTCTTCAAATAATTTTTGGTAACCTTCCATATCAACTTTTAATCCATTTTCTTTTGCTAATTCCTCTGTCATTTCTGGTGGGAATCCATATGTCTCATATAAATTGAATACTGTTTGAGCATCAATTACATCTTTGTTATTATTTTTTGTTCTGTTTGCAACTTTTTCAAATTCTTTTTCACCTTTTTGAAGTGTTTTTATGAATTTGTCTTTTTCTGCGACAATTATTTGTTTTATTGTTTCTTTATTTTTTTCTAATTCAGGATATAACTCTTTTAAGCTATCTATAGATATATCTATTATATTTGATAATTCATCTAAGTCTATTTCTAACTTATTCATATGTCTTGTCATTCTACGAAGTAATCTTCTTAATATATACCCTCTATCTACATTGTTTGGTCTTCCACCATCATTTATTATCATTATACTTGAACGTAAATGTTCTGCTACAATTCTTCTGCTTTCTATACTATCAACTTTTTGTAGTTTTTCTAGTTCTTTCATTACTGGTTCAAAGACTTCTATTTCAAATGGTGTTTCTTTTCCTTGTAAAATCATAGCCATTCTTTCTAGCCCAAGTCCAGTGTCTACGTTTTTTTGTTCTAATTTTCTATATCCATTTTTGTCTTTGTAAAATTCCATAAAAACGTTATTCCATATTTCTATATACTTTCCACATCCACATGCTGGATTGCATTCTGGAGAACATTTGGGTTTACCTGTGTCATAATACATTTCTGTATCTGGTCCACAAGGTCCTTCTTCTCCTGCTATCCACCAGTTATCTTCTTTTCCAAAGAAATAGATTCTTTCGTCTGGTATTCCAGCTTTTTTCCAACATTCATATACTTTCATATCACGTTCGCAGTCTTCATCACCTGCAAAACATGTTACAGATATTTTCTCACTTGAAATTCCTAGTTCTTTTGTTAAAAATTCATAGCTCATTGCAATTGATTCTTCTTTAAAATAATCACCTAAAGACCAATTTCCTAACATTTCAAAATATGTTAAGTGTCTGTTATCTCCTACTTCGTCTATATCATTTGTTCTTACACATTTTTGGTAGTCTGTAAGTCTTGTTCCGTCTGGATGTTTTTCTCCTAATAAATAAGGTACTAATGGTTGCATTCCTGCAGTTGTAAATAAAACAGATGGATCATTTTCTGGTATTAATGATGCACTTGGTATTACTGCATGACCATGTTTTTTAAAAAAGTTTAAATATTTATTTCTGATTTCTATTGCTTTCATATCGGCCTCCTTAATAATATGGTATTATATTATATTTCTTTCCAAATTGCAAGGCTTTACAATCTATAACTCTAAGCCCAAAAAAAGACTGTTACTCAATTGTAACAGCCCATTTTATTTTAAGCTTCTGCTTTTTCTGTTTTTTTAGTTACTGATACTTCATTTTCTAGCATCATTTCAACATATACTACTGCATATGCAAATGTAAGAATTGTTACTATTTCTTTTGATGCTAAATAAAATCCGTATACAGCATATATTTTTTCACTTTCTAATTCATAACATGTTGCTTCATATTCACTAACGATTCCATCCGCTGATTCATATTTTTTCTTTTCATCTTTTAATGCTGAGCTTCTAACTCCACAATAATAAATCACATTAAATGCCATTACTAATAATGCAATAATTATTAACAATGTTTGTATTGGTTTAGATATTGATTGTGCTTCTTCTTTTGAAGATATCTTTTCATTTTTTATTGCATATTTTACTGATAATGCAATTGTTAGTACTGTACTAATTACAAACAAAACTGTTTGATAAATTAATAATGCTGCTGTAAAATCCCAATTTACAAATTGAGGTACTAAATTTTCTAATAAAAATGATATTCCTCCAATTATTATTGCTAACACTATGTATCTTCCAACAAAGCGTCCTACAATTTTTTTTGCTTCTACTGTATCTTTCATATTATTTCTCCTCTTTTGTTGATTTGTATATATTTTATATATATTTTTTATTCATGTCAATATTTTAATTTTAAAAAAGACAAATCTATTTTTTTCAGATTTGTCTTTTCTAAACTATATTTCTAATTGACTGCCTAATATTCCTGCAGCTGATTGAACAACTTTCAATTCTGTATCTGTCATTTTTTTATTTGGCTCTTTTGACATTAGAACTACGCTTCCTACTGAATCACCATCAGAAACTATTGGATAAATTACTTGTGAATGAAAAACTCTTTCTTTGTTTTCATTTTTGCTTAATGGAATTGCAAGTTCGTCATTATCTTTGCTAGTATATATTTCTTTGTTTTCAATGACTTCTTCTAATTCTTTGCTTATGCTTTGCTCTAATAGATCCTTTTTTAATCCTCCTGCCACTGCAATTATTGTATCTTTATCTGTTATACATGCAATATGTCCGGTTGTTTTAGCTAATGTATCTGCATAATTTGATGCAAATTCTGATAGTTCCCCAATTGGAGAATATTTTTTTAAAACTATTTCTCCATCTTTTTCTGTGAATATCTCTAGAGGTGATCCTTCGCCAATTCTTAATGTTCTTCTTATTTCTTTTGGAATAACTATTCTGCCTAAATCATCAATTCTTCTTACCACTCCTGTTGCTTTCATTTTTACCTCCTTGTTATATTTTGTCTATTTTTAGTTTGTACTAATTTAGACAAAATATACAAGGAACATTAATTATTAGATGATGAAAATATTGGGGGTTTATATAAATCTATTACTATTCCTAAATCTCTTGAAAATTCTCTAAGCATTACAATTTTTATATTTATTTCTTTACCTTTACAATAATCTTCAAGCACATTTTTCAGTTGCTTCATAAATGCATATTCCGTTTTTAATTTATCTGTATATTTCTTAGCTCTATCTATTAATATTTCCTTAATTCTTACTATATCTTCATTGCTTGCACATGTAATTCTTTGGAACATTCTGTATGCATCATAATACTTAAATATAGGAAATTCCATACATTCTGAATCAAATCTATCATAAAATTGTTCCATCTTAATTGGAATGTATCTGAATATTTCATCAGCTTTGTCTTTGTACATTTTTTCTTCTAATTGATTATTTAATTTTTCAAAATGTTTTAATACTTCTTCCATCTCTTGAGTAGATTCATTTATTATTCCAACTCTAGATAATTCTTCTTCAACATTGTCACAATATTTTGATATTTGTACTGATTTATTCATTCCATCTATAAATATTTGTTTTGTTTCTTTTATATCATTATTTATCAATCCTCTTTTAATGAAATAGCTGAAATAAGAGAATAATTTAACAATTTCTATTAATTGAAGTCTTCCTTTTTTTACTTCTTCAATTACCTCTTGAATTATTCTTGGGAATTGTTCATCAGAAATTTTCCAATATTCTTCTGTTAACAATCTCTTGTATCCAGGTAATTTTTCTGTATCTATTGTATTTATTATTGCATCCATATCTTTTTTTAATGCCTTCATATCGAAAATTCTTGTTCTTACGTATATTTCAATAAATTTAAAGAAACGATATTCAGATTTGAAATTGAAGTAATAGTTATTATCAAATTCTTTAATATAAAATTGTCTATTATCCATTAAAACTCTTGAGGAAACTAATATTGCTTTGTATTCTTCATTGCTTTGAATATTAACGAATTTATTTTTTGTAATTTTTCCAGCTTTTATTTCAAATGATACGGCAATTGTAAATATTAGCATTGTTTGCAAAACCCTTAATTTAGTGTTTGGATACGCTTTATTTACAATTTCAAATATCTTCTTAAAGTCATTTAGTGAGTGTTTCAAAATTCTCAAGTTCCTTGTTCCACTTTTATTAAATGTTGAAATTATCAAATTCGTGTTTTCTCTTAAAAATCTAATTAAGTCTGGATTATTTTCATATCTCATCAATAATCCATTTATTATATAATTAAATTTTGGAGCATACTCGAATGTTTCACCTATTAGCTTTTCTTTTATTCTTTCGTAATCATTTGCATTGTCAAAAACATATTCAATTTTGTCTCTTATTTTTTCAACCATTGGTTTTTCTTCACCTTTGGTTAATTCATTTTGTTTATCTAAAAGATATGTTGCAATAAATGTTTTCATTTCTATGTTAGAACTTTTAAATTTTGTTGCCAATTCTTTTTCATTACAAATGATTATTGTCTTTATGTGATCATGCTCAACGAAGTTATTTATATATCCCAAAATATCTACAACGTCTACGTTTGCTCTTTCCAAGTCATCAAAGCATAGTACTTTATCATCTGTAGAAAAGAATGCTTCATAGTCAACTTTTTCTCCATTCTTGGTTACACCAAAAAAGTTTGCCATATCTAAGCCCGTTTTTGCGTATTCTGGAATTGTTGTTTGTCCATGTGAATCCATATACTTTTTCAAGTTTTTGTCCATTAATTGTGTTGTCTCAATAAAAATTTTTTTACTAATTTCTTCTAGATTAGAAATACCATATAATGACATATATATAGTGGTATACTTTCTTCCATTTAACTGTAGTGATTCTATTTTATTTTTTACTTTATGATTCCAAAAATATGTTTTTCCGCTTCCCCATTCTCCATTAATCATAATGGCATAGTCCGTGTAATCTGCTCTAACATAATCTAATATACTTTCAACTAAATCTTCCACTTTTTATTCCTTTCTTTAGTTTCTTTTTGCTATAACTAGTACATCTATAATTTTTGGTTTTCCTTTCTTAAGTTCATCTATGCAGGCTTTTACTGTACTTCCGGTTGTATATATATCGTCTAATAGCAAAATTCTTTTATTATATATTTCATTTTTATTTTCTAATTTATATACATTTTTTACGTTTTCAATTCTTTGTTTTTCGTTTAATGCGCTTTGCTTTTTGTTCTGCTTTATTTTTATCAGACAATTTTTTAAATGTTTTATCCTAAAAACTTTTTCAATTCTATCTGCTATTACTTCTGTTTGATTATATCCTCTATTGGCTTGTTTTTTCTTATGCATAGGAACAGATATAATGTAATCATAGTCTTCTATTTCTTTACTGAATTCTTTGTTTTTCTTTAATATTTCAACAAATAAATTAGCTATGTATGCTTTTTCTTTAAATTTAAAAGCCAGTAGTAATTTTCTCATTGCTCCTTCATAAAAGCACATATAATATAATGTATAATTCTTTTCGTTTATTGTAGTGAATTTTAAATTCCTTTTTAATAATATATAACACTTTGGACAAATCCATTTGTTGTATATCTTTCCGCACATTGTACATGATGTTGGAAAAATTATTTTTAGTATTTTTTTTATCATTAATTATATTTTATTTTGCCCTAATTTTGATTTATTATATCTAATTATCTCCATTTAGTAAATGCTCAAGTTTAATTTTTAACCCCGTATTTCTTTTTTTACTATCTACATTTTGAATCATAAAGTCTATTGTATTTTTTCCACCTAATATTATTAATAATTTTTTTGCTCTTGTGATTGCTGTATATAATAGATTTCTTGTAAGTAACATAGGTGCAGTTTGTGGAACTGCTATTATTACAACGTCAAACTCGCTTCCTTGAGATTTATGTATTGTAATTGCATATGCTAATTCTAGTTGATCTAGCTCTTGGAACTGATACCATACATTTTTTCCGTCATCAAATACAACTTTCATTTGCTTTTCTGATAAATCAATTTTTTCAATTCTTCCTATTTCCCCATTAAACACACCTGTTGAGTTTTCATAAACACCTAGAACTTCTCTATCCCAGAAAATATCGTAATTGTTCTTTATTTGCATTACTCTATCACCTTCTCTGAGTGTTATTTCTCCAAATTTTTTCTCTTTTTTACTTTTACTTTCTGGATTTATATAATTTTGTAATGTTTTATTTAGTTCTCTTGTTCCTAATGGTCCTTTTTTAGTTGGTGTTAATATTTGCATATTCTGAAAGAAATCATAATTACCGAATTTCTGCAATCTTCCTGTAGTTAATGATACTAGCTGATTGATTATTTTTTCTTGAGAATTTTCCTTTATGAAAAAGAAATCTTCTTTGGTATTTTCAAAATTTTCTTTCGAAATAAAATATTCTCCATTATTTACTTGATGGGCATTTAATATTATTTTACTCTGTGCAGCTTGTCTAAAAATTTTATCCAAATTTGTTGTTGGTATTTTTTTAGATTCTATCAAGTCTTTTAAAACACTTCCTGGACCTACAGATGGTAACTGATTGCTGTCTCCGACTAATACTAACTTTGTTCCCATATATATAGCCTTTGTTACGTAATTCATTAAGAATACATCTACCATTGACATCTCATCTATTACAATAACATCAGCGTCTATTGGTGCAAAATCTGCTTCAATATTTTCTAGTTTGTTATCTTCTATTTTTCCTATATCTAATAATCTATGTATTGTCTTTGCTTCTTCACCTGTTGATTCTGACATTCTCTTAGCAGCTCTTCCTGTTGGAGCACATAATACTACTTTTTGTTTGTTTACATGATAAATATCTATTAGTGCTTTTATAATTGTTGTTTTTCCTGTACCTGGTCCACCAGTTATTATGCTTACATTCGAATTATTTACCTCTTTTAATGCTTCTTTTTGTTTTTCTGATAATTGTATATCAAGTAATGATTCTTCCTTTTCTAAAATAGTTTCAAATGATTTTATGTATTTTGTATTTTGGCTTCTCATCATCATATATAATCTTGTAGCTATGTTTTTTTCAACTCTATAAAATTCTTCAAGAAAAATCCATTCTTTTTCATCTATCTCTTCTTCAACTATTTTCCCTGTAGATTTTAAATTTATCATTACTTCATCAATATATTTTTCATCTGTTGATAGTTTATCTTTTACAAAGCTATACAAACTTTCTTTTTCAACACATGTATTTCCATTATAACTTGCTAGTATCAATCCATATCTTATTCCTGCTGCTATTCTTTGATAGCTATTTACATTTATTCCAATATCTAATGCCATTTTATCTATTTTAAAGAAATCAACACCATATGTTATATCTATTAAAACATATGGATTTTTCTTTATTTCTTCAATAGCATCTTCGCCTAATACTTCATATACTTTTTTGCTGTTGCTTGCATTGATTCCAAATTTCTCAAGAAATCCAACTATTTGCCATAATTCCCACTTGCTATTAAATTCTTCTGCCATTTCTTTGGCACCATTTTCTGATATTCCTCTTACTTCTGCAAGTCTCTTAGGCTCAAACTTGAATATAGCTATTGTTTCATCGCCAAATTTATCTACTATTTTTTTAGCAGTACTTGGGCCTATTCCTTTTATAATTCCACTCGCTAAATACTTTTCCACAGCTGCTTTTCCTTCGGGCAATTTCTTTTCAAATGTATCTATTTTAAACTGTCTTCCATAATCTTGGTGTGTAACGAATTTGCCTTCTAAGCTTAAAAAATCACCTTCATTTATAAATGGCAAATAACCTACAACAGTAAATATTTCTTCGTCTGTTGATAGTTCTGCTATTGTATAACTATTGTTTTCATTCTGATATATAATTTCTTCTAATTGACCTTCTAATTTCATATTCTCTTCCTTTTCTTTTGCTAGTCTATCAAAAATTTGTATATTTTACAACATTTTTCCTACTTTAATATTTGTGTATTGTTTTTCAATCTTTTTTAATATCTCATATGTTTCATCACTAGAATTTTCGTCTATTATTTCAATTTCTTTAAAATAGCCTATCTTATTTTGTGCGTGCATAATTTTTCTTATAATCATTTCTATATTTTCTTCTTTATTTTTTACTTTTATTTGGAGTTTAACATTATCACCAATTTCAATATTTCTGTACATGTAATTATCTAAAACATCTTTTATTAATACATACCAGCCAAAAATTCCTATCATTATAACTACTAAGTTCATAAAATCTTCCATGTTCATCACCTTGATATATATTATGACAACTAAAAATTTATGTACTTAATTTTGAGCAAAATAAAAAAACGGTCGCCCGTTTTTTTATTTTATATATTTTTCTTTAAACTATATTAATTCAAGAATAACTTCTGGTGCGTTATCACCTTTTCTGTTTTCACATTTTAATATTCTTGTATATCCACCTTGTCTACCTTCATATTTAGTAGCAATTTCCCCAAATAATTTTGCCATTAAGTCAACACCTTCAACTTTGTTAACTTTTTTCATTATTTTTCTTCTAGCATTTAATCTAGATGGCATATCTTTTTGTCTTTTTTCCATTTTTTCTTCTTTAACTACTTTAAGGTATTCTTTACCGTTTTTGCTTGTAGCTTTTTCTGTAACTTTATGTCCTTTATTATCTAATTTAGCTTTAACAACTTTAACTTCTACTTCTTCGAAATTATCTTTTTCTTTAACAGCTAACGCTATTATACTATCAACAAGAGCTTTTACTTCTTTAGCTCTAGCTTCAGTTGTTCTAATTTTTCCATTTAAAAGAACATCTGTTGTTTGAGTTCTTAGCATTGCTAATCTTTGATCAGTTGGTTTTCCAAGTTTTCTTGTACCTGCCACTTTACATTTCACCTTCCTTTTCTTAGTCTTCTATTGATGAGAATCCTAGTCCTAAGTCAATCAATTTCTTTGTAACTTCGTCTAATGATTTTTTACCAAGATTTCTAACTTTCATCATATCTTCTTGTGATTTATTAGCTAAATCTTCAACTGTTGAAATTCCAGCTCTCTTCAAGCAGTTATATGATCTAACTGATAACTCTAATTCTTCTATCGGCATTTCTAATACTTTTTCTTTTTTAGATTCTTCTTTTTCTACCATTACTTGAGTATTTTTAGCTGTTTCTGATAAGTCTATGAATAACTCTAAATGACTTGTCATAACTTTTGCAGCTAAGCTCAATGATTCAAATGGTTTTAAACTTCCGTCTGTCCAAACTTCGATTGTTAATTTATCATAATCAACTCTTTGTCCGACTCTAGTATTTTCTACTTTATAATTAACTTTTTTAACTGGTGTAAATATTGAATCAATTGGTAATGTACCTAACGCCATATCTTCTGTTTTATTTTTATCCGCAGTATTGTATCCTCTTCCTCTGGCTACTGTCATTTCCATATGAAGAGTTTCTCCTTCTTCTACTGTAGCAATATGTAAATCTGGATTTAAAATTTCTATACTACTGTCAGTAATGATATCTCCAGCCTTAACTTCTCCAGGTCCTTTGAAATCAATACTAATATTCTTGTCTTCATTATCATGCATTTTTAATCTAACACATTTTAAATTAACGATTATTTCAGGAACATCTTCTACTACACCTTTTACTGTTGAAAATTCATGAACAACTCCATCAATTTTCACACTTGTTATAGCAGCTCCTGGTAATGATGATAATAAGATTCTTCTTAGTGAATTTCCAATAGTCATTCCATAACCACGTTCTAATGGTTCGCATACAAACTTTGAATAATTTCTTTTTTCATCTGTCTCTACGCATTTGATGTTTGGCTTTTCAAATTCTATCATTTATTTACCTCCATTTTGAGAAACTTAGGTTTCTCACCTTTTTTATATTTTCTATTATTAATTCTATTAAAATGAAAATAATTTCTTTTATTCTTGTTTTATTATTTAGAATAAAGCTCAACTATTAAGTGTTCCTCAACTGGTAAATCAATATCTTCTCTATTTGCTAATCTAATAACTTTACCAGACATTTTTTCTCTGTCAACTTCTAACCATTCTGGTAATGGTCTTACACTATTTGCTTCCATATTTTCTTTAACAACAGGGTTGTCTCTTCTAACTTCTCTAATAGCTACAACATCTCCTGCTTTTACTAAGTATGATGCTATATCTACTTTCTTTCCATTAACTTCTATGTTTCCATGAGTTACTAATTGTCTAGCTTGTGGTCTTGAAACACCAAATCCCATTCTATAAACAACATTATCTAATCTGCTTTCTAATATTTGTAATAAGTTATCACCAGTGATTCCTTTTTTATTAGAAGCCATTTCGAAATATCCTCTAAATTGTTTTTCTCCAACTCCATAGAATGATCTTGTTTTTTGTTTTTCTCTTAATTGTGTTCCGTATTCAGAAAGTTTAGCTTTCTTTTGTCCGTGTTGTCCTGGAGCGTAATTTCTTCTTGTTACGCTACATTTATCAGAATAACATCTGCAACCTTTTAAAAATAGCTTTTGACCTTCTCTACGGCATATACGACATTGTTCGTCTTTGTATCTTGCCATTGTTACACCTCTTTCAATCTTTTAATATTATTTGTTTTATTGTGCTCATCACAATTTTTATATTTATACTTTTAATTACACTCTTCTTCTTTTTGGTGGTCTACATCCATTGTGTGGTATTGGTGTTACGTCTTTTATCATTGTAATTTCCAATCCAGCTGTTTGTAATGATCTTATTGCAGCTTCTCTTCCTGAACCTGGTCCTTTAACATATACTTCTACTGTTTTTAATCCATGTTCCATTGCTGCTTTTGATGCAGTTTCAGCTGCTTGACCTGCTGCAAATGGTGTGCTTTTTCTTGAACCTTTGAATCCAAGTCCACCAGCACTTGCCCAAGATATTACGTTACCTTGAGTATCTGTTATTGTAACAATTGTATTATTAAAGCTAGAGTGAATATGTGCTGCTCCACTTTCAATGTTTTTTCTATTTCTTCTAGCTACTGGTTTTTTAGTTACATTTTTAGCCATTTCTTGCTTTTCCTCCTTTTAATTTTTAAAAAATCAAGTTTCAATTATACTTTATTTTTTGCTCTTACTTACGACTTTTCTTGGTCCTTTTCTTGTACGAGCGTTAGTTTTTGTTCTTTGACCTCTAACTGGTAGACCTCTTCTATGTCTTAATCCTCTGTAGCATCCGATTTCAGTAAGTCTTTTGATGTTTAAAGCTACTTCTCTTCTTAAGTCACCTTCAACTTTGTATCCTTCCATAGCTTTTCTTATTTTGTTTACATCTTCGTCAGATAAATCTTTTACTCTAGTATCTGGGTTTATTCCAGCTTCTTTTAAGATTTTTTGAGAGCTAGAAAGTCCTATTCCATATACATATGTAAGTCCAATTTCTACTCTTTTTTCTCTAGGTAAATCAACTCCTGCTATACGAGCCATAAATTTTTGCACCTCCAAATTTTTAATTGATTAATATAGTTTAATTAGTATAAATTGAAATGTAATTAAACTGGATTGTTATTTATATAATAAATATAAAAACAAAATCAGCCGCTAACTGTTTTTATATTTATTCACAAAATTATACGGGCTACTACCTTGTATTAGCCCTAAGTTGGTTACTAAAATTAACCTTGTCTTTGTTTGTGTTTTGGATTTTCACAGATTACTCTGATTACTCCTTTTCTTTTTATTACTTTACATTTTTCACACATTTTTTTAACTGATGGTCTTACTTTCATTTCCTTTTTTCACCTCTACTCTATATATTTTATTTATTTAAAATATGTAGCGCAACCTACATAAGTGGGTTCAAATTTATTTCGCACGCCAAGTTATACGTCCCTTACTTAAATCATAAGGTGATAATTCCAATTTTACTCTGTCACCAGGTAAAATCTTTATGTAGTTCATTCTCAATTTCCCTGAGATATGAGCTAATACTTGGTGTCCATTATCTAATTCGACTTTAAAATTTGTATTTGGTAATGTTTCGATAACAGTACCTTCAACTTCAATTACATCTTCTTTTGCCAAATTTTTTTCCTCCATATAAATGAAATTCTTTTAGTGCTTAACAATAATAAGCTAATATAGTATATAATACTTTTATGGCTTTGTCAATATTTCTGGCTCATTTTCTGTTATTAAAATTGTATTTTCATAATGAGCTCCATTAGTTCCGTCTCTTGAAACTATTGTCCATCCATCATCTAGTTCTAATATTTCTCTGTTTCCCGCTATTACCATAGGTTCTATGCATATTGTCATTCCTGGTTCTAATCTCATTCCTCTTCCTGGTTTTCCGTAATTTGGTATTCCTGGATCTTCGTGCATTTCTCTTCCAATTCCATGTCCTTGGAATTCTCTTAATATACTAAATCCATTTTTAGTTACAAATTCATAAATTGCATTTGATATATCACCAACTCTATAACCTTTTTTAGCAAATTTAAGTCCCTCAAAGAAAGATTGTTTTGTAACTTCAACTAATTTTTGATCTTCAACTGAGTTTGGTTTTCCAACTATATATGTTCTTGCTGCATCTCCGTGGAATCCATTTTTAAATGCTGTTATATCAAAACTTACTACATCGCCTTCTTTTAAAATTGCATGTTTTGATGGAATTCCATGTATAATTTCATCATTTATTGATGCACATATTGAACCTGGAAAATTAGGTACTCCTGGTATACCACTTGGGAAGTTTTTTTCTGATGGTATTCCTCCATTACTTCTTATAAATTTTTCTGCAATTTGATCAAGTTCATAAGTTGAAATTCCTGGTCTTATTGCTTCTTTGATAACTTCATGAACTTGCGCAGTTAATTTACAAGCTTCTTTCATTTGTTCAATTTCTCTTTTTGACTTGATTGTAACCACTTTATATTTTCCTTTCTATTTATTAATTTTTTCTATAACAATGTCTGCAGCTTCTTTTGCCATTGTTCCTGTTTTTTCTGTTATTTCTATTTTAAATAATTTATCTGCTTTTTCATAATATTCTTCTAATGGTTTTGTTTGGCTTTGATAAACTTCTATTCTGTTTTCTACTCTTTCAACTGTATCATCTTCTCTTTGATATAATTCACTTCCACAAATATCGCAGATTCCTTCTTTTTTAGGTTTGTTTAATTTTGTGTTGTATACAGCTTTACATTTTGGGCATATTCTTCTAGTAACAATTCTATCTAGTATTTCTTCTTTTGGTGAACTTAAATCTATTACTAAATCAACTTTCTTTCCTTCTTCTTCAAGCATTTTGTCTAAGGCAATTGCTTGTGCTTCTGTTCTTGGGAAACCATCTAATATAACTCCGTTTTCTACGTCCTTTTCTGCTAATCTTTCTTTTATCATTTTTATTGTTAATTCATCTGGTACTAAGTTTCCTTCTTTTAAATATGAATTTATTTCTCTTCCTAATTCGCTATCTTCACTACTATATTTTCTAAATATATCTCCACTTGATACATGTGCAATATTTAATTTTTCTTTCAATATTGCTGATACTGTTCCTTTTCCTGTTCCAGGAGCTCCTAACATAATAATAACCATATGACTTTCTTCCTTTCTTTATATGTTATTTTCTAAACACTAATTTTTTAATGCTTAGAAAATAATATATAATTACATTTCAATAGGATGTCAGCATTTGACACCCTATTGAATATTATAACATTTTATTCTAAGAATCCTTTATAATGTCTAATCATTAATTGTGATTCTAGTTGTTGTACTGTCTCTAAAGCAACACCTACTACGATTAATATCGCTGTTCCTCCAAATGCTAAGTTTAATGATGTAAATCTCATAAACATAGGTATAACTGCTATTATACTTAGGAAGAATCCTCCGAATAGTGTTAATTTATTTAAGACTGCTCCTATATAATCACTTGTTGGTTTTCCAGCTCTTATTCCCGGTACGAATCCACCATTTTTCTTTATTGTATTTGCAACTTCTGCTGGATTAAATGTAGCATATGTGTAAAAGTATGTGAATCCTACAATCAATAATAAGTATATTATTGCATTTGCTATAACATATCCAATTCCAACACCTTGTGATGTTGAAGTTGCTATTGAGAATTGATATAAACCACCTAAGAATCCTGATTTACCAATTGATGATGGTGAGAATATTTGTATCAACATTGCTGGGAATGTCATGAATGATGAAGCGAAGATTATTGGCATAACTCCTGCCATAACAAGCTTCATTGGTATGTGAGTATTTTGTCCTCCATACATTTTTCTTCCAACAACTTTTTTAGCATATTGAACTGGTATTTTACGTTCAGCTTCTTGAACAAATACAACTGCTCCTATTAGGATTATTGCTCCTATTACTATAGCTAATGCTATTAAGAAGTTTACTGTTGTAAATGGTTTGAAAGCTAAATTAAATACTTGTACAGCAGCTGATGGTAAACCAGATACTATACCTACAAATATTAGCATAGATATTCCGTTTCCAATACCTTTATTTGTAATTTGATCTCCTAACCACATTAGGATTGATGTTCCAGTTATTAATGAAAGCACGAATATTAATGCTGTTCTAATTCCTGGATTGTACATAATGTCTGGATAGCTTTTTGAGTATGAAATATAGATTCCTGTAGCTTCTACACAAGCTAATACTAATGTAAGTATTTTTGTATAGAAGTTAATTTTCTTTCTACCTTCTTCTCCGCCTTCTTTAGTTAATTTTTCTAATGAAGGAATTATCATTGCTAATAACTGTATAATAATTGACGCTGTAATGTATGGTGTTATTGACATAGCAAATATTGATAATCTTGAAAAAGCTCCTCCGGAAATTGTGTTTACTAGCCCAGCTAGTGTATTTGTAGATTTAGAAAGTTGTTCAGCAAGTTTGGCTGAATCAACTCCAGGTACTACGATGTAGCATCCCAATCTAAAAACTACTATTAATAACAAAGTTAAAAATATTTTTTTTCTAACTTCTGGTGTTTTAAAAGCATTCTTAATAGTTTTAAACAACTTATACCACCTCTATCTTTCCACCAGCGGCTTCAATTTTTTCAGCAGCTGTTTTTGTAAATCTTGTAGCTTTTACGTTAACTGATTTTTCAATAGCTCCTGTTCCTAAAACAACGATGCCATCGTTTATTTTTCCGATGATTCCTTCGGCTAATAAACTTTCTGGAGTAATATCAGTTGCTTTTGATTTATTAAGCATTGTTAATGTTACTTCTGTGTATGTTTTAGCATGTATATTCTTGAAACCTCTTTTTGGTAATCTTCTATATAAAGGTGTTTGACCTCCTTCAAAACCTCTTCTTACTCCGCCACCAGATCTAGCTTTTTGACCTTTATGACCTCTTCCTGAAGTTTTTCCAAGTCCTGAACCTATTCCACGTCCTACTCTTCTTCTTGATACTTTTTTAACTGCTGGTTGTAAATTACCTAATTCCATTTTCGCACCTCCTTATTATGTGTTTGTTAAATCTTTTTTTATTTAATCATACTTTAAAAAATTTTTCTAGTGTTTCGAAATATATTATTATAAAATTTCAGAAACTTTTTTTCCTCTTCTTTTAGCAACTTCTTCGATTGTGCTCATGCTCTTTAAAGCTTCGATTGTTGCATAAACAACATTTCTTGGATTGTTTGTTCCGATAACTTTAGTTTTAATATCTCTATATCCTGCAAGTTCTAGAACAGGTCTTACACTACCACCAGCTATAACTCCAGATCCTTCAGCACCTGGTTTTAATATAACTGTTGCAGCTCCAAATTTTCCGATATATTCATGAGGAATTGTTGTTCCAACGATTGGAACTTCTACTAAATTCTTTTTAGCTTCGTCAATAGCTTTTCTAATTGCATCTGGAACTTCTGATGCTTTACCATTTCCAACACCAACACGTCCTTGTCCGTCTCCAACTACAACTACAGCGCTAAATCTAAAAGTTCTACCACCTTTAACAACTTTAGCAACTCTGTTTATAGCTACTACTTTTTCCTTTAATTCTACAGATTTATCTTCCATGAAACTCTTTGTTTCTCCTTTCTTTTAAATTAAAATTTAAGTCCACCTTCTCTTGCTGCTTCTGCTACTTCTTTTACTACACCATGATAGATATATCCACCTCTATCAAATACAACGTTAGTAATGTTTTTAGCTGTAGCTCTTTTTGCAATTAAAGTTCCAACTTCTTTAGCTGCTTCTTTGTTTGCTTTTTTAGTTTTTACTTCTTTATCAAGTGTTGAAGCGCTTGCAAGTGTAACTTGTGCATCATCATCTATAATTTGAACATATAGGTTTGTATTGCTTCTGTATACGCAAAGTCTTGGACATTCTGCAGTTCCAGAAATTTTATTACGAACTCTTTTATGTCTTCTTACTCTTTCAGCTTTTCTATCTGTTTTTGTAATCATGATTTACTCCTTTCTTTTGAATAAATTTGAATCTATTCATCTATTTTCTTGTTAATTTTTCAGGCTGACCTATTATTTTTTACCAGCTTTACCTTCTTTACGTCTAATAACTTCTTCAGCATACTTGATACCTTTTCCTCTATATACTTCAGGTGGTCTCTTTGTTCTAATAACAGCTGCTGTTTGGCCAACTTTTTCTTTGTCTATTCCTTTTACAATTATTTCATTTGGAGTTGGTACTTCAAAAGTAATTCCTTCTGGTTCTTCCATTTCTACTGGATGAGAATAACCTAAAGTTAATACTAATTTTTTACCTTGTTTTTGTGCTCTATATCCAACACCATTAACTTCTAATTTTCTTGTAAATTCTTCTGTAACACCTTGGATCATGTTGCTTATTAATGTTCTTGTTAAACCATGAAGACTTCTGTTTTCTTTGTCATCGTTTGGTCTTGTAACAGTAATAACATTATTGTCAAGAGTTACAGTTATATTTTTATGTAATTCTCTTTCTAATGTTCCTTTTGGTCCTTTAACTGTGATGTTGTGTCCATCAAGTTTTACTTCAACTCCATTTGGAACAGTAATAGGTTTGTTTCCTATTCTTGACATTTGAGTTTTCCTCCTTCTTCAATTTTTATATTAATTACCAAATATAAGCTAATACTTCTCCACCTATACCTAGTTCTCTTGCTTTTTTATCTGTAACTATTCCTTTAGATGTAGATATTAAAGCTGTTCCTAAACCGTTTAATACTTGTGGTAATTCATCTTTAGATGCATATATTCTTAAACCTGGTCTACTAATTCTTTTTAATCCAGAAATTACTTTGTTTCCTTTTTCATCATATTTTAAAGTAATTCTTATGATTCCTTGTGTCTCATTCTTTATTTCTTCGAAAGCTTTTATATATCCTTCATCCAATAAATTTTGAGCAATTGCTAATTTCATGTTTGATGCTGGTACATCAACAGTTTTAAATTTATTTCTATTAGCATTTCTTATTCTTGTTAACATATCTGCTATTGGGTCTGTTGTATTCACGTTTGTTTTCCCTCCTTTTTTTCTTATTTAGCATTTTTTTAATGCTTAATTTCTTTGCAAATTATATTATTTGCTTGCAAGCTTTTCCTTGCATCTTCTATATTACCAACTAGCTTTTTTAACACCTGGTATTTCACCTTTGTGTGCTAATTCTCTGAAGCAAACACGGCAAATACCAAATTTTCTAATATATGCATGTGGTCTTCCACATATTTTGCATCTATTATATTCTCTAGTTTTATATTTTTGTTCTTTGGCACATTTTACTTTTAGTGATTTTTTAGCCATTATTTTTCTCCTTTCATCATTTTAACTAACTCTTAGTTTTTAAAAGGCATTCCTAATAATGATAATAATTCTTTTGCTTCAGCATCTGTTTTAGCTGTTGTTACGAATATAATATCCATACCTCTTATTTTATCTATCTTATCATATTCGATTTCAGGGAAAATTAATTGTTCTTTAATACCGATAGAATAGTTTCCTCTTCCATCGAATGAATTAGCTGACACTCCTCTAAAATCTCTAACTCTTGGAAGTGCTGCATTAAAGAATTTGTATGCAAAATCATACATTTTTCCAGCTCTTAATGTTACTTTGCATCCTATTTTAGCACCTTCTCTTAATTTAAAAGCTGCAATTGATTTTTTAGCTTTTGTTATAACTGGTTTTTGACCTGTTATTAAACTTAAATCGTTTATTGCATTATCTAATGCTTTTGGATTATCCTTTGTATCTCCTAATCCAATATTTATTACTATTTTCTCTAGTTTTGGAACTTGCATAACTGATTTATATTCGAATTTTTTCATCATTGCAGGTATAATTTCATTTTTATAAGTTTCTCTTAATTGTTCCATTTGGACTAATATCCTCCTTTCATTTATTATTTTATTTTTGCTCCGCATTTTTTACAAACACGTACTTTTTCGTCTTTTTCAACTGTATATCCTATTTTTGTTGCTTTATTGCATTTTGGACATACAACATTTGCTTTACTGCTGTGGATAGCACATTCCGTTGAAATGATTCCACCTTCTTCACCTTGTTTTCTAGGTTTAACATGTTTTTTTCTGATGTTTACACCTTTAACAAGTATTTTTTCTGACTTTGGAATTACTTCTAGTACTTCACCTTGTTTTCCCTTATCGTTTCCTGATAATATTTTAACAGTATCTCCTTTTTTGATTCTCATTCTTTTTTCACCTCTATTTCTTTCGAAATTTTCGTTTTATTAATATATCTTAATTTTTATTCTTTCTAATTAAAGAACTTCTGGAGCTAGTGATAATATTTTCATATATTCTTTTTCTCTTAGCTCTCTTGCTACTGGTCCAAATATACGTGTTCCTCTTGGTGTTCCGTCTTCACGAATAATTACGGCTGCATTTTCATCAAATTTTAAGTAAGAACCATCAGCTCTTCTAACACCTTTTTTGCTTCTTACAACTACAGCTCTAACTACTTCACCTTTTTTTACAACACCACCAGGTGTAGCACTTTTAACAGAAGCAATTATTATATCACCTATTTCAGCATATTTTCTATGAGATCCACCTAAACATCTGATACACATAATTTCTTTTGCACCAGTGTTGTCAGCTACTTTTAATCTTGATTGTTGCTGTACCATGTTCTGTTTTCCTCCTTTTAATATTTACATTATTTTATTACTGCTTTCTCAACAACTTCAACAAGTCTCCATCTTTTATCTTTAGATAAAGGTCTTGTTTCCATTACTTTTACTTTGTCACCAATTTGGCAAACATTTTCTTCATCATGAGCTTTTAATTTATATGTTCTTTTTACTATTTTCTTGTAAATTGGATGTCTTACTGCAGTTTCAACTTTAACAACTATTGTTTTGTCCATTTTGTTTGAAGCTACTGTTCCAATTAATGTTCTACGAAGATTTCTCTCTTCCATGCTTGGATTTCTCCTTTCTTATTATTTATTTTCTTCTAATTCTCTTTCTTTTAAAATTGTATTTATTTTAGCGATGTCTTTTTTCACTTCTTTAATTTTCATTGGATTGTCTAATCCGTTTGTAGCTAGGCTGAATCTTAATTTGAATAATTCAGATTTTAATTCGCTTAGTTCATTTTTTAGCTCTGGTGAAGACATCTCTCTTATTTTACTTATCTTCATCTTATTCATCACCGCCTACTTCATTTTCTCTAGTTAGGAATTTAGTTTTTACTGGTAGTTTATGAGATGCAAGTCTTAATGCTTCTCTTGCTACTTCTTCTGAAACTCCTGCTATTTCAAACATAACTCTTCCTGGTTTAACAGGTGCTACCCAATATTCTGGAGCTCCTTTACCTTTACCCATACGAGTTTCTGCTGGTTTTTTAGTTATTGGTTTGTTTGGGAATAATTTGATCCAAACTTTACCACCTCTTTTAATATAACGAGTTAATGCAACACGGGCAGCTTCAATTTGGTTTGCTGTTATTAATCCAGCTTCTAATGCTTGTAATCCATATTGTCCTTCATTAACAACAGTTCCTCTTGTTGCTTTACCTCTGTTTCTACCTTTTTGCATTTTTCTGTATTTTGTTCTTTTTGGCATTACTGGCATTATTCTTCTCCCCTTTCTGCTTTAACAACATTTTTCTTTTCAGGAAGAACTTCACCTTTATAAATCCAAACTTTAACACCTATTTTTCCATAAGTTGTGTTTGCTTCATAGAATCCATAATCTATGTCAGCTCTTAAAGTTTGAAGAGGAATAGTTCCTTCTTTATAAAATTCAGTTCTAGCCATATCAGCTCCACCTAATCTTCCAGATACGGCAGTTTTGATACCTAAAGCTCCTGCTTTCATTGTTTTTTGCATAGCTTGTTTCATAGCTCTTCTGAATGAAATTCTTCTTTCTAGTTGGTTACAAATATTTTCTGCAACTAATTGTGCATCTAAATCAATATTTTTAACTTCAACTATGTTTAGGTTTACATCTTTTCCTATCATTTTTGATAATTGTTTTTTCAATTCTTCAGCTAAGTTTCCACCTTTTCCTATTACTAGTCCTGGTTTAGCTGTATATACGTTTACTTTTACGAATTTAGCTGTTCTTTCAATTTCTATTTTTGAAATTCCGCTAACAAATAATTTGCTTTTTACAAATTTACGGATTTTATAATCCTCTACTAGGTAATCACTAAAGTTTTTGTCATCTGCATACCATCTTGAGTTCCAATCTTTAATAACACCTACTCTTAATCCATTAGGATGTACTTTTTGTCCCATGATTTAAGAATCCTCCTTTCTTATTTTGCTTCTCTTAATACTATTGTTATATGACTTGTTCTTTTTCTAATTCTAACAGCTGAACCTTTTGCAGCTGGTCTAATTCTTTTTAATGTAGGACCTTGGTTAGCATATATTTCTGCAACATATAGGTCTTCGCTTTTCATAAAGTGATTATTTTCGGCATTAGCTATTGCTGATTTTAGCAATTTTTCAATTATTTCAGCTGATGCTTTTGGAGCAAATTTAACTATTGCTAAAGCTTCGCTTACTTTTTTACCTCTTATTAAATCTGCTACTATTTTAACTTTTCTAGCTGAAATTCTAGCATAATTTAATGAAGCTCTTGCCTCGTGAACTTGAGTTGTTTCTTCCATCACTTATTTCCTCCTTTTTAGCTTATTTGTCTCTATTTAAATTTTATTTTTTAACTTTAGATGTTTTGTCTCCTGCATGACCTTTAAAAGTTCTTGTTGGAGCAAATTCTCCTAATTTATGTCCTATCATTTCTTCTGAAATATAGATTGGAACATGTTTTCTTCCATCATGAACAGCTATTGTGTGTCCAACCATTTGTGGGTATATTGTAGAAGCTCTTGACCATGTTTTTAAAACTTCTTTTTTACCACTTTCGTTCATAGCTTCAATTCTTTTCATTAATTCTGGAGCTACATATGGTACTTTTTTGCTTGATCTTGACATTGATATTTCTCCTTTCTTAAGCTTTCCTTTAACTATCTACTTACATTTTCTTTATAGACGAATATTTTTATAATCTCTAATATTTTTAGAATTTTATAATTATTTTCTTCTCTTAACAATAAATTTATCAGTAGTTTTATTTTTCTTTCTTGTCTTATATCCAAGTGCTGGTTTACCCCAAGGAGTAAGTGGTCCTGCGTGTCCAACTGGTGCTCTACCTTCACCACCACCATGAGGGTGATCTACTGGGTTCATAACAGAACCTCTAACAGTTGGTCTGATTCCCATATGTCTAGTTCTTCCTGCTTTTCCTAATTTAATATTTTCATGATCTGAGTTTCCAATAACACCGATTGTAGCTCTACATCTAGCTAATATTAATCTCATTTCTCCTGAAGGAAGTCTAACGTGTGCATATGTTCCTTCTTTAGCCATTAATTGTGCTGATTGTCCAGCGCTTCTAACTAATTTTCCACCTTGTCCTGGATTTAATTCAATATTGTGAATTAATGTACCTACTGGTATGTTTTCTATTGGTAAGCAGTTTCCAGCTTTAATATCAACATTTTTTCCAGCTACTACAGTATCACCATCTTTTAATCCTTGTGGTGCTAATATATAAGCTTTTTCTCCATCTTTGTATTCGATTAAAGCTATGTTAGCACTTCTGTTTGGATCATATTCGATACCAATTACTGTAGCTTCTATATCTTCTTTATTTCTCTTGAAATCTATTATTCTATATTTTTGTCTATGTCCTCCACCTTGGTGACGAACTGTTATTCTACCATAAGAATTTCTTCCTGCATTTTTAGCTTTTTTAGCTAATAATGATTTTTCAGGAGTCTTTTTTGTTATTTCTTCATATGTTAATGAAGTCATGTTTCTTCTTGATGGTGTGTAGGCGTTATAGTGTTTTATTCCCATTTTTGTTTTCCTTTCCCGAAGTAATGAAAAACTTCGTATTGCGCCTGTTAACTTCGCTTCGAAAATCCTCGACGTACTTTTGTACGCCTGCGGTTTTCTTGCTCGTTTGCCTAGCACTACTCGTTTTTGATTTCTTCTCTGCTCTACACGAGCTAGGCTTTTGCAATTATTTTTCACTCTTCTTTTTATATTACGGATTTTTTCCTGCTCCGCTGCAGATATTATTTATTTTCCTGGTATTTTCCAGATATTTTTCTTTAGCTAAAATTAAGCTCCCATAAATTCATCGATTGATGAATTGTATTTTTTAGTTCCTTTAGCTTCTTTTCCACCTTTTTTAGTATAAGTTTTAACTTGTGGATCTGTATCTATTGATACTATAGCTTTTTTCCAGCTTGCTGTTTTACCTTGGTGTACACCAACTCTTTTCTTTTTTCCATCAATGTTTATTGTATTAACTTTTAATACTTTTACATTGAATAATTTTTCAACAGCTTTTGCTATTTCTGGTTTAGTCGCATTTTTAGCAACTTTGAAAGTGTATTTTCCTTCTTGCATTGCATCATTACTTTTTTCAGTGATGATTGGTTTTACAATTATATCTTCTGCTAACATCTTATGCATACACCTCCTCTAATTTTTTTACAGTGTCAAGTGTAATAACTAATTTATTGTATTTTAATAAATCATATACATTAATTGTGTTAACTAATGTTGTTTTTACACCTTCTATATTTCTTGCTGATTTTTGAACAGCTTCATTTTTTTCAGGTAACATTATTAATGTTTTTCCTTCAACTTTATTTTTCTCTAAAGCTCTTACCATTTGTTTTGTTTTGATATCTTTGAATGGTAATTCATCAATTACTACTAATTGATTTTCTAATACTTTTGAGCTTAATACTGATTTTATTGCTAATCTCTTTTCTTTCTTGTTTATTTTATAAGTATATTTTCTTGGTTTTGGACCTAAAGCTATACCACCTTTAATCCATTGTGGAGCTCTTATACTTCCTTGTCTAGCTCTACCAGTTCCTTTTTGTCTCCAAGGTTTTCTTCCTCCACCGCTAACTTCAGATCTTGTTTTAGTACTTTGTGTACCTTGTCTTTGATTAGCTAAGAAATTGATTAGTACGCTATGTACTATTGCTTCATTTGGTTCAATTCCAAATATTTCTTCTTTTAAATCTACTGTACTAACTTTTTTTCCTTCTACATTATATACATCTATTGTAGGCATTTACTGTTCCTCCTTTCTCTTACGCTAATGCCTTTGTGGCATCTTTTATTTTTAGGATAGCTCCTTTGTTTCCTGGAACACTACCTTTTACTAATATACAATTTTTATCTAAGTCAACTCTAACAACTTTTAAGTTTTGGATTGTAACTGTTACATTTCCCATATGTCCTGGTAATTTCTTTCCTTTGAAAACTCTACCTGGAGTTGATGTAGATCCCATTGAACCTGGTCTTCTGTGATACATAGAACCATGTCCCATAGGTCCTCTTGATTGTCCATGTCTCTTAATAACACCTTGGAATCCTTTTCCTTTAGTTGTTCCTTGAATATCTACTGTTTCTCCTGCAGTAAATACATCAGCTTTTATTTCATCTCCAACTTTTACATTAGATACATCAGCTAATCTGAATTCTCTTAAATGTTTAACTGGAGTAACTTTAACTTTTGTAAAGTGTCCTTTTTCTGGTTTGTTTAATTTCTTTTCTTTAACTGTACCAAATCCTAATTGAACAGCGTCATATCCGTCAGTTTCAACTGTTTTAACTTGAACAACGCTACATGGTCCAGCTTCAATAACTGTTACAGGTATTACATTACCTTTTTCATCAAATATTTGTGTCATTCCGACTTTTCTACCGATGATTGCTTTTTTCATCTTTCTTTCCTCCTAACTATTGGCTACTCTAGGCTACAAATGAAAATCTGCGTTTTACTTTGTCAAACTATGTTCATAAATCCTCGACGTACACCAGTACGACTGCGATTTATCGCTTGTTTTTCGTGTAATGCTTGCTTTTGATTTGTAGCACTTATGTGCTACTTTTTCATTAATAACTTATGCAGCTTGGTTTGATGTTCACAACTCTTTTTGTTTTTTAGCAACTGTTGTGTGTTGCTTTCATTAATAATTATAATTTGATTTCGATATCAACACCTGCTGGTAACTCTAATTTCATTAAGCTATCAACTGTTTTTTGTGTTGGGTAAAGAATATCAATAACTCTTTTATGTGTTCTCATTTCAAATTGTTCTCTTGAATCTTTGTGTTTGTGTGGAGAACGTAAAATAGTTACTATTTCTTTTTCTGTTGGAAGTGGAATAGGACCTGAAACTTTAGCTCCTGTTCTTTTAGCTGTATCTACTATTCTTTCAGCAGACTGGTCTAAAACTACGAAGTCATAAGCTTTTAATCTTATTCTGATTTTTTCGCTTCCTACGTTTTGGTTTGATGTTGCCATTGTTTTTCCTCCTTATTAAATGTAACGGCAAGTTTAAAACGCACCCTGGTGTTTCTTTATACCCCATATATAAATCCAAGTTACATCATTTCTTTTGTATCCTGGATAAGTGTGCATTTATCAAACTTATCGCCCGGTCTAAGCCAAGACATACTCTGCAAGAGTTCCCTCCACAGACATATAATCTGTGTAGCCACATCCTGCTTCATCGCTTTATCTTACGCCCTATTATTATACTACGGTATTTTAGGCTTGTCAACACGAAAAATACATTTTTCTCCGACTTTTCCAAAAAATATAGAGCTAAATTTTTTTTAGCTCTATATCTATAAATCGTTCTATTATACATTACATTTTATTTGCATCATTTTGTCATCTAATTTTGAAATTGTTTTCGCTGCATTTACTAATTCTTTAGATGATTTTTTGCTTATTTGCTTTTTATATTTTAGCTTATGTTCTAAGCTTGCCCAAAAGTCCATT
>CAKPEG010000017.1 GCA_934149275.1 uncultured Clostridia bacterium | reverse complement strand
GTCGTTTGGCGCTGGCAATGTTATAAGCCCTTTTAGGGCAAGTTCAAACCACGCGTTTTACACGTGGTTATGATTTAGATTACTATCACAAAGAATATTATATTGATTTTTTAGTTCCTTGCTAAAAGATTTTACTACTCCTTAAACTTCGTTTAAGCGTTAGGTAAAAACTTTCAAACTGCGCGTCACTTAAAAAATTCAATATAATATTTTTTTATTAAAATCTTATTATTGAATTTTTTAAGAATAAATGATAATATAATTTTGAAAATACTCCGAGGATGTGTCAAACAGAGTAAAGCAAAAGAAAAGAGGAATAATAATGGAAGTATTTATTTTAAAATTAATAGGAATAATATGTGTAACAACTATAGCAATGACAATAATTATTGCCAGAAGAAATGATACAGATATCTGGGCAATTGTAATTGCAACAATATTTGAAATATTAGGCTTACTTATAATTTATATGCCAATAGATCAAATAATATCCATCTGGCAAAAATAAAAATATATATTAAATTTTTGAATCACCGCGCAGGGACCAAACGAACGAAGTGAGTTCGATTGAAGCATTCTACCCGATTAGAAAATAAAAAATATCAATTGGCTTTATAGTCCAATTGATATTTTTATTTTCTAAATTTAAAGAATGCGCCAGCAAGGTGTGAAAAAATTAATACATATTTTTATTTGACATAAGTTAAAATAAGAAAATTTTTTAAATTTCAAATTTAGGATTGTATTTTTCAAGCCACATATCAACCTGACATAAATAAGCAATAAGCTGTGGACCAGTCATAAGCTGACCAAACCAAGGTCTTGAAAAAGCACTACCATTTGTTTCTAAAATTTCCCTGATATATGATTCATTTAAAATATTTTTAATTGGAGCATTAGGATTGTTTAAAATATCAGTCAATATAGATTTTACAGCATTTAGGTATGTTGGATTATATGTTTTTGGGTAAGGGCTTTTCTTTCTTTCGACAATTTCTTTAGGAAGCAAATCTTTCACAACGTATCTTAATAAGCCTTTTTCTCTGCCATTCAAAGCTTTCATCTCCCAAGGAACATTCCACATATATTGAACTAATCTATAATCGCAAAATGGAACTCTAACCTCTAATCCAGAAGCCATAGACATTCTATCAGTTCTATCTAGCAATGTTTGCATCCACCAATTCAAAGTTAAATGAGTAATTTTTCTTTTTTCAACTGTTTCAGCCGAATCAGTTTCCAAAAATTCAATTTGATCAAGAGATTGATGATATCTGCAATCTATATAATCTTTCAAATTTATCTTTTTAGCTACAGCAGTATTTAGTATTTTTTGTCTTTCATCTAATGCAATCGACCAAGGAAATGTATTGCTATTTAAGGCATCTTCACGGAAAAACCATGGATATCCTGCAAATATTTCATCTGAACATTCTCCAGATAAAACAACACTTACATCTTTTTTAATTTCTTTACAGAATAGATAAAAAGACGAATCAACATCAGCCATTCCAGGCATATCACGAGCTATCATAGCATTCATTAAAGCTTCGGCTAACTCAGGAGTATCAAGGGTTATATAAGAATGATTACATTTAAAAGTATCAACCATAAGGTTTATAAATTCATTATCAGAGTTTGGTTGAAAGTCATTTTTCATAAAGTTAATATCATTATCAACATAGTCAACAGAGAAAGTTTTGAACTTTTCAGGAGTATCTTTAAAATATTTGCTAGCATATGCAGTAATAATGCTAGAATCCAAACCTCCTGAAAGCATCATACCTAAAGGAACATCAGACACTAATTGCCTTCCTATAGAGTCATCAAGATAATAGTTAATTTTTTCACAAGTCTCATCAAAAGTATCAGTATGAGGTTTGGTTTTTAATTTAAAATATTGTTCCATTTTAAATCCATTAATATCAAACACCGCAAAATAACCAGGTTTTAACTCATAAATATCTTTAAAAGGAGTTAGTCCAGGAGTATGAGCTGGACCAATTCCAAATAATTCACAAACACCATAATCATCAACGATAGCTGAAATATCTGGGTGTTTAAGCAAAGCTTTAATTTCAGATCCAAAAACAAAATTATTATTTTTGAAAGTATAGAAAAATGGTTTTATTCCAAAATGATCACGAGCCATAAACAATTCTTTTTTTGAAGAATCCCAAATGGCAAATGAAAAAATACCATTTAAATGATTAATAACATCATATCCAAAATGAATATATGACTTGAGCAAGATTTCTGTATCGCAATGTCCTTCAAAAGAAAAGCCATTTTCTAATAAAACATCTTTTAATTCGTTAGTATTATAAATTTGCCCATTATACACAATTGTGTAAATAGAACCTTGAAATTTAAAACTCATAGGTTGCTTACCATTTTCAGGATCGATAACAATAAGTCTTTTGTGCCCAAAATTAACGCAAGTTCCCATATAAGTTCCGTCCTCATCAGGGCCACGAGAAGACAGAGTATTAATCATATCTTGAATAATATGATAGTTATTTGAAATATCTTTTTTGTAATTTACAATTCCACAAAAACCGCACATAAAACCTCCTAATAATGCAACGAAAAACAAGTCTTACGCAAACAATAAACAAATTAGAACAGCATACTTATACATTAGAAAACAAGTTTGACCATAAGTAAGACCAAAATTTTCATTTACAAAAATACATATACAATTTATATATATGCTAAATCTATATAAATATGAAAAGTATGTTAGGGCAAAATAAATTTGAGAGTATGAAATGAAATACAATTAACTTAGTGATAAATAAAGTTGAAACAAGAATTTTAACTAAAGTTCGGAAGAGTCTTCTAAGAAAATACTGTAATTAATTATAGAGTTTTCTGAGATTAGTCAAGTGAAAAGTTAAATGCAATTCTGTAAAGTAAATGCAACTTTCTGAGCTTTCTCAAAGAAAATATTGTAGTGTTGACAAAAATAAGTAAACGTAATATAATATTGTAGAAATTTAGAAAGGGCGTAGATTCTACGCCCTAAGTACGTGTTAAGAATAATATAAACAAGTTCATATAAAACTTGATGAAAAATGAGAAAGGAAGAAATAAAATGAATAACGAAAAAATAAGAAACGTAGCAATTATAGCCCACGTTGACCATGGAAAAACAACATTAGTAGACGCAATGCTTAGACAAAGCGGAATATTCAGAGCAAATGAACAAGTAGCTGAAAGAGTAATGGACTCTAACGATTTGGAAAAAGAAAGAGGAATAACAATACTTTCAAAAAACACAGCAGTTCATTACAAAGATATTAAAATAAACATTGTTGACACACCAGGACATGCTGATTTCGGTGGAGAAGTTGAACGTGTTTTAAAAATGGTTGATGGAGTTGTTCTATTGGTAGATGCTTTTGAAGGAGCGATGCCACAAACAAGAGAAGTCTTGAAAAAATCTTTAGCATTAAACTTAAAACCAATAGTAGTTATAAACAAAATAGATAGACCTGGAGCAAGACCAGAAAAAGTTGTAGATGAAGTATTAGATTTATTCATTGAATTAGATGCAAACGATGATCAATTAGATTTCCCAGTTGTATATGCTTCTGGAAAACAAGGAACAGCAACAATGGATTTAAGTAAGCCAGGAGAAAACCTAGAATGTTTATTTGAAACAATAGTAAACACAATCAAAGCTCCAGCATGTGATCAAGATGGACCAATGCAAATGCTAGTATCTAATATTGATTATGATGATTATATCGGAAGAATAGCAGTTGGTAGAGTGGAAAGAGGAATTGTAAAATTAGGAATGCCAGTTACAATCTGCAAAAAAGATGATAAAACAGAATCAGCACGAGTTGCTAAATTATATACTTATGACGGATTAAAAAGAATTGAAGTTGAAGAAGCAGGTGCAGGAGATATCATCTGTATGTCAGGTATTGCAGACATTAACATAGGAGATACAATTTGTGATTATGATCATCCTGAAAAAATCCCATTTGTAGACATAGATGAACCTACAGTATCTATGACATTTAGTGTAAACAATGGACCTTTAGCAGGTAGAGAAGGACAATTTATTACATCAAGACATATAAGAGATAGATTATTTAAAGAATTAGATAGAAACGTTTCATTAAGAGTAGCTGAAACAGATTCACCTGATTCATTTGAGGTATCAGGAAGAGGAGAACTTCATTTATCTGTATTAATTGAAACAATGAGAAGAGAAGGTTTTGAATTATTAGTATCAAGACCAAAAGTTATTATAAAAGAAATTAATGGTGTAAAATGCGAACCAATTGAAAGATTAGTTGTAAATGTACCAGATGATTGTATAGGAACAGTAATCGAAAAACTTGGTAGAAGAAAAGCTGAAATGGTTAATATGGAACCAGCTGAAGCAGGACATACTAAAGTTGAATTTAAGATTCCAGCAAGAGGATTAATTGGATATAGAACAGAATTCTTAACAGACACAAAAGGAAATGGAACAATGAACTCAATATTCGATTCATATGAACCATACAAAGGCGAAGTTGTTGCAAGAGTTAGAGGAACAATAATTGCATTTGAAGCTGGAAAATCAATAACATACGGACTTTACAATGCACAAGATAAAGGTGATTTATTCATCGGACCTGGTGTAGAAGTATATGAAGGAATGATAGTTGGAATTAATTCAAGATCAGAAGACTTAGCAATAAATGTATGTAAAGAAAAACACCTAACAAACACAAGAGCTTCAGGTTCAGATGATGCATTAAGATTAGTTCCACCAATTCAAATGAGTCTAGAAAAAGCAATCGAATTTATACAAGATGATGAACTTGTTGAAGTAACACCAAAAAATATTAGACTAAGAAAGAAAATACTAGATTCAAAAGAAAGAGAAAGAGCAGCAAGAAATGCTAACAAAAACTAATAAATAAAATAAGAACAAAAACGGATATTTATAAAATTTACACACATTATAACTTTATTAGTTCGCGTTTTTGTTCATGCACGAAATTTGCAAAGAAAATTTCTGAGCATGATTGTTATTATACTAATATAGAAAAGTTATTCAAACTTTCTATACTAACACAAAAGGGCTTTGAGCGAACTCATGGCCCTTTTTCTGTAATAAATACATGAAGAAAAAGTAGCAAAGCATATGCTAAAATTAAAAAATCAAACTCAATTAAGAGATAATTAAAAAATTAAGGAGTAAAAATGTTTAACGAAGAAGAATTAAAAATAGTAAAAGAAAAAGCACTAGAAAATCATATTCCAATAATTATGGATGATACATTAGAAAAAATTGAAGAGATTTTAAAAGAAGAAAAGCCAAAAAGAATACTAGAAATAGGAACAGCAGTAGGATATTCAGCCACAATGTTTGCAAAATATACAGACGAAGATTGCATAATTGATACAATTGAAATTGACGAAGAAAGAGCAAAAGAAGCAAAAGAAAATATAGAAAAAATAGGAGTAGCAGACAGAATTAATATAATGGTTGGAAATGCAGTGGACATACTACCAACAATTAGTCAAGAATATGACATAGTTTTCATTGATGCAGCCAAAGGAAAATATCCAGTATTTTTAGAAAATGCAATTAGATTAATAAAAAATGGCGGTTTAATTTTAGCAGATAATATTTTATATAAAGGATATGTAATGAGTGATTATAATAAACATAAACAACGTACAGCAGTAAGACATTTAAGAGAATACATTCAAGAAATAACAGAAAATGAAAAACTTGAATCAGAAATATTAGAAATTGGCGATGGCTTAGCAATTACAAGAGTAATAAAATAACATCACTAGACAAAATATATTAAAGTTCAAAAATTCCTCACTTTAAAAAAGTAGGTTGATGACAAACTAAAAAGAGAAGATCCTAAAAATCTTCTCTTTTTATATATTAAATGATACAAATATCAAAACTCATACTAAACATTTGCTGTGATTACTGGAATAACTTGTTTCTTTCTTGAAACAACACCAGGTAAAAATGCAGTATTATCAACTAATTTAACATTATAAGCTCTTTCAACAATATCAGATTTTGAACCAAGAACTATAACTTGAGAATTACTATTAATAATATCTGTAATTAATAAGATAAATAATTCAAAACCTTCTTTTTCAATTTCAGCAGTCATAGCTTTTTCAAGGTTTTCTTTTCTAAGCATAACTTCATCAATATCAGCTGTGTTAACTTGAGCAACTTTAGCAGGAACAATATCTTTTAATGTAAATTTTTTTCCATCTAAGTTGATTAATTCTTCTTCTGAGAAAGAAGATAAATCAGTTCCAGCTTTTAACATTGCTAAACCATATGTATTAATATCTGTATTAGAAATTTTAGCTAAAGCTTCAGCAACAATCTTATCTTTTTCTGTACAAGTTGGTGATTTGAAAAGTAATGTATCAGAAATGATAGCACTAAGCATTAAACCAGCAACATCAGCAGGAATAACAACATTGTTATCATTAAATAATTCATAAAGAATTGTACAAGTACAACCTACAGGCTCTGCATAATAGTAAAGTGGTGCAGATGTATGAAAACCAGAGATTTGATGGTGATCAACAACCATATAAATTTTTGAATTTAACATATTATCTACAGATTGAGCAGAGTCATTATGATCAACTAAAATAACTGTATCCTCTTCAGAAACAGAATCTAAAAGTTCAGGTGCTCCAATTTTAAAATGATTTAAAGCAAATTCAGTTTCTTTTGAAATATTACCTAATCTTTTAGGAACTGCAACCTTTCCTAATTTTGTTTGTAAATAAGCCATAGCAATAGAAGATGCTATAGTATCTGTATCAGGACTTTTATGTCCAAAAACTAATATTTTTTCCATATCAATTACTCCATTCCTTATTAAATTTATAAACATATTATAATATTTTAGAACTTAAATCAATATTAAAATATAAAAATGATAAAATCTTACAGAAAATGTCTAGAAATAGCTGGATTTTAGGATGATTTTGTGATATATTATATAATCATTGGAAAAACGGCAAACCTAAAGAGAAAGGAATGTGAAAAATGAATAAAATTGAATTACTAGCTCCAGCAGGATCTTTTGAAAAAGCCAAAATAGCTTTTTTATATGGAGCAGATGCAGTATATATGGGAACAAAAAGCTTATCTCTTAGAACAAGAGTAAGTGTAGATGACAATGAGTTAAATAAAACAATAGAATATGCACATAAAATGGGAAAAAAAGTATACGTTGCTTTAAATATATTTGCATGGGATGAAAAATATGATGAGATTATAAAAGCAGCAAAAGAGTTAAATGAAATAAAACCAGATGGAATAATAGCATCAGACGGTGGAGTTATAGAAATTTTAAAACAATACGCACCAGACGTAGATATTCATATAAGCACACAAGCAAATGTTATTAGTTACCATACAGCAAACTTTTGGTATCATAATGGGGCAAAAAGAGTAATACTAGGAAGAGAAATGAGCAAAGACCAAATAAAAGAATTAATAGAAAACAAACCAAAAGATTTAGAAGTTGAAATATTTTGTCATGGAGCAATTTGTTTTGGATACTCTGGAAGATGTTTCTTAAGTGATTTTCTATGCGGAAGAAGCGCTAATTTAGGAGATTGCGCACAAAGTTGTAGATGGGCATACAACGTATATGTTGAGGAAAAAAATAATCCAGGCAACCTAATGCCAGTCGAAGACGATGAAAACGGAACATACATATTTTCATCAAAAGATTTATGCTTAATAAAAGAAATCCCTGAAATAATAGAAATGGGAGTAGATAGCATAAAAATAGAAGGAAGATTAAAAACAGAATACTATTTAGCATCAGTTGTAAACGCATATAGAAATGCAATAGATGATTATATGAAAGATCCAGAAAATTATGACTATAGTAAATATTTAAAAGAACTAGAAAAAACAAAAACAAGAGGGCTAACAACATTCTATTTTAATGATAGAAACAATAAAGATATTCAAGAATATGAAGGAAAACAATATAACCTTGAATATGAATTTGGAGCAAAAGTTGTTGGAAAAGAAAATGAAAAAACAATTTTAGAAATAAAAAATAAATTATCAGTTGGAGATGAAATGGAAATAATAATTCCAGGAAAATTAGAAACTGAGAAATTTAAAATAGAAAAATTGTGGGATATTGAAACAGACGAAGAAATTTCTACAATAAACCCAGGAAGAGCAAATCAAAAAGTTAAAATTATTTTACCAATAGAAGTAAAAGAAAATTGGATTATAAGAAGAAAAAAATAGAGAACGAACTGCAAAAGCCTTCGAATAAAGGTTTACAATAACCGGAAAATAATATATAATACAAACATTAAAAAATAACATTAATGTGTTATGAGAAGAAAGGGAGTTTATACTATGAGTGAAAACAAGAATAATGAAGTAGAACAAAATGAAGAACTAGATGTAAACCATCTAATGCAAATAAGAAGAGACAAATTGAAAGAACTTCAAGATGCAGGAAAAAATCCTTTTGAAATTACAAAATACGATAGAACAAATACAGCAGGGGAAATAAAAGCAAAATATGAAGAATTTGAACAAAAAGATGTAAAAGTAGCTGGAAGAATAATTGCAAAAAGAATAATGGGAAAAGCATCATTCTGTACAATACAAGATTGCGATGAAAAAATCCAAAGTTATGTTAGCATAAATGACTTAGGAGAAGAAAGCTATAAAGAATTTAAGACATATGATATAGGAGATATTATTGGAATATCTGGATTTGTATTTAAAACAAGAACAGAAGAAATTTCAGTACACGCAAAAGAAGTTGTACTTTTATCAAAATCATTAAGACCATTACCAGAGAAGTTCCATGGATTAAAAGATACAGACTTACGTTATAGACAAAGATATGTTGATTTAATAGTAAATCCAGAAGTAAAAGATACATTTATTTTAAGAAGCAAAATATTAAAAGAAATCAGAAAATTTATGGATGAATATGGATACATGGAAGTTGAAACACCAATGCTTACAACAGTTGCAACAGGTGATGCAGCTAGACCATTTATCACACATCATAATACACTTGATTTACAAATGTATTTAAGAATTGCACCAGAATTAAATTTGAAAAGATTAATAGTTGGTGGATTTGATAGAGTATTTGAAATTGGAAAGAACTTCAGAAATGAAGGTATGGATATAAAACACAACCCAGAATTTACAAACATGGAATTTTATGCAGCATACCAAGATTACAATGATATGATGCATACAGCAGAACAATTAATATCAACAGTAGCACAAAATGTACTAGGAAAAACAACAATTGAATATGATGGAAATGAAATAAATCTAGCACCGGGATGGAAGAAAATAACTATGATAGACGCTATTAAAGAAGCAACAGGAGTTGATTTTAATACAATCAACACAGACGAAGAAGCACAAGCGATAGCTAAAGAAAAAGGTGTTGAATACGAAGAAATCAAAAATACAAGAGGGCATATAATAAATGAATTCTTTGAAACATTTGTTGAAGAAACATTAATTCAACCAACATTTATTATAGATTACCCAGTTGAGGTTTCACCACTTACAAAGAGAAAGAAAGAAGATCCAAGACTTGTTGAAAGATTTGAATTATTTATTGGAGGAAGAGAATACGGAAATGCATATTCAGAATTAAATGATCCAATCGACCAATATGAAAGATTCTTAAAACAAGTTGAAGCTAAAGAAAAAGGTGATGAAGAAGCTGGAGGTATGGACGAAGATTTCGTTACAGCACTTGAAATTGGCTTACCACCAACAGGTGGAATGGGAATAGGATTAGATAGATTAATAATGTTATTAACAAATTCAGCATCAATTAGAGATGTATTATTCTTCCCAACAATGAAGCCATTAGCATAAGAAGAAAATTTTTTAATTGACTATGTTTAACATAGTCAATTTTTTTGTGATAAAATCACCCTAAAATATATTTGCCAGCCAAAACTTTTAGTGTATAATTAAAAAGTAAAACAAATTGCGGGAGGAAAAAATGGAAAATAAGAAAAAACGTATCATTGCTATAATAGCCATAATAGCTATAATTCTTGGAATTGCAACAGGAATATACATCAGTAAAACAAGAGAAAAAAAACAAGAGCAAATAGCGCAAACAGCAATCGCAAATCAAGATAAAGAAAAAAGCATGGATACATTAACAGATGTTGAAAAACAAATCGCAGGAATAGAAACAGACAAAAAAGATGACGAAGAAAAAACGTATTCAGAATTATATAAAGAATATTTGGAATTACCAGAAGAAAAGAAAAGCGAACTAGAAGTAATACCGAGAAAAGAAGAAGTGCCTTTTGAAAAAATTGAAGATATAAAAGATAACCTTGATAAAGGCGACAAAACAAATAATGAAATACCTACACAATTTAATTTAGCAGACAAAATAGATATAAAAGTGAAAAATCAAGGTGGATATGGATTATGTTGGGATTTCGCATCAATTAAGAGCCTTGAAACATATCTTGCACTAAATAACTTAGGAAATTATGATTTTTCTGAATTACATGTAGACTATATAACATCAAATTTAATGTATGGATCAAGAGAACTACATGAGGGCGGAAATTTTGGAATGTTTAAAGAATATTTAGCAGAATCAGGAGTGGTATTAGAAGAAAAGGTACCATATGATTTTAAAGAATATTCAGAAGAAGAATATGAAAAATTTCCAGACATGGAAAAAGTGATAGAAGTAACGGAAACAGTTGATTTTCCTTCAATATACAAAAATATAGAAGAAAAATACACTGATGAACAACTTAAAGAATATAGGGATGCAGTAAAAAAACATATCATGAAAAATGGCGGATTATATACATCAATAGTTGGGACTGGATTAGAAAACGCATATGTAAGCCCAGATAATGACGAACTATGGACAAACCACGCAGTAACGATTGTTGGATGGGATGACAATTATTCAAAAGAAAATTTTTCAGACAATGGTCACACTCCAGAACATGACGGAGCATATATAGCTTTAAATTCATGGGGAGAATTTTCTAATAATAATGGATATTACTATATTTCATATGATGACAAATATGTAGAGTTAAATCTTAGTGGAATTGTATCAGCATCAATAGAAAATGCATATAAAATAAATTCAATTCAAAACACTGCAATAAAGAATTATCTAAAAGAAAATTATAGTCATTTATTTATAAAATACAATGGAGAAGACTATATAACTAAAAATGTTATTTCAAATATAATGACTATAGATCTATCTAATAGAAATATGTATTCATTAAATGGAATAGAAATTTTTAATAATATATATTCAATTGATATTTCAAATAACAATATAAAAGATTTAACACCACTTACAAAAATAAAAACATTATCAAATATATATGCATCAAATAATCAAATAAAAGATGTAAGTGTATTAAAAAATATGGAAAAACAGCAAGACTATATGACTCTAAATTTAAACATATCTAACAATCCGTATGTAACTGGTATGGGAGAATTATCAAATTTAGGAATGCTAGATATAAGTAATTGCAAAATAAAAGATGTAAGTAGTTTGCAAAATTGCCAAAATTTAATGAGTTTAATAGTTGAAGATACACCTGGAATAACAGGGCTAGACAAATTGCCAGAAAGCCTCAATATTTTAAATTTAACCAATTGTAATTTAACACAAGTACCACAGTCTGAAGGAATATTACAAAATATAAGTGCATTAATTATAGCAAATAATAATATAACAACTCTTAATGGAGTAGAAAATTTTAAAAATATATATGAATTAGATGTATCTGGAAATCCAATAACAGATTGGAGCAGTTTAAGCCAAGTGCAGTTTGAAAATTCAGATGAAATGTATATGACATTTACAATAAAGGCGGAAAATTGTGGAATTGAAGATGTTAGCATATTTGGAGAAATAAATACAACAATTTCTTTAGAACTTGCTAACAATAATATAAAAGATGTATCAAGCCTTAAAGATAAAGAAATATATTGGATAGATTTATCTGGAAATAAAAATGTGACAGGCTTACAAGTGTTAACAACCACAGATACAATTATGTTAAATAATTGCGATATGAAAGATGTTTCTGAGATTGTAGGGTTAGAAAATTTATATAATTTAAGTCTAGAAAATAACGATTTTATAGACTTAAATGAACTTTCAAAAATAAAAAACCTTACATCTTTATCACTAGCTGGAAATAAAAATTTGACAGGAACATTAACTAGTGAAACTTTAGGAGTATTAAATTTAACAGACTGTAACCTTGATAAGAACTTTGATTTTTCTAAATTACCAGCTTTAAATATAATAAATATTTCAAAAAACACAAATGTTACAGAGCTTATAAGTTCTGTAACATCATTAAAAAGAGAGTTTCTATCAATAGTAGCAGAAGGTGTTAGTTATGAGCAATTTGCAAAACTAAAAACAGAGAATCCAAATGTAAACTTTAGTAATGCAACAATAACTATAAATACAAGCAGTGTTAAAGAAAATGAAGTTGATATATCACAATATAAAGAATTAAGAAATATGTTAAGAAAATATTTTGCTAATACTTCTTATAGAGTAACTAATGGAATACTAATGAAAAATTGTAACAAAATAGACGTAACAAGCAGTAGTAAAGAACCTGTTGAAATTAAATTTAAAGACTATGGAACTGAATTAAATAACTCAACAGTTAAAATAATATATAATACCAATGAACAAAATAATGATGAACCACTAACTACTCCGGCACCAACAAACTCAATGCCAGAGAATTCTACATCAACAAATGTGACAACAGAAAATTCAGTGGTAACAAACGATACAACAAATCAAACACCAAACATATAAAATGAAAAGGGGATCAAAAGATGAAAGTAAAATGCGATTATTGTAGAGCAGATATAGAAGATACAGACGAAAAATGCCCACATTGTGGAGCGGACAATAGTCATTTAAAAAAAGTTGGAGATGGCGTTCCAAAAACAATAGAAGAATTAAAAAAATGGTATATAGATCACAATTTACCTGATGAAAATATAACAAGATTTTTTATTGGAAAAAATTATACCCAACCCAAAGCCTTTGGAATATATAAAGATCAAAATACAGGAAACATTATTGTATATAAGAACAAAGGTGATGGAACTAGAAGTGTACGATATGAAGGAAAAGATGAAGTATATGCAGTAAATGAACTATATATAAAGCTAAAAGAAGAGATAATAAATCAAAAACAACATAATTTTAACAATGGAGAAAGACCACATAAAAAGTTTAAATTTACATTAACACATCTATTTATAATATTTATAGCATTTATCATGATTGTTGGTTTTATATCAGCAATTGTAACAGAAATGAATACACCGTCAAGGGGATATTATAATTATGATGGTACATATTATTACTATCAGAGTGGATCATGGTATAGATACTATGATGATCATTGGGGATACTATACACCGCCAAGAGATTTAAAAGATAATTTTAGAGACTATTACTCAACAAGAGATTATGATTATAGTTCAGGAGTAGATGATTTTACAGATTCAGGCTACTACAAAGCTGATTCTTCTAGTAGCAGTTCGTCAAGCAGTGATTGGGATTCTAGTTCATCATGGGACTCAAGCTCGTCATGGGATTCAAGTTCAACAGACTGGGATAGCGATTGGTAAAAAAATAAAAGATCATTCTTTCAAATATTTTTTCTTAAAAGAGGAGAAAATATTATAGAAAGGATGATTTTTTTATGTTTATACCAGAAAACATTTATTATGAAAAAGAAATTTTAGATTACAAACTTGGCAAAGAGTTAATGGAAAAATACAAAGATGTGCCAAAACACGAAATAGGAAATCACAATAACATAGAAGAAATGCGAAAAAAATCTAATACAGAATTTATGAATATGAAGCGAAATTTAATTATTGGAGTAAGAAAAACTCATAACTTTGTTCCAAACCACAAAACTTCAGATTTCCTAGTACCATATACATCATCAGGATGCACAGCAGCTTGTATGTATTGTTATTTAGTGTGTCATTATAATAAATGTGCATATTTAAGACTGTTTGTAAATAGAGAAAAAATGCTTGAAAAAATAATAAAAACAGCTGAAAAATCTGAAAAAAATTTAACTTTTGAAATCGGAAGTAATAGTGATTTAATATTAGAAAATACAATAACAAATAATTTAGTATGGACAATAGAAAATTTTAAAAATATTAAAAAAGGACATTTAACATTGCCAACTAAATTCTCAATGATAGAACCAATTTTAGGACTTGATCACCAAGGAAAAGTAACTATTAGAATGAGTGTAAATCCAAAAGAAATAATAAACAGAGTTGAACTAGGAACGTCAAGTTTAGAAAATAGAGTTAAAGCAATAAATTTATTGTGCGAAGCGGGTTACCAAGTGGGAATACTTATTGCACCAGTAATAATGGTAGATAATTGGAAAGAAAAATATTTAGAGTTGATACAAGAACTAGAATCTGAGTTATCACCTAAAAGCAAATTAAAAGTATTCTTTGAGGTGATTTTTATGACATACAGTTTTGTACATGATAAAATTAATTCAGAAGCATTTCCAACAGCTATGAAGATTTATGATAAAGAAAAAATGCAAGGAAGAGGAAAAGGAAAATATATGTATAAGCAATCCTTAAGAAATGATGGTAAAGAATTTTTAGAAGAGCAACTAAAAAAATATTTTCCAAATAATAAAATAGAATATATGGTATAATAATTTCAAGTATAACTTGGAGGAATAATTAAAATTAAAAATAATGCAAGAAACTTTACAATGTTTTCTTGCATTTAAAATTATCCAATATATATTCGTAACTTAAAAATGAAATTATACATAAAAATGGTTATACGTAAAAAAGCATACATATAATTACTGTTCTTGCTCTATAGCATAGTAAATTTATCAAAAATTAGAAAGCATATTTAAAAATAAAATATTTGATAAATTTGAAAAATATGTTATAATTGCAACATATGAAAAACTAAAGATAACCAGAAATGGTTGGAAAGGAATATCATGTATCAAATAGATAAAAAAACCGTATATATAATAATGGCAATTTTGCTATTTTTAACGCTATATAATTTAGCAACATTTAATTTAGTAGCAACACTACTAACATTACCAGGAGTAATTTTAGCAATGTCATTTCACGAATTTGCACATGCTTTTGTAGCAGATAGATTAGGAGATCCAACACCAAGAAACCAAGGAAGATTAACGTTGGATCCATTAAAACATATAGACCCAGTAGGACTATTCTTATTAATTTTCGCTCATATGGGTTGGGGAAAACCAGTACAAATAAATCCAAATAATTTTTCAAAAATGTCAAAAGAAAAAGGAGAGGCATTAGTTGCTTTAGCTGGACCTGTTATGAATTTCATATTGGCATTCATTTTAATGATAATTTTTTATGCTTTAATAATATTTATTCCAGGCACAGGAGTTTTAAGTTCGCTAAACGCAATAAATGTAGCAAATGTTGTTATTACAATGCTATACTACGCAATAGTTGTAAATGTTGGACTTGGAGTATTTAACTTGATTCCAATTCCACCATTAGATGGATCAAAAATATTTTTAAGATTTTTACCATATAGAGCTCAAAGATGGATTGATGAAAATATGCAAATGATATCTATAATATTTTTATTCTTATTTGTAACAAATATATTAGGATATATAACAACACCTGTAATTACTGTAATAATGAATGGAATAGAATTTGTTGTAAGAGCGATTTTTTCAATATTTATATAAGAAGGTAGTAAAAAGTGGAAAAAGATATATATGTATTAGGAATTGAATCAAGTTGTGACGAAACATCAGTAGCCATTGTGAAAAACGGAAGAGAAGTTCTTTCAAATGTTATAAATTCACAAATAAAAATTCATGAAAACTATGGAGGAGTAGTACCAGAAATAGCTTCAAGATGCCATACAGAAGTAATAAATCAAGTTATGAAACAAGCATTAAAAGAAGCTAACATGAAATTAGAAGATATTGATGTAATATGCACAACATACGGACCTGGATTAGTAGGAGCACTATTAGTAGGAGTTTCATATGCAAAAGGACTAAGCTTTGCAGCTAATAAACCTCTATTAGGAGTAAACCATATAGAAGGACATATTGCTGGAAATTACATAACTCATAAAGATTTAAAACCACCATTTTTATGTATGATGATGTCTGGAGGGAATACTCAAATTGTGTATGTAAAAGATTATACAGAATTTGAAGTATTAGGGAAAACAAGAGATGATGCCATAGGAGAAGCTTTTGACAAAGTTGCAAGAGTTGTTGGATTAGGGTATCCAGGTGGACCAAAAGTTGATAAGTTAGCAAAAGAAGGTAAAGAAATTATTGAACTACCTGTTGCACACATGGATAATATGGACTTTTCATTTAGCGGAATAAAAACAGCAGTAATAAATTTAAATCATAAAAATCCAAATATAAACAAAGCAGATTTATGCTTAAGCTTTGAAAAAACAGCAACAGATATGCTAGAAAATAATATAAAAAAAGCTATTAAAGAAACTGGAATAACAAAAATAGTTTTAGCCGGAGGCGTATCTGCAAACTCTTACATAAGGAATAGACTAGAAAAAATGGCAGAAAAAAATAAATTAGAAATGTACTTTCCAGAATTAATATTATGTACAGACAATGCTGCGATGATAGCATCAGCAGGATACTATAATTATATAAAAGGTAAAAAATCAGATTTAACATTAAATGCAGTACCAAATTTAAAATTAGGAGAAGAAAAAGAATGTCAATCTTTGTAATAGCTGATTTGCATTTGTCTTTTGGAGTAAATAAACCAATGGACGTTTTTGGAAGCAATTGGGAAAAACACGAAGAAAAAATTGCAACCAGTTGGAAAGAAAAAGTAAAAGAAAATGATTTAGTGATATTACCAGGTGATTTTTCGTGGGCAATGAGATTAGAAGACACACAAAAAGACTTTGAATATCTAAATAACCTACCAGGTAAAAAGCTATTATTAAAAGGAAATCACGATTATTGGTGGACAACGCTCAATAAAATGAGAAAGTTTATTAATGATAATAAATTCGAAAATATTGATTTTATACAAAATAATTATTACGAATTTGAAGATAAAATTATAACCGGTGTTCATGGATGGATAATTGGAGGAAAAGAAGAAGACAATAAAATTTTAAGAAGAGAAAAATTAAGGCTACAAATGGAACTAGAGTCAATTCAAAAAAAATATGGTGACTCAAAAGAGATAATAGTTGTAATGCATTATCCACCTTATGAAAAGCCTGAAACAAAACAACAAAATCCATATGCAGAAATTATGGGAAAATACAATATAAAAAGATGTTACTATGGTCATTTACATGGTGAGCAAGCATATGGAAATGTGAAAGACTATAATTTGTATGGAATTGAATATAAACTAATTAGTGCCGACTATTTGAAATTTGAATTGCAGAAAATATAATACCACTAGACAAGTCTGGCAAAATATAGTAAAATATATAAGTAGCAATTCAATAAGAATTAAACAACATAGGAGGTAGAGGTATGGTATTGGATAGAGAAACATTAGAACGGATTGTATCAACAGAAGTAATTGATAAAATGATTAACAAAATCCAAAAAGCTCCAAAAGGTTCGGTTTTGTTTAAAACCAAGTGCTACCAGAATCAGGACGTTGAAGAAACGATTTTGGATTTAGCAGGAGTCACTTATACGATTACCTTAATTGGTACAGATTGTGATTATGTTAAAAACTGAACATGGGATGTAGGGGTGACAACCTCGGAAAAGCTTGGACACATTGTCCAAGCTTTTTTATACATTAGAGCATAAAAAACACTTTTAGGATGAAAGCTCTTGATATATAGAAAGATAGAAAGCCAAATACATATTACAGAGGTTAAATATCAATAAAAAATAAAATGAAATTTAGCTAAAAAGAGCTACATATCTAAGATTTTTATTTCAGAGTATTGCAAAAGCTTAAAAAGTCTGATATAATAACAAAGCGTTAAAAAGCACGCAAGTTTAGTTTAGGCTTGTGCTAGTACAAACTAGTGACCCTAAATGCTAAAAATCAAGGCTTGCGGAAGTATAAAAAACAAGGAGGAATTTAAAATGGCAGTAGTTGCAATGAAACAATTACTAGAAGCAGGTGTTCATTTCGGACATCAAACTAGAAGATGGGAACCTAAAATGGCTGAATACATATTCCAAGCTAGAAATGGTATCCACATTATTGATTTACAAAAAACATCAAAAAAATTAGACGAGGCTTATAAGTTCTTAAAAGAACAAGCTGAAGAAGGGAAAACAGTTCTATTTGTTGGAACTAAAAAACAAGCTCAAGAATGTATTAAAGAAGCTGCAATAAAATGCAATATGTACTATGTTGACCAAAGATGGTTAGGTGGTATGCTTACAAACTTCAATACAATTCAAAGTAGAGTTGCAAGATTAAAAGAATTAGAAACAATGGCTGAAGATGGTACATTCGATGTATTACCTAAAAAAGAAGTTATTGGATTAAAAGCTGAAATGGAAAAACTAGAAAAAAATCTTGGTGGAATCAAAGATATGAAAGAAATCCCAGGAGTTATGTTCGTAGTAGATCCTAAAAAAGAAAGAATTGCTATCTTAGAAGCTAGAAAATTAAATATACCAGTAGTTGGATTAGTAGATACAAACTGTAATCCAGAAGATGTTGATTATCCAATCCCAGGTAACGATGATGCTATAAGAGCTGTAAAACTAATAACAGACGTTATGGCTAATGCAGTTATCGAAGGAAGACAAGGAGAAGCAGCTGACGTTGAAAGTGAAATGACTGAAACAGAAGAAGCAACAGATATAGAGCAAGTTGTTGCAAACGAAGAAGCTGAAGAAGTTAAAGAATAATTTAATAATAAGGAGGATATATCAATGATTACTGCAGATTTAGTTAAACAATTAAGAGAAAAAACAGGTGCTGGAATGATGGACTGCAAAAAAGTTTTAACAGAAACTGATGGAGACATGGAAAAAGCAGCTGAATTATTAAGAGAAAGAGGAATTGCAAAAGCTGCTAAAAAATCTTCAAGAATAGCAGCAGAAGGATTAGTTGCAACATACGTTTCTGAAGATAAAAAAGTAGGAAGTGTTGTTGAAGTTAATGCTGAAACAGATTTCGTTGCTAAAAACGAAGAATTCAGATCTTTCGTAAAAGATATAGCAAGACAAATTGCTGAAAAAAATCCAGCTACAGTAGAAGAACTATTAGCTGAAAAATATTTAGATACAGATAACACTGTTCAAGAAGTATTAACAACTAAAATCGCTACTATAGGTGAAAATATGTCAATCAGAAGATTCACAAGATTTGAATCTGAGGGATTAGTAGAAAGCTATGTGCATGGAGATGGAAAAATCGGTGTATTAGTTAACTTCAAAAAAGGTGAAGAAGAATTAGCTAAAGATGTATGTATGCAAATAGCAGCAGCTAAACCAGAATATTTATCAAGAGAAGATGTACCAGAAGAAAAAGTTGCTAAAGAAATGGAAATTCTTAAAGTTCAAGCTATGAATGAAGGAAAACCAGCTGAAATAGCAGAAAAAATGGTACAAGGAAGAATTGGTAAATTCTATGGAGAAATCTGCTTATTAGATCAAGAATTTGTTAAAGATCCAAGCATTAAAGTTGGAGATTTAATTAAATCTAAAGGTGCTGAATTAGTTGCATATGCAAGACTTGAAAAAGGTGAAGGAATCGAGAAAAAAGAAGAAAACTTTGCTGAAGAAGTTATGAAACAAATAAAATAATTTAAAAGCCACTTATGTGGCTTTTAAATTTATGATACAAAATATGGTTTAATTAGAATATATTAAATTATGTTCTAATAATAAATATAATTAATTTTAATATTAGTCTTATATTAAAATTACATAATGTATTAATTTGATATATCAATACTAAAGAAAAAGCACACAAATTATGTATGCTTTTTTCTTTACTAAATTAGAGCATAGGACTAACACAAAACAATTGGTTTATAGGTAAATCCAGTGAAAACCTAAATATATTATAGCAAGGAAATGTATGAAAAAAGGAAAAGTAAGAAAACAACATAAAGTTAGAGACTTATCTGTGTACATTGTCTTAAGAACATTAGTAATAATAACATTGATATTGCAGGGAATACATAGAAATTGGAATGATGTATTTTTATGCATACTAACACTATTTTTATTAATGATTCCATCAATAATTGATAAAAAATTAAATATAAAACTCCCAACGGTCCTAGAAAGTATAATATTACTGTTTATTTTCGCAGCTGAGATTTTGGGAGAAATTCAAAATTTCTATGGAATTTTTAAACAGTGGGACACAATGCTTCACACAATTAATGGATTTATTATGGCTGCTATTGGATTTTCACTAATTGATATTCTTAATCAAAGTGAAAAATTTTCTATTAAATTAGCACCTGTTTTTGTTGCACTAGTAGCATTCTGCTTTTCAATGACAATAGGCGTACTATGGGAATTCTTTGAATATGGAATGGATACGTTTGCAAAAACTGATATGCAAAAAGACAGAATAGTGTCAACCGTTTCATCAGTAGAATTAAACGAAGACAAAGAAAACAAGTCAGTAATTATAAAAAATATAAGTCAAAGTACTATAAAAGGCGAGATAGATGGAAAAGAAACAGAAGTAGTAATTCAAAACGGTGCATTAGATATTGGATTAATTGACACAATGAAGGATTTGATAGTTAATTGCATTGGCGCAGTAGTCTTTTCAACACTAGGATATTTATATATAAAGCAAAGAGGAAATGGTAAATTTATCAAACAATTTATCCCAGTTATCAAATCGCAAGTGGAGGATGACTAAAAAAGCTTGCAATTATTGAATTATGTGGTATAATAAATAAGCTATTAAAAAATAAATGGAGGAATTTAAATGAGTATCAAAATAGAAAAAACAGAAAACAATAATGAATTAAAACTTGAATTCACAATTGATGCAAAAATATTTGCAGATGGAATTGAAAAAGTATTTAAGAAAAATGCAAAATACTTTAACGTACCTGGATTTAGAAAAGGAAAGGTTCCAATGAATATTGCTGAAAAGCATTATGGAGTAGAAATGTTCTATGAGGATGCTTTCAATGAAGTAGTTCCAGAAATATATGATAATGAAATAAAAGAAAACAACTTAGAAGTTGTTAGCAAACCTGAAATTGACATAGTTCAAATGGAAAAAGGTAAAGACTTAATATTCACAGCTTTAGTTCAAACAAAACCAGAAGTTGAATTAGGAAAATATAAAGGAATTGAATTAAAGAAAGTAGAATACAAAGTAGAAGATAAAGATATCGAACATGAATTAGGACATATGGCTGAAAAAAATGCAAGAATAATTACTGTAGAAGACAGACCAGCACAAATGGGTGATATAGCAGTAATCGATTTTGAAGGATCAATCGATGGAGTTGCATTCGATGGTGGAAAAGCTGAAAACCATGAATTAGAATTAGGAAGCCATAGCTTTATAGAAGGATTTGAAGACCAAGTTGTTGGAATGAAAATTGACGAAGAAAAAGATATAAAAGTAAAATTCCCAGATGAATATTTTTCAAAAGATTTAGCTGGAAAAGATGCTGTATTCAAAGTAAAATTACATGAAATTAAAGCAAAAGAATTACCAGCTATGGATGATGATTTTGCAAAAGATGTTAGCGAATTCGATACAATCGACGAATTAAAAGCTGATATAAAGAAAAACCTAGAAGAAGAAAATGAACATAGAGCAAAACATGAAATAGAAGACAAAGCAATAGAAACGGTTTGCGATAATGCAAAAGTCGAAATTCCATCAGGAATGATTGAAAATGAAATAGATGCTATGTCAGATGATTTAGACAGAAGATTAGCTTATCAAGGTGTTAACTTAGATCAATACTTAAAAATCTTAAACAAAACAAAAGAAGCTTTTAGAGATGAAATGAAACCACAAGCAGAAATTGCTGTTAAAACAAGATTAGTATTAGAAGCAATAACAAAAGATGCTAAAATTCTTGTAACAGAAGAAGAATTAAATGAAAAAATCGAAGAATTAGCAAAAACTTATGGAAGAGAAGCTGATGAGTTAAAGAAAAATGAAGAATTCAAAAAATATGTTTCTTCAAGCATCGAAACAGAAAAAGCTATAAAATTTGTAGTTGACAATGCAAAAATAAAATAATTAAAAGATTAAAAGTAAAAGTTAGGGGAATACTTGAACATAATATGTTTGAGTATTCTTTTATATTATAGAAATTAAATGAGAATTCCTATACTTATATGTATCAAAGATTACAAGACTTTTTATAGCTTCGTACAGAAATCTGTACAATGAATTTGACAGATAATCACTGACATAAAATTTAAATAGATAGATTACTTAGTTATTTATGTGCAAACCAGAAAATAAGCAAGAAAAATGCAGAAAATTGAAAGAAAGATGTACATAAAAGATGTCTAAAGTAATTGACTTTTATGTATTAAATATGATATTTAATATAAGGTATATGAGATTATTAAAAACGTATACAGGAAAGGAAAGTGAAAATAGATGGAAAACAGTTTAGTACCATATGTTATAGAACAAACAAGTAAAGGAGAAAGATCTTATGATATCTTTTCAAGATTATTAAAAGATAGAATAATTTTCTTATCAGAAGATGTAAACAGCGCATCAGCTAGCTTAGTTGTAGCTCAATTATTATTCCTAGAATCAGAAGATCCAGACAAAGAAATATCTTTATATATAAACAGCCCTGGAGGATCAATCACAGACGGAATGGCAATAGTTGATACAATCAATTATATTAAATGTCCAGTTTCTACAATATGTGTAGGAATGGCAGCAAGTATGGGAGCTGTATTATTAGCATCTGGAGCAAAAGGAAAACGTTTTGCAACACCTAATGCAGAAATTTTAATACATCAACCATTAATTTCAGGAGGGCTTTCAGGACAAACAACAGAAATTAAAATCCATGCAGATCACATGGTAAAAACAAGAGAAAAATTGAATAAATTATTAAGTGAAAGAACAGGGCAAAACTTAGAAACAATTGAAAGAGATACTGAAAGAGATAATTATATGACAGCACAAGAAGCTCTAGAATATGGATTAATAGACGGAATATTAGACAAAAGAATGTAATTTGAATACAATAATATTATTCAAAATAAAATAAAAAGAGGTGAAAAAATGCCAAACAACAATACTAGAAGTGTAAAATGCTCTTTTTGTGGAAAATCACAAGAAAACGTTAAGAAAATAATAGCTGGACCAGGAGTATATATTTGTGATGAATGTATAAATGTATGTCAAGAAATCATAGAAGATGAATTCTATGAAGAAGATGAAGAAGTGGATGTAGTTGAAGAAGAAAAAATTCCTACACCACAAGAAATAAAAGCAATTCTTGATGAATATGTCATAGGTCAAGAAGATGCAAAGAAAACTTTATCTGTAGCTGTATATAATCATTACAAAAGAATAAATAACCTAGATAAAGTAAATGATGTTGAAATACAAAAAAGTAACATTTTATTATTAGGTCCAACAGGATGTGGAAAAACATTATTAGCTCAAACTCTTGCAAAAGTTTTAAATGTTCCATTTGCAATAGCAGATGCAACAACATTAACAGAAGCAGGATATGTGGGTGAAGATGTTGAAAACATATTACTTAGACTAATTCAAGCGGCAGACTACAATATTGAAAATGCTGAAAAAGGAATTATATATATTGATGAAATTGATAAGATATCAAGAAAATCAGAAAATCCTTCAATAACTCGTGACGTTAGTGGTGAAGGTGTACAACAAGCATTATTAAAAATAATTGAAGGGACTAAAGCATCTGTACCACCACAAGGTGGAAGAAAGCATCCTCATCAAGAGTTTATACAAATAAACACAGAAAATATTCTATTTATCTGTGGAGGAGCTTTTGAAGGAATTGAGTCTATTATTAAAGATAGAACTGGAAAAAATACTATAGGATTTGGAACAACAGTAGAAGCTAAAAAAGAAATAAGCCAATCAGAAATCTATAAACAAATCCTACCACAAGATTTATTGAAATTTGGTATGATACCTGAGTTCGTAGGAAGATTACCAATTGTGGCAACATTAGATGAGTTAACAAGAGAGGCTTTGATTGAGATTGTTACAAAACCTAAAAATGCTTTAGTAAAGCAATATAAGAAATTAGTTGCTTTAGATGGGGTAGACTTAGAGTTTGATCAAGAAGCTTTGGAAGTTATTGTAGATAAGGCTATAGAAAGAAAAACAGGAGCTAGAGGATTACGTTCAATTATTGAAGAAATAATGAGAGATGTAATGTATGATATACCAAGCAATAAGAAAATAGCTAAATGTATAATTACTAAAGAAACTGTTTTAGAAAATAAAAAGCCAGAAATAGTAATTGATGAAAACAAAAAGCCAGTTACACTTACAAAACAAACAAATAAAAAGAAAATACGCAAAAGAAATGCATCAGAAACTGCATAAAAATTAACATAAGTATAACTAGAGAAATCAGTAAAGTTAAAAAGCGTAACTTTTAGATATTTACTATCCAAAAGTTGCGCTTTTGTTTATATTATATATGAATTACATATTAAGACTAAAGTAGATATTATAAAATAATAATGCACAGAAATTTGTCGTGAAATGTATATGAGCTAATAAAAAATATGAATTTAAAAAGGTATAATAAATTTACTATTATAAATATTCACATTTAACCTATTTTTTAAAAATTATATAAATCAAATAAAGAATCTACATCTTGATCAGTATCAGTTTCTGTTATAAAATCGCCATTATTTTTCCAGCCATACACCATATTTTTTGAATTAAAGATTATATATGAATTGCCCCAATAAGCATAATAATCGTTGCTTTTCTTTTTTATATAATTCGGAGAACCAAGAATATCGCACACCTCGTCATAACTCATACCAAAAGTAATAACATCAGAATTACCAAAATCAGAATAGTCAATCGAATTAATAGTAGTTTTAGGAGCATCTACCAGCAATGTTTTTAAATAGGATATTAATATTAATAATACAACTAAAAACATTACCAAAAGAATTGATATTAAAAATACAAATTTTACTCTTGAACCCGTAAAGAAGTCAGAATCTTGAACTGTTCTATTTTGATAAGTAGTTTTTGATTTTTCTTTATGTAAATCATCTCTAGAAACACCATAATAATTTGTAGTGTATTTTTTATAGTAATCATATTTGTATAAATCGTCATATTTTTTATAGGTATCATAATCAGTAGTTTGAGAATTGGAATAATTATTACTAGAAGTAGTGTTCTCATCTGAAACAGCAAGAAAAGATTCGTCATATTTTGCACGTTCATCTGCATTTGATAATACTTCATAAGCTTCATTAAGCTGTTTTATTTTTGAATCAGCCACAGATTTATCTCCATCAAAAACATCAGGATGATATTTCTTAACCAAAGTCTTATATGCTTTTTTTATTTCAGCGTTTGTCGCTGTAGTTGAAATGCCCAAAATATCATAATAATTCATATATTTTAAAACCAATCCTCTCCAATTAATACATAAAAACCTCTATATAAAATAATAATATATTTAATAAAGATTTACAAGCTGAAACAAAAGAATTTTGTTGATTTTACTTGCTTTTTTTGAAAATATAGAGTAAAATATTAATGCATGCAAATTACCATTACTTAGTTTGAGAAAAACCTACTCATACTCAGTGATTGGCAAATAAAAAAATAAGGAGGTAGTGCGATATGACTAAAGAAAGAAAACAAGAAATAATCAACACTTATAAAAGAGAAGAGAACGATACTGGTTCACCAGAAGTTCAAATAGCTCTTTTAACAGAAAGAATTTCTGAATTAACAGAACACTTAAAAGTTCATCCAAAGGATAACCATTCAAGAAGAGGACTTTTAAAAATGGTAGGTAAAAGAAGAAATTTACTTAACTATTTAGCAAAAAAAGACATTCAAAGATACAGAGATATAGCTCAAAAGTTATCTTTAAGAAAATAAAAAACAGCGTAGCTATGAGCTACGCTATTTTTTATAAAATTTAGTGGAGATGTTAGATGTTAGACTTAAGTCCGCTTTAAGAATTCAAGTCTATACTATTTGGAAAAGAATTAAATTTTAGCAAGGAAGCATGTATAAAAAAGGTAAAAGAGCATATGTGTATATGTGACTGCGTTTTTTATACATGATGACACAGATAAAATTGTAATTATTTTTCAAAGGAAAGTTAACTTAAGTCTGATCTCTACACATCTCCCAAGGAGGAAACATGGTAAAATATTATGAAACAGAGCTTGCAGGAAGAAAAATTTCATTTGAAACAGGAAAATTAGCAGGCTTATCAAACGGAAGCGTATTAGTAAGATACGGAGACACAGTAGTGTTAGTAAATGTAGTAGCATCAAAAGAACCAAAAGAAGGAATAGACTTCTTCCCATTATCAGTAGATTTTGAAGAAAAATTATATTCAGTTGGAAAAATTCCTGGAAGCTACACAAAAAGAGAAGGAAAACCAGGAGATAAAGCAATATTAACATCAAGAGCAATTGATAGACCACTTAGACCTTTATTTCCAAAAGATTTTAGAAATGATGTATGTGTTGTAGCAACTGTAATGTCAGTTGAACAAGACAACTCACCAGAAGTTGCAGCTATGATAGGTGCATCTGCTGCACTTTCAATATCTGATATACCTTTTGGAGGACCAACAGCAGCTGTTAATGTAGGATTGGTAGATGGAAAAATAATAATTAATCCAACACAAGCTGAAAGAGAAAAATCAGATTTGACTTTAACTGTAGCTGGAACAATTGATAAAATAGCTATGATTGAAGCTGGAGCTAATGAAGTTCCAGATGATGTAATGCTTGAAGCTATTAAAACAGCTCATGTTGAAATTAAAAAAATGTGTGCTTTCATTCAAAAAATGAAAGATGAAATTGGAAAACCAAAATTTGAATATAAATCATTTGCAGTAAATGAAGAATTATATGCAGAATTAGAAAATGAATATAAAGACAGAATGAAAACAGATGTACAAGATAAGGATAAAACTGTAATAGATGATAGAATGGCTAAATTAGCTGAAGATGCCAATAATTTCTTAATTGAAAAACATGGTGAAGAATATGTTGAAGAACATGGACAAGAAATTGGAGATGCATTACACAAATTAGAAAAGAAAACAGTTAGAAGCTTAATATTTGACGAACATAAAAGAGTTGATGGTAGAGCTTTAGATGAAATAAGACCATTATCTTGCGAAGTTGGATTATTACCAAGAGTACATGGTAGCGGATTATTTACAAGAGGACAAACTCAAGTAATGAGTATAGCAACACTTGGAATGATAAGCGAAGAGCAAATGTTAGATGGAATAGATGAAGAACAAGAAAAAAGATATATGCATCAATATAACTTCCCGCCATATAGTGTTGGTGAAGCAAGAACATCACGTGGACCTGGAAGAAGAGAAATTGGACATGGTGCACTAGCTGAAAAAGCATTAGTACCAGTTTTACCATCAAAAGAAGAATTCCCTTATGCAATAAGAGTTGTATCTGAAGTATTATCTTCAAATGGATCAACATCACAAGCAAGTATTTGCGGAAGTACTTTAGCATTAATGGATGCAGGAGTTCCAATTAAAAGACCTGTTGCAGGTATTTCAACTGGATTGGTAACAGATCCTAATGATGATAAAAATTATGTAATGCTTACAGATATCCAAGGAATAGAAGATTTCTTTGGAGATATGGATTTCAAAGTTGGCGGAACAGAAAAAGGAATTACAGCTATACAAGTAGATATAAAAGTCGATGGACTATCATATGATATAATAGCAGAAGCTTTTGAAAGAACTAAAAAAGCTAGAAAACACATATTAGATGATATAATGAAACCAGTAATAGCTGAGCCAAGAGCAGATGTTTCAAAATATGCTCCAAAAATTATTCATACAAAAATTAGTGTAGATAAAATAAAAGATGTAATCGGACCTGGTGGAAAAATGATAAATAAAATTATTGATGAAACAGGGGTTAAAATAGACATAGAAGAAGACGGAACAGTATTTATATACACATCAGAAGGAGCAAATGGAGAAAAGGCGTTAGAAATGGTAGAAGACATTGCCAGAGAAATTGAAGTTGGAAAAATATATAAAGGTAAAGTAACAAAAATAATGACATTTGGAGCTTTCGTAGCAATAGGCGGAGGAAAAGAAGGTTTAGTTCATAAATCAAAAATAACAAAAGAAAGAGTTGAAAAAGTTGAAGATTTCTTAAAGGTAGGACAAGAAGTTATGGTAAAAGTAACTGAAATAGATGACCAGGATAGAATAAATCTTACAATGAGATTTGGCGAGGAAGAAGAGAAAAAAGAAGAAAATAAATCAGAACAAGAAAAAGTAGAAGAATAAGGAAAAAGAAAGAGGTAGAAAATATGAAATATATTTATATACTTCAACAAGCGCTTGGATGGATTATAGTTATATATTGGTTATACCAATTAATTATAAGTGCTTGTGCTCTAATACAATTTAAAGAAAAACCATTAATAAAAAATAAGAAACACAAATTTATGATGATTTTACCAGCACATAATGAAGCATCTGTTATAGGTGCATTAGTTGAAAGTTTACAAGCATTAGATTATCCTAAAGAATTATATGACATATATGTAATTGCAGATAATTGCACAGATAACACTGCTCAAATAGCAAAAGATCTAGGAGCTATTGTTTATGAAAGATTCGATGAAAAGAAAAAAACAAAAGGATTTGCAATGCAATGGTTTTTAAATCAAAAAATAAAAGAAAATGCAGATTATGATGCATTCTGTGTATTCGATGCAGATAACGTAGTTGATAAAAATTTTTTGAATGCAATGAACAAAAAACTATGTCAAGGTGAAGAAATTGTTCAAGGATACAGAGATATAAAAAACCCAGCAGATAGCTGGATTTCAGCAGGGTATGCATTATTCTACTGGATGATGAACAGATTCTATCACCTAGCAAGATATAACTTAGGACTATCACCATTAATTAATGGTACAGGATTTATGGTAGATTTCAACTTAATAAAACCAACAGGCTGGGATACTATAACTTTAACAGAAGATATAGAATTTTCACTTAAAAATATAGCTAAAGGAAGAAAACTAGGATGGGCAACAGATGCGATAGTATATGATGAGCAACCAACAGAATTCAAACAAAGCTGGTCTCAAAGGTCAAGATGGACAGTTGGACATCTTCAATGCATGAAATATTATACAAAAGACCTAGCGGAAGGTGTTATGGAATATAGGACATTAATGAACTTTGATGGTTTCCTTTATTTAATGGGAATTCCAATGATGATTGTTACATTTTTATTGTTAGCAATTAACACAGTAATCTTCTTAGCAGATGGAATGTCAGCAGGAATGTTAATATTCAATTATATAAAATACTTAGTAGCGACATTTATAGTTCCAGTTCTAACAGCAGTATTTGTTATGATTATTGAAAAAAGGCCGATAAAGAAAATGTGGAAAGGTATCTTACTATATCCAGTATTTATGGGATCTTGGATAATAATAAACATAAAATGTATTATAAAACCAAATACTCAATGGGAAAAGATTGAACATAAAAGAAATGTAAAAATTAATGATATGTAAAAAGGAAAATAAGCACTATTATTGAAAAGTGCTTATTTTTTATATAATAGGAAAGTTCTCTGAACTTTCTATTATATAAAATTAACAATGCACAGAAATTTGCATAGCAAATTTCGTACGCGAGCAAAGACACGTATCTAAAAAGTTATAATGAGTGCAAATATTAAAAATATCTACTTTCGTTCTATTCAGTATAAAATTATTTAAAATTTAAAGACTATTTTTGTTCTATAAATAAAGGAATTATTAGCAATTTTCCTTGTAAAAAAGATAAAAAAATGATATGATTAGCATATCTTTAAAAAGGGAGAAAAATTATGCGAAAGATAAAAAGTGAGAATGGAATAACTATGATGGTATTAGTTGTAACAATAATTGTATTATCAATAATTGCAAGTATAGTAATTCAATATTCAATAAATGGTGGCGAATACAGTAAAGAAAAACAATTGTTATCAGATTTAGAAATAGTACAACATGCAGTATATGAGCAATATGAACAGTATAGAACAACTGGAGATGAAAGCTTTATAGTAGGAAGTAAAGCCAATAACCCCAATGATGGAAGAATAACATGGGAAGACAATAATGCATATTGGTCAGCAAGTGAGAGAGATAAACAATATTATGTATTAACACCAGAAGATTTGAAACAACTGGGGATAGATAACTCCAAAAACACATACATAGTAAACTATTATACAGGAGAATGTTATAATAGTACAGTTAGAACAACGCCTGAAAATAATAAAGTTCTATATAAAAAATAGGAGGAAATATGATTTATGATGAATTAATAAAAGGAATTTCAAAAGACAAAGTATTAATGAATGAAAATATGAGTAAACACACTTCATTTAAAACAGGCGGAATAGCTGACTTTTTTATTGAAGTTCAGGATATTCAAGAACTTATTTATGTATTAAAATTAGCTAAAAGCCTTAGAATAAAAACATGTGTAATTGGAAATGGAACTAACATAATAGTTAAAGATACGGGATTCAGAGGAATAATAATAAAACTAAATTTTAAGCATCTAAAAATAGAGAAGGATAGAATAGCAGTAGGAGCAGGAGTACCAGTAGCATTATTATCAGAGTTTACATATAGAAGTGGAATAAGTGGATATGAATTTTTAGGCGGAATTCCTGGAACAGTTGGTGGAGCTATAAAAATGAATGCTGGAGCATACGGGTCTGAAATTAAAGACGTATTGCTAGAAACAATTATACTAGATGAAAAATATAACATAAGAAAATTAACAAACGAAGAGCAAAAGTTCGCATATAGAAATAGTATATTCTTTGAAAAAAAATGGATTATAATTGCAAGTACATTTAAAATTCAAAAGGGAAATAAAGAGGAAATCAAAGCTAAGAGAAAAGAAATGATGGAATCTAGAAAAGAAAAACAACCACTTGATATGCCAAATGCAGGAAGTATATTTAAGAGAATGGAAAATTATATTCCAGCGAAATTAATAGATGAAGCTGGGCTAAAGGGATATACAATAGGTGGAGCTCAAATTTCAACGAAACATGCTGGATTTATTGTAAATACAGGAAATGCAACTGCAAAAGATATTATAAAATTAATTAAATACACTAAAGAAAAAGTAAAAGAAAAATTTGGAGTAGAATTAGAACAAGAAGTAATTATATTATAAAATTATGCATTAGGAAGGATGAAAATAAATGAAAGGTTTTTTTAGTTGGTTTAATTCAAGAACAAAAATAAAAAGATGGATGTTTTTAATTCTTGTTGGCGTATGCTTAACATGTTTTGCATTTGCAAATATATTAGAGTCAAAGGTTTTAAGACCAAAAGAAATAATACAAATTGTAGCTGAATTTGTAGCAGGTTTTACAGCAATAGTTGTTGGGTTTATATATATGCAAAGAAGAGTTTTAGAAATTTTAATTGAAGCAAATAATATAACAACAGAAAAAGGGAAAAAAGCTAACTTAAATATAAAAGGTTTAATCTTCAATAAAACAATGTATGAGGAAGGTCCAAAGATTGTTGTTATAGGAGGAGGAAACGGACTAAATACAGTGATAAAAGGCTTAAAAAAATATACAAATAATATAACAGCAATTGTAAATATGGCCGATAATAATAGCAGTGAAGAAGAAATAGAGTCGAGAAAAGAGCTAAAATCATTACCATATGG
>CAKPEG010000016.1 GCA_934149275.1 uncultured Clostridia bacterium | reverse complement strand
AAGTAGTAATGAAGTGTAAGGTATGTGGTGCAGAGTTAAAAAGGGATGGAGAATTGTGCAACAATTGTTTGAATAGACTTAGAAGAGAAGAAGAAATGAGAGGAGATAAAACTCCGGTTTATGGTTTTAAAAGTACGTTTGTTTTAGGGTATGAAATATTAAGACATTGTGAACAAATAGGAATTGTTATTTTTATGCTTGTTTTAATGTTGTCAGTTGACATATCATATTGGAAGCTTGCTCTTTTACTTGGATGTGGGTTTGCGATATTTGGAATTTTATACTTGATTTATGATAGATTGTCACTTAATTCTGTTTCATGTACAATTTATAGAACAAAATTAATATATAAAACTGGAAGAATAAGAAAGAAAGTTAAGGTAATACCTTTTTCTGAGATTGAAGAAATTTTGTATAATCAAGGAAATGCTCAGAAATTATTTAATGTTGGTACAATTCTTATAAAAAGAAAAACAGTTAATATTTTTGAAAGACATATTTTTATAGAATCTGTAAAAAATGTTGAAGAAGTTTTTGGAAAGATAAAGGAAGTTTTTAAATAAGGTAGGCGTAATAAATGCAGAAAGTTAAAGATATATTTAGTGATTATTCAAATAGACAAGATAATATATGTGAAGCTGATTTTTTGAAAGCAAACTTGTATAAAAAAAGTAATAGGCTAGAAGTATGTTTAACAAGTTCAAATAAAATTTCTATAGGTGAGGTTTCTAATTTTGAAGATTATATTGTAGATAGATTTAAGGTTGGAAGTGCTAGAATTGAAATTCAATATCAAGATATTGATGTTGAACCAACTATCGAAAATGATTGGCAAAATCTTGTTACATATATGTCAAGAAAAGAGCCAATGACAAGAGCTATACTTAGAAATAGTACTGTTAATATTGAAGACAGTACTGTTTGTGTTGATTTAAAAATTAAAGGTGCTGATTTTTTGTGTTCAAAGAAATTTGATAAAGGATTAGAGCACCTTATTTATAATTTGTATAATAAAAGATTTAAAGTTAATTTTCAGGAAGATCCTCAGAAGAGTAAAGAAGAATATGATAAATATTTGAAAGCTCAGGAACATGAAGCTATTATGCACTTACAAGAGATGGCAAGAAGAGAAGCAGAAGAGAAGGCAAATGCTCCTGTAGTTTCTGTTTCACCTGAAGGAGAAGTTTCACATGAAGAAAAGCATATAGATGTGGAACAATCTAATGGATTAATTATTGGAAAAGTATCTACTTTTAGAAGTAAATTCGCTTCTATTTCTGATATAAACGATAGTACAACAAAGGTAAATGTTGAAGGTGAAATAATAAATGTTACAACAAGAGATATAAAAAATAATAGAACAATTATTAGTTTTAGTATCGATGACGGAAATGCAAGTATTACTTGTAAGTCATTTGTTGATACAAATTTAGTTCAAGGAATATTGGAGCATTTAAAAGAAGGACAAGGCGTAAAGGTTGATGGAAATGCTAAGTTTGATGATTATGCAAATGAAATAACAATAATGGCTAATAATGTTGTTATTTCTGGTTTTAAATTGTCTGGAAAAGGTGGAGAAGCATCTGATGCTAAAGAAGAAACAGCACAAGATGAGCAAAGTCCTCTAATTTATGGTAGAAGCCTTACAATAAAAGCTCCGAAAACAAAGATTATTGATATAAATAATGATACAGATAGAGTGTGTTTGGAAGGTGAAGTTATAAGTACAGATACTAGAGATATAAAGGGAGATAGAACAATTTTAATGTTCAATTTATATGATGGTACAAGTACTATGACAATGAAAGCTTTTATCGAAACTAAGAAAACTAAAGAAGTTTTAGGAAGATTGAAAAAAGCAAAAGGAATAAAGCTTGAAGGTGTGGCTAAATATGATAATTTTGCAAAAGAAATTACTGTTATGGCAAATACAATTTTAGAAACTTCTGGTGTTGCAAAGACAAAAAGAATGGATACTTCTGAGGAGAAGAGAGTAGAGTTACACATGCACACCAAAATGAGTCAAATGGATGCTGTAACTTCAGCTGAAGATCTTTTGAAAAGAGCAATTAGTTGGGGATGGAAATCTATTGCAATTACTGATCACGGTGTTGCTCAAAGTTTTCCAGAAGCACATAAATTCTTGGGAAAAACTGGTGCGGATATAAAAGTTATTTATGGGGTTGAAGCATATTTCGTACCAGATAAAGATCCAAGTGTTGTTTATCCTAGAAAGCAAGATATTGACGGAGAATATTGTGTTCTTGACTTGGAAACAACAGGTTTGTCATTCAGGACAGAAAAAATTACTGAGGTTGGAATAATAAAAATAAGAAATGGAGAGGTTGTTGACGAATTTGAATGTTTCGTAAATCCTGAAAAACCTATTCCACAAGAAGTTGTAGAGGTTACTCATATTACAGATGATATGGTAAAAGATGCTGAAACAATTGACAAAGTTATTCCGAAGATAATTGATTTTATAGGTGATAGTGTATTAGTTGCACATAATGCTGATTTTGATATAGGATTTTTAAAACATAATTTTGCGGAGTATGGATATAGTTTGGATAATACATATATTGATACTTTGAGATTAGCTAAAGTTATATTCCCAGATATGAAGAGATATAAATTAGGCTTGATTGCAGATAAATTGGATATTGTTGTTGAGGTTGCTCATCGTGCTCTTGATGATGTAAAAACTTTGGTTGCAGTATTTAATGTAATGATTCAAAAACTAAAAGAAAATGGTGCTAAAACAGTTGATGATATAGATAATGTTATACAAGGTGATCCAGAAGCTTACAAAAAGCTTCCATCATATCATGCTATTATTTTAGCTAAAGATTATGTAGGTTTGAAGAATTTGTATAAGCTTATATCATATTCTCATTTAAATTATTTTTATAAAAAGCCTCGTATTTTAAAAAGTATGTTTGAAAAGTATAGAGAAGGATTGATTTTAGGAAGTGCTTGTGAGGCTGGTGAATTGTATAGAGCAATTGTTGCAGGTAGACCAGAAGAAGAGATAGAAGCTATTGCTAAATATTATGATTATCTTGAAATTCAGCCAATTGGAAACAATGAGTACATGGTTAGAAATGGTACTGTTGCGGATGATTTTGAACTTCAAAATATAAATAGAAAAATTGTAGAATTAGGTGAAAAATTAAATAAATTAGTTGTTGCAACTTGTGATGTTCATTTTATGGATCCACAAGATGAGATTTATAGACGTATATTACAAGCTGGTCAAAAGTATGATGATGCTGATTTTCAAGCTCCATTATATTTACGTACAACACAAGAAATGCTTGATGAGTTCGCGTATTTAGGTGAAGAAAAAGCGTATGAGGTTGTTGTTACAAATACAAATAAAATTGCAGATTTATGTGACAAAATAAGTCCAATTTCAGATGAGAAGTGTCCACCTCATATTGAAGGATGTGAGCAAACAATTAAAGATATTGCATATGGTAAAGCTCATGAGTTGTATGGAGATCCATTGCCAGAAATTGTGCAAAATAGATTGGATAAAGAATTAGACTCAATTATTAGAAACGGGTTCTCCGTTATGTATATTATTGCTCAAAAGCTTGTATGGAAATCTAATGAAGATGGTTATATTGTTGGTTCCAGAGGATCTGTTGGTTCTTCGTTTGTTGCCAACATGACTGGTATAACAGAAGTTAATTCATTACAAGCACATTATAGATGTCCAAATTGTAAATATTCAGATTTTAGTGACTATGGTGTTAAAAATGGGTTTGATTTACCTGATAAAGATTGCCCAAAATGTGGACACAAACTTGCTAAAGATGGTATGGATATTCCATTTGAAACATTCCTTGGATTTAATGGAGATAAAGAGCCTGATATTGACTTGAATTTCTCTGGTGAATATCAAGCAAAAGCTCATAAATATACAGAAGTAATATTTGGAAAAGGTACAACATTTAAAGCAGGTACAGTTGGTACAGTTGCTGACAAGACTGCTTTTGGTTATGTTAAAAATTATTATGAAGAACGTCATATACCTGTTACAAATGCAGAGATTGCAAGACTTTCAACAGGTTGTACAGGAATAAAGAGAACAACAGGACAGCACCCTGGAGGTATTATAGTTGTGCCAAAGGGAAGAGAGATATTTGAATTTTGTCCCGTTCAGCATCCAGCAGATGATCCAACATCAGATATAATAACAACACATTTTGATTACCACTCAATTGATCAAAACTTGTTGAAACTTGATATACTAGGTCATGATGATCCTACAATGATTCGTATGCTGTTTGATTTAACTGGAATAGATCCAACTAAAGTTCCACTAGATGATAAAGAAACAATGTCAATTTTTAAATCTACTGAAGCATTAGGAGTAACTCCTGAGCAGATTCATTCAGAAGTGGGAACCTTTGGTATTCCTGAGTTTGGAACCAAGTTCGTAAGAGGAATGCTTGTTGATACAAAGCCAACAACATTTGCTGAATTAATAAGTATTTCTGGACTATCACATGGTACAGATGTATGGTTAAATAATGCTCAAGAATTAATTGATAAAGGAATAGTAACCTTAAGTGAGGCTATTGGTTGTAGAGATGATATTATGGTATATTTGATGAAAATGGGATTAGAGCCAAATCATGCGTTTAAAATAATGGAAACTGTTCGTAAAGGTAAAGCTTTGAAAGATCCTGCAAAATGGGCAGAGTATGTTCAAATGATGAAAGATCATGATGTTCCAGATTGGTACATAAAGTCTTGTGAAAAAATAAAATACATGTTTCCTAAGGCTCATGCTGCTGCGTATGTTACAAATGCTTTTAGAATTGCTTGGTTTAAGGTTCATCAACCAGAAGCATACTATACAGCGTTTTTCTCAATTAGAGCTGATGGTTTTGACTATGATATAATGTGTCATGGTAAAGAAAAATTGTTAAATAAAATGCGTGAAATAGATATGGCTGGTAATGCCGCTCTTCCAAAAGATAAAGACATGTATCCTGTTCTTGAACTTGTTCTTGAGATGTATGAAAGAGGTATTAAATTTTTGCCTGTTGATTTATATGAGTCAGATGCTACTAAGTTTAAAATGGAGCCAGAGGGTATTAGACCTCCTTTAAATAGTGTTCCTGGCCTTGGGACTGTTGCTGCTCTTAGTATTCAAGCTGCTCGTGAGGAAGAGAAGTTTATGTGTATTGATGATTTGCAGATGAGGGGCAAGGTTGGTAAGTCTGTTATTGAGGTTCTTTCTAAAGCTGGGTGCTTGGAGGGGATGACGCAGAGTAATCAAATGTCGTTATTCGCTTAGCGCTTGAAGATATTGTTCAAATACTGTGTTAACGTTTAGTTTGAAAAATCCTCACGTACCTTTGTACGCTCCGGTGTTTTCAAACTAACGTTGCCTTGTATTTGAAACAATCTTTTCAAGCCTGATGGGTTTGAAAAATGTACGGATTGATAATTTTAGAAACGAAAAATACATATTAAATTTTTGAATCACCGCCCAGGGACCAAACGAGCAAAGCGAGTTCGATTGAAGCATTCTACCAGATTGAAAATAAAAATTTAATATTTTTATTTTCAAAAATCGAAGAATGCGACAGCAAGGTGTGAAAAAATTAATATGTATTTTTCGTTATATAAGATTATGAAAAAAGAAAGGAAAGTGTATGGGAGAATACGGAATGATATTTTCATGGCAGGGGGCTGTGATTTATTTGATTGTTATAAATGTGATTGGCTTTTTGGCAATGTGGATCGATAAGGTTAAGGCTAAAAGGGGTTCTTGGAGAATACCTGAAAAAACTTTGTTTACTATTACTTTTCTTGGTGGTGGTTTTGGTACAATTGCTGGAATGTATACTTTTAGACATAAGACTAAGAAATTGTATTTTACTATAGGTTTCCCTGTTATTTTACTTACTGAAATTTTTATAGTTTTTTATGTTTTGTTTAAGTATGTTTGGAAAATAATATAATAGAATTTATATAATAAATATAAAAAATTGAGTAAAATAAATGTATAAGGACAAATTTGATATTTTAATATTTGCAGTTACTATAACTTTGTAGAGTTCACAATCTTGTTTGCTTATGAAATTTGTAAGGCAGATTTTTGTGTATTGTAGAAATTTTAGATAGTATATATAAAGATAAAAGGCAACAGAATCAACTGTTGCCTTTTTTACAAGAAAGTCTTGTATTAACCCCAAAAAATAACAAATAAATATTTTAGGTTTTTACCGCTCAAACATATCAAAATATTCCCTGAAGGTTAACCCGTCAGCATCGTTGTCAATAACGTATTGTCCCATCCGTTCGAAAACACTTAAAAAATATTTCCGTTGTTGGGTTGATTTTAATTCCATAAGTTCGCTTTTTAGTTCATCTCCATAAGTCATATCCCAGTAGCTGTATGACATGTGTGTGCCTCCTCTCATATGAAAACGTATGAAAATTGATAAGTGTTTTGATAGTTGTATTATAATAGCATTTTCTTAAATAATCAAGATAATCTAAAAAAATAATGTTGTAACATTGAGTTGTTTAGCAATAAGTGATATATTAAATAAAACAAAATTTTGCAAATAATAGGAGATAAAAAATTGGATTTAAATAAAAATGTACAGTTTATAAAGGGTGTAGGAGAGGCGAGAGCTAAGCTTTTGAATCGCCTTGGAATTTATGAATTAAAAGATTTAATTACGTATTATCCTAGAACATATGAAGATAGAAGTATTCCTAAAAAAATTGAAGAACTTGTTGATGGTGAGGAAGCTTTAATTGAAGTAATGCCTGTTACAAGGGTTAGTGAAATTAGAATTAGAAGAAATATGACAATTTTGAAAATGAATGCAAGAGATGACACAGGAGTGTGTCAAATGACATGGTTTAATCAGTCATATTTAAAAGGTATGTTTAAACCTGGTGAATATTATAAATTTTATGGAAAAGTTTCTAAAAAGGGGAATAAAGTTGAAATGAATTCGCCTGTTTATGATAAGGCTGAAGATACTAAAAATACAGGCAGAATAATACCAATTTATCCAACAACATTTAAGCTTTCACAAACAACACTTAGAAAAATTATTGAAAATGGTTTGAGTGAAATGAATGGAAAGATTGATGAGAGTTTACCTGAATATTTAATAGATGAGTATAAATTGTTGGATTTAAATACTGCTGTTAAGCAAATTCATTTTCCAGATAGTTTTGATGATTTTAATTTAGCAAGAAAAAGATTAGTTTTTGAGGAATTATTGTCAATGCAACTTGCATTGCTTGCTTTGAAAAATCAGTATTCTAAGGATGTTAAGGGAATAGCTTTTGATAAAGATGCTAAAATGTCAGATGTTATTAATAAATTACCGTTTTCTTTAACTAAGGCTCAGCTTAGAGTTTTAGAAGAAATTGACTCAGATATGGAACGAGAAAAGCCAATGAATAGATTGCTTCAAGGGGATGTTGGTTCAGGTAAAACTGTTGTTGCATTAATTGCGGCATATAAGTGTGTTAAAAGTGGATATCAAGCTGCAATAATGGCGCCAACTGCAATTTTGGCAAGTCAACATTTGGAGAGTTTTACTGAAATTTTAAAAGATACTGGTATTCGATGTGAATTGCTTATTAGTGGAATTACAAAAAAGAAAAAAGAGGATATTTTAAGAAGGCTAGAAGCGGGAGAGATAGATATTTTAATTGGTACACATGCATTATTAGAAGAGAATGTTGTGTTTAAAAATTTAGGATTAGTTGTTACAGATGAGCAACATAGATTTGGTGTAAGACAGAGAAATATAATTACACAAAAAGGTGATAATCCAGATGTTTTAGTTATGACTGCAACTCCAATTCCAAGAACTTTAGCTTTGATTTTGTATGGCGATTTGGATATCTCAATTATTGATGAGTTACCTCCTAATAGAAAGAAAATTGAAACATATGCTGTTACTAAAGGAATGGATCAAAGGGTTAATAATTTCTTAAAACAACAGATTGATAAGGGAAGACAGGCATATATTGTTTGTCCTCTTGTAGAAGAAAATGAAGAAATTAATGCAAAATCTGTTATGGAACTTGCGGAACATTATAAGAATGAAGTTTTTTCAGATTATAGAGTAGAGTATTTGCATGGAAAAATGAAGCCAAAAGAGAAAGATGCAATAATGGAAGAATTTAAAAATGGGAATATTGATATTCTAATTTCTACTACTGTTATTGAGGTCGGTGTTAATGTTCCTAATAGTAATATTATGGTTGTTGAAAATGCTGAAAGGTTTGGCTTGGCTCAGCTTCACCAATTGAGAGGAAGAGTTGGAAGAGGTGAGTATCAATCATATTGTATACTAAAATATAATGGAAATTCGCAAGTAATAAGAGAGCGTATGAAGGTTATGACTTCAACTAATGATGGATTTGTTATTTCAGAAAAAGATTTGGAACTTCGTGGTACTGGTGAGTTTTTTGGAACGAAGCAACATGGTTTACCTGAATTTAAAATTGCAAATTTATTTGAAGATATTGGAACCTTAAAGGCTGTTCAAGCGATTGCAATTAAAATTATTAATGACGATCCAAAGCTTGAAAAAGATAAAAATAAATTACTTAAAAAGGTAGTTGATGAAAAATTTGGCAACAGAATAGAAATATAGATTGTCGAAAATTGCGATGAAATCAATAATTACAAACTTGCAATACAAACAAAAAGGTGGTATAATATTAGTGTTAACATAATTATAAAGCATCGGGCAGATGTGCCTAAGAGAAAGCAAGAGGTAAAAAATATGCAGAAAGAGAACAGAAAATTAAAAGTAACTTTTGACAGAGAGCGGTTGCATTCAGCAATTGTTTTGGCAATGAGACGTCGAAGAATTCCAAAAGAGATTATTGGATATGACATTATCCGTGGAACTGTATTTGGAATGATCGATCATCCGGAGTATTCTTTTGAAGATGCAGTTGAGAAAGCTGTTAATATCTGCAAATTGCCTGGATCACCGGAGACACTTGAAGATGGAATTGAAGAAGCTTTTGAATGCGTTGATGTAGTGCTTCGCGAAAAGGATTTCTATGATCCGGAAACAAATGAGAGATATTCTGATGAGCAGCTGGTAGAAAAAGTTGTACAGGCAATGGTATATGACATTTATAAAGATTTCTGCTATACGCAGACAATGGCATATATCAAGAAACTGAAACTGAAGGATGACTTTAGAACAGAAATCATCAAGAATATGCTTTTCAAAAAACTTGTTGCTGATGATTCTACACAGGTGTGTACTTATGAATACGCATTCAGAAAGTCTTTCGTATGGCCGGATAGCGAGCCGATTACAGATTCGGAAATCAAGCAGAAAGTAGATGCAGTTCTTGGAGAAATTCCGGCTGGTTTTACACCGTATGAATATGTCTTGAAGATGGCAGATCAGATTTATGCGGAGAATGCTGTAAAGTAGTAGTGTTACATAATTTTCTAGAAAGCGCCTATCACTATTGTGGTAGGTGCTTTTCTTAATTTTAACGATAACCCTACAGTTATATTTGGCGATAATTATGGTTTAATAATAGGAAGATTTTCCGAGAATCCTATTATAATTATATATAAAAATAACAATGTTATATGCGAGATTTAAAATGTTATGTATTATGTTAGTATTTTCTACAATTTTTTGCGAAATGACTAGGTATTTGTTTGGTCATTGACTTTTGAAAATGAAATAGGTATAATGCTAATGTAATTTAAGTAAAAAAGGATGTAGAAAATGGATTTATTTTTAAGAATGTTAGGTGCAGTATTTGTTTTAATAGGAATAATTTTAATATATGATGCAAGACCAATTACTAAAAAGTTTTTTAGTTTTGGAGATCAAAATGAAGGCGCACTTGGGCTTAAGATGTTCGGATTTATTTTTACTGTTATAGGTGGAATTCTATTATTATTTTATTTGTAATAATAGATTAATATATTAACTATAATAAAAGGACAGGAAAAATATTTCTTGTTCTTTTTATCATTTATATAGAAAGAATATAAGACTTTATAAAAAAGGTTATGGAAGGAGAAATGTTTATGAGAATTACTTATGAGGAAAAGGTTTTTGAATCAAATAAACCAGTAAAGGTTAATGAGATTTTAAAAAATGATATTAATGACAAGCATATTGCTTGTATTGTAAATAATCAGGTTCATGCTCTTGATTATGAAATAAGAGAAGATGCAGAGGTTAGTTTGCTAGATCCTAGTACAAAAGAAGGAAGAAGTGTATATATTAGAGGAATTATGTATATAATGGGTAAAGCTTTTCATGATATTTACCCAACTGCATGGCTTACAGTTAATTATCAATTACACAATTCAATGTTTTGTCAATTAGATAATATGGAATTAACTGAAGAGATGATACAAAAAGTTAAAAAGAGAATGCAAGAAATTATTGATGCAAAATTGCCAATTACAAAAACAGTTATGACAATGGATGAGGCTAAGGCTTTTTATGCTCATAGCAAAAATGCTAATGGAAGATTCCAGGTAAATACTCATACTAAAGAAATTTCATTATATTTTTGCGAAGATTATTATAATTATTTATATGGACCAATGCCGTTACATACAGGTATGACACCATATTTTGATATTGAATTATATAAAGATGGATATTTAGTTCGTTATCCAGATAAAAAGAAACCTTATGAAATGGGTGAGTATGTTGAAACTAAAAAATTACTTGCTACATTTGATGAATATGAAGATATTTATAGATTATTAAATGTTCATACTGTTCATAAATTAAATCAAAAAGTTGAAGATGGTACAATAAATGACTTTATCTTACTTTCTGAAGCTTTACATGAGAAGAAAATATCAATATTAGCAGATAAAATTTGTAGAAGAAAGAATGTAAAAATGGTTCTAATTGCAGGTCCATCTTCTTCAGGAAAAACAACATTTGCTAGAAAATTATCTTTAGCATTAAGATTAAATGGATTAAAGCCAGTTACAATTTCTGTTGATAATTATTTTGTTGAAAGACAAGATACTCCTAGGGATGAATTTGGAAATTATGATTTTGAATGTATTGAGGCTATTGATCTTGATTTGTTTAATGATCATTTAGTTAAGTTGTTAAATGGTGAAACTGTTGAAGTTCCTAAGTTTGATTTTAAAGTAGGAACTAAGAGATATGATGGAACTACAATGTCACTTGGTAAAAATGATATTTTAGTAATTGAAGGTATTCATTGTTTAAATGATAGATTAACTAAGGCTATTCCAAAGGATGAAAAAGTTAAGATTTATATTAGTGATTTAACAGTTTTAAATATTGATTATTTCAATAGAATTTCTACTACAGATACACGTTTGATTAGAAGAATTGTTAGAGATTATAAATTTAGAGGATATGATGCATTAAATACTTTGAAGAGCTGGTATTCTGTAAATAGAGGTGAGGAGAAGAATATTTATCCATATCAAGAAGAAGCGGATTATATGTTTAATTCTTCACTTATTTATGAACTTGCTGTTCAGAAAAAATATGCAATTCCTTTATTAAAAGAAATTGATAGAAGTCATAAGGAATATGGGGAAGCTCAAAGATTAATTGAATTTTTGGAGTATTTTGATGATATTCCAGATGATGATATTCCAAATACTTCATTATTAAGAGAGTTTATTGGTGGCAGTATTTATCATAAGGAGACGAAAAAGAAATAATGGCTAATTTTGTTGTTATAGATGAAGAATTTATTTGTGAAAATTGTGGATTTCATGTTCCTAAGTTAGGGTATTCTTGTAGAAATCACTGTCCTAAATGTTTACACTCAAAACATGTTGATATTAATCCTGGAGATAGAGAAGAGACTTGCCATGGGGATTTAGAGCCTGTTGGTTTGGAAATTGGAAAAAAAGGATATGTGATAGTGTTTAGATGTAAGAAATGTGGAGCAATACGAAAAAACAAGGCAGCAGATGATGATGATATGAATTTACTTATAGAATTGAGTACAAAACAATATTAATGCAAATACTATATTTTGGTAAAAAACACGAAAAGTATTGAAAAATCATGAAAAAGATGATAGAATAATTGTTACACAAAATATAGGAGGTGCTTTTTATGAAAAGAGAACGGAAGAAACTAAGAGTTGAACTTGTTGATGAAGATATGATCTTATTGAAGGTACCAGCTAAAGGTATTGCTGAATGGAAATTTCTTCAGTTTGGTGACAATTTTGTTGAATTCGAGTATGCTCTTGATGATGTTAACTTTGATCCAGGAGAATGGAACGAGTGCAGAGGTGAGTATATAAGAAGATACATTCTTGATCCAAAGAAACATAAGATTTGGCGAGCAGCAGTTGCATACCCAAATGCACTGGTTGATTGTAAGCATAAAAGACCGATTGTTTTTTATTCATATGGCAAGCCGGCTATACATGTATATGAGAATCATCCAGATTGCACCAAGAGGAACCCATCGAAAAATGGAAAACAGAAGTTTTACCAAGTAAGGTATATAACCTTTAATAGGGTTCCTATGCAGAGCACTTGTCCCGTTGCTTTTTTCGCTGAAAGCGAGAAAACTTATGAACTCAAAGTTGTTGAGTTGTGAAAATGAAATGTGTAAAAACAAAAAGCGGATGCGGTATATTTACCGCACCGCTTTTTGTAAGATATTTGAAAAAGTAGAGTATAGAAATTTGATTAAAAAATTGTATTTAAACATAGATATAGAAAAACAAGTTACTTTAAAATATTTTGTTTTTAAAGTAACTTGTTTTTTTATATTTCTCTATTTAAATTTGCATTTGTGTATTGATTTCCTTTTAATTTTTCACCTTTATTAACTGTGTCGACTATTTGTTGTATTTCGGAAATATTTTCTTCTAAAATATCTATTCGAAGAGAAGTAATATTTTTGAAGTCATTTGGTGCAATTGATGTAATTTTTGAATTGTATAATGTAGATACAGTTTGTATGTTGTCAGGTTCGATTGGAAATTTTAAATTTAATCTATCTTTTAAATAATAGTTATTATTTGTGTTACATCTCATTTTACATTCTGGATAGCATCTATTGCTTTTTCCAAGTGGACAATAATTCATATTCATTAACGGTGTTCTACCATAGCAAATTAATTCTTGATTTGATATTTCTAAAAATCTATCTATGGTGCTTTTATCTAGTTCTGGTGAAATTGTGAATTTATTTATTCCTAGTTTATCAAGTTCAGCTAATGTGCGTTGATTAAAAATGTTAAATGTGTAGTTTGCAATAAATTCAAAATTTTCTGTATTGAAATCTTTTAAAAACTTGAAGTTTGATATATTTGAAAGAATGAATCCTTTGATATTGTAAGTATTGATAGTTTTTTCTATATTGGCTGCAAGTAGATTTCTATAGTTAGATTTTATTATAGTAGGTAAATAAATATATAGATTAAATTTATTACTTAGGCCATTTATTACTTGTTCATATTTCTTTTGAGTAAAGAATTTTAACGGGATATATATGTTATTTATTCCTTGTAAGCTTGTATAATCTTCGTTTAAATTGATTTTATTTAATAGCAAAGATATTGCTTTTTCTTGATTGGTTCTATTATAGTAATTTTTGTTTTCAAATTCTTTATTTGTCGTTCTTTGAATTTTGCTTTTTGCAAAGTCTTCAACTAGTGTAAGAGCAGTTCTTCTAAGTTCATTTAATGCTTTTATGTTTGGTAAGAATGTGTTTTCGTCTAATTTTATTTTGATATTTTTAAAGTAATAAGGTGTATTATTCGTTTTTGTGATTTGTGAAATTACTTTTTCTTTTTCTAAAGGATGTTTTATTGAATCTGTTGGAATTGCATCTATTTCACAATAGATATCTAATTTTCTGTAAATTTCTAAATCACAAGCAGAACTTACATGCATAGAAATTGGTGAGTTTTTTACAATTTTTATTTCACAGTTAAGAGGTATTTTTTTAGTTTGAATGTCATTTTCAAAAGAAGAGTGGGCAAGTGCAGTCAATTGCTTTGATGACATTTTATATATTTTATCTCCAACTTTAATATTTCCCTTCATTCTTCCAATAGTTACGAAATCGTTTGGATTTGCAGTTTTTATATTAGTGTTTTTAGTCATTAATTCAGAAATTGTGTATGTTCCTGTTTCTTTTTCTAAAGCAATTGTGTCTCCAATTTCAATTGGTTCGTTTAGGTTAAGTGTGATTAGGCCTTTTGATTGATTGTATTTTGCAACATGTCCTAAAAATAATCCCATATTATTAGGTTTTTCAGAGAATATCAAATCTTTATTTGCATGAGGATTTAGATGTCCTGATGAGAAGTTACCTCTATTAAATACTTGCATTAAATCTTTTCTGTCTTGTTCATCTATTTTGTATGGTTTATTTGATTTGACCAGATTAATATATTTTCTATAAATTCTTGTAACAGTTGCAACGTATTCAGGTGATTTCATTCTTCCTTCAATTTTTAGTGACTTTACGCCACAATTTATTAATCTTGGTATGTAATCTAATGAACATAAATCTCTAGGGCTTAATAAGTAACCTTTATCTAACGTTGTTTTATCATTTTCTATAAGTTCATAAGGAAGTCTACAACTCTGAGCACATTTTCCACGGTTCCCTGAACGTCCGCCAATCATACTAGAAAATAGACATTGACCAGAATATGATATGCAAAGAGCACCATGAATAAAACATTCTATTTCAATGTTTGAATTTTCACATATATATTCAATTTCTTCAATTGATAATTCACGAGATAGTACAACTCTTGAAAAGCCAAGTTCCTGTAATTCTAAAACTCCTTGAAGATTATGTACAGACATTTGTGTGCTAGCATGAATAGGTAGGTCTGGAAAGTTTTTGATAAGCATTTTTGCGAGACCTAAATCTTGAACTATTATTGCATCTATGCCAGATTCATATGCTTTTTTTGCAACATTAAATGCTGATTCAAGTTCATTATCTTTTATTAATATATTTAATGTTAAGTTTGTTTTAACACCTCTAATTTTACAATATTCGATAGCTTTTGCGAGTTCATCATCATCAAAATTATTTGCATATGCACGAGCACTGAATAGGTTTGCTCCAAAATATATGCAGTTTGCTCCGTTTTGTACAGCAGCTTTAAGACATTCAAAATTACCAGCTGGTGATAAAAGTTCTATTTCTGATTCCATAATTTTTCCTCTTTCAATTTTAATAAGAACAAAAGTGGACTATTTATAACGTTTGCAATGATTATAACATTTTTAAGTCCGCGTTTTTGTTCGCGCGCGAAATTGCAAAGCAAATTTCTGTGCATTGTTAATTTTATATAATAGGAAGTTTGGAAAACTTTCCTATGATATAAAATAATTATATCATAAAAAAATTTTTAGTATAGAGGAGAAGCTTGGAAAATGTAACAAAAATAACATATTTATTTTATTGACTAAAAAATATGTATAATATATACTAATTTTGAATAAAAATGCCGCATTTTGCGGTGAGGAGGAACAAATGAAAAAATTAAGTATAAAATTAGTTGTTTTTATTCTTGTAATTTCAATTATATTTAGTTTTATTCAAATATTTTTTATTAAATCAGAGGTACATGCTGCAGGTCTTAGCAGTTCATATACACAATATATAAAGTCTGGAATAAATGTGTTTCCAGAGAGCTATCAAAAGAAATTAGCATATTTAAAATACAATCATCCAAATTGGCAGTTTAAAGCATATTACACAGGAATTGATTGGGGAGAACTTACCTCTAGTTATGCTGAAAATAAATGCTTAAAAAATACAGTGTATAAATCTTCTTTGGTGGATCCATTAACATTATGTATTTGTGGTCGAAGTGGAGATCCTGGTTATTATTGTGCTTCTGCCAAAATGGTTAATTTTTATTTAGATCCAAGAAATTTTATGGATGAGTCAATGGTATTTCAGTTTTTGGATTTAGCTAATGGTGATGGTGTTACAAGGGCAGTTGTAGCAAGTGCAACGGCTAATACATATTTATATCAATATGTTGATGATATTATGACGGCTGCTTCAGAGGCTGGAATAAACCCTTTACATATTGTAGCAACTATTTTTCAAGAGTTAGGACGTGATGGAACACCAAGAGCTATTTCTGGTACAGTTCCTGGTTATGAAGGATTGTATAATTTTTATAATTATGGCGCTACAGACGGAAATGGTGCTGTTGAAAGAGGTTTAGCTGAAGCAAGAAGACAAGATTGGACATCTCCAAGATATGCTTTGATAGATGGTGCAAAAAAAGTATTGAAAAATGGGTATATTTCAGCAGGTCAAACTACAAAATATTTTTATAAATTTGATGTGGTTGGAAATGAAATTTTAACTGAAAATATGGGACAAAGGACATATTCAATAAATCAATTTTATGGACATCAATATATGACAAATTTAAGAGATCCTTCTAGTCAAGCTGGTTCTTTATTTAATATTTATGCAGATGCACAAATATTGAATGAACAGTTAACTTTTTTAATTCCAGTTTACAATAATATGCCTAATGATCCTGTTCCAGTTCCAACATCACTTACAGCAAATCAACAATCTTTATATTATATAAATAGTGAGAAGGTTGGAGGAATTAACTTTAGAACATCTCCAAATGGAAATTCATTAGGATCTGTTTATAAAAATACTGTTGTAGAGCTTTTAGATAATCAAGGATATTGGTCAAGAGTTAGAATTGTTAGAGCTACATCATATGTTTCTGGAGAAAAGAGATGGAATTCTGAGAATTTAGAGGGATATGTTGCTACATCTTTTTTGAAGAGTGTGACAGAAGGGATTCCAGATTATAGAGATCAAGTTGATATGGGAGATGGTGGAACAAATCCAACACCAAATCCTAATCCAGATATAGGTTCATCTGATTTTAAAATTGATGGAGATAGCTTTGTTATGACCCCAGCAACAAATGTAAAGAGTATAAAAGATAAATATGCCGGTGCTGTTGTAAAGAAAGCAGATGGTACTGATATTTCAGGGACACAAGATTCAATTGGAACTGGCATGACAATTACGATTGATGGTAAGACATATACAGCTGTGAAGTATGGAGATGTTAATGGGGATGGAAATGTAGATATTATTGATCTTGCTTATATTAAAAGAAATTTATTAGGTACAATTAAATTAGAAAATTGTTATCAAAAGGCAGGAAATTTACAAAAAAATTCACAAGAAATTGATATTATAGATATGGCTTTGTTAAAGAGATTTTTACTTGGAACACAGTCTATTGGATTATAGGAGGAATAAATGAAGAAAATTAAATTGATTTTATTTGGTGTTATTTTATTAGCTTGTTTTTGGATTATGGAAAATAAATCATGTGCAGCAACTTCTAGTGCTAGTTTATCTGTATCTAGTACAACTGTATCCCCTGGTACGGCAGTATCGGTTTCTGCATCTATTATTAATGCAGAATCATATAGCTTAAGTTTGTCAGGAAAAGGCTTATCTGGTAATCTTTCTGCAGCTGATGCATTTGGAACTGAAAGATCACAACAGGTATTAAGTGGAACTTTTAAAATGAATGAACCAGGTACATATACGATAACTTTATCAGGAAGTACAGCAAGTACAGAGGAAGTAAATTCAAATAGAAAAATGCCAATTAGTAAAAGTGTTTCAATTACTGTAAAAGAAAGTTCAAATGGTGGAAATAGTAGTAACAATGGTGGTTCTACTAATAACGGTGGGAATACTAATACAGGAAATGGTGGAACAACTGATTCAGAGCCAACGTTGAGTAATTTAGGAATTCGTCCAAATGATTTTAGTGGATTTAAGCCAGGTAAAAAGCAATATTCAGTAACTGTTCCAGCCGATTGTGCATCTATTGAAATATATGCAAGTTCAAAGAACGGAACAGTTTCAGGTACGGGAACTAAAACATTAAAAAATGGAACTAATAGATTTGATGTTACAGTTTCAAATGGTTCTAAGAAAACTACATATACAATTTTAGTTACTAAGAAAAGTGATGAAGATGGTGAAACACCACCAAATACAATTGAAGAAGAAAATCCAGATGAGACTACACAAGATGGAATTGGACTTGCTTCACTTGAGATTGAGGGATATACGTTAGATAAAGAATTTAAAACAGATGTGTATGAATATACTGTTAAAGTTAATAAACAGCTTACTTTAGAAGAATTAGAGAAAATAAAAGAAAAAGTAAAAGCAGTAGCAAATACAGAAAATGTAACTGTTGATATTGCTACAAATGTTTCAGAAGATAAAGTTTCAACGATTGTAATCACGGTTAAAGATGATGAAAAAGAGTATGCTAAATATGTTGTAACTTTTGAAGTTGAAAAAGAAGATACTAAAGTAGCTGGTATTGTGAAGAACAATTCAAATAATCCAACACTAGGAATGTTTGGATTAACAGAGGAACAACAGATTTATGCTATTTTGGCTGGAATAGGAATTACAACATTTTTAGCTATTGTATTTGCATGTGTTTCATATGCAAAAAGTAGACGTATTGCTGAATATGAGGAAGAAGAGTATGAAGAAGAGGATTCTGATTTCGAAAAAATGAACCAATATTATATTGGAATGGAAAATAACAAAACGGAAGAACCTGTTAGTGACAGGTCTGCAGAAATGATGAGTGAACCTACTGTTAAAGAAACAATTGAGGATGCGGCAACAAGTTTAAGAAAAACAAATGGATATAGAAAGTTATCTCGTGGAAGACGTTCTTATGGAAAACATTAATATTTAAACGGACTGTTATGGTCCGTTTTTTGTGTTAAATTTTTATTGTTTTTTTATATATTAGGAAGTTCTGAGAAATTTTTTATCATGTAAAAAGCAAAAGCAGAGACTTAGGGGGATCTCTGCTTTGCTTTTAATAATTTTTAGTATTTATATTATCACTTTTTATCTAATATTACATTTTATATATGGCTTATAATTTTGATAATCACGGGGCCACGGAGAAAATATCAAAATCAAAACTAAGGCATATTAAAACTCCTTTCTTTTGTGATTTTAGTTAATACTTATATTAACGCATTGCAAGACCATTTTTTTCTGAATATAAATATCTAAAAATTATTATTATATATTTTAATTTGGGGAAGAATTGTATTAGGTAAAATACAATTGGTTAGAAATAAAATACGTTAATAAAATATTAACTGTTGAGATTATACTATGCATTTTTATAAATTGCAAGAAATTTCCATTGACAAAAACGGACAATAATCGCCAATTTTGTATTGAAATAGTTACTACAGCATGGCAAAAGTTGAAAATAATGGGGGTATGTGTTATAATTTATGCATAACTTGGCAATGAGCTTTTTGAAAGGGGTGCGACTATATGAAGAATTTTTGGGATTATTTAGAAGAAGCTAAACCGTATTTGGAATGTTGTTATGCTGGTAGAACACCAGACGAGGAAAAGGATTTTATTAGACGGGTAGTGGAAAGTTATAATCTTGAAGATGAGTTCAACTCAAAAGCAAACGAGGATGTTCCTTGGCAGGAATTAGCTAAGGAAGGAGTTTCTTATTTTGTGGACGTGGTAAAACCTGGTCTACATACTTTTAAGGTGAATCCAGAGTTAAAGCTGTTGAAACTGGAGTTTGGAACGAAAGCGGTAATTAAACTGCTGGTTGATTCAAATACGTTACAGGCTTTTATGTAGGATTTTCCGAAGACAGTGTTGTGCCCTTGAATTTTCAAGGGCACATTTTTTACATAATAAGAAGGTTTTCTTAGAATTTTATTATACAAAAATAACAATGCACAGAAATTTGCTTTACAAATTTTAAATATGAACGAAGATGCGAATTAAAAAAAGTTATAATGTGTAAAAAATATTATTAATGTTCATTGTTATTCTATTTTAGTAAATAAATTTTCTCTTTTTGGATTTTTATAATGTTTTTATTGAAAAAATTTTCTTTTTGAGATATACTGACGGTGATGCAAAGGAGAAATTATGAAAGAGAAAAAAACGTTTATTTTAGCAGTTCCGACTTTGGTTATATTTATATTAGTTGTCGTTGGGATTTGTATTATTTTTTATAATAGAAATTTTAAGAAAATGACAAAAGATGATGTGAAGATATTAGCACAAAAAGTTGCAACAATTAACAATATTTCTTGCGAAGTGCTTACAGAAAGTAGTGAAGCTGATGTTACTGGGACAATATCTGATTATAAATTATGTAATGGAAAGTTAGTTAGCAATGTTGATAATTTTAAAATTTATGATGACAAGAATGAAAAATTATTGTTACAAATAGATGAGAAACAAAAGGTGGTATATCAATATAAAGAGTATACTAGCGCGATTGATGAGTTTGAAACAATGATATGCTCTGTTGCTAAATTATTGGAAACGGACGACTATCAGTATGAATTTAAAGATTATGAAACTGTTAATGGAATAAAATGTGTTTCATTTTCGTTATCAAATGATAGTATAGTATTTGATATTTGGTTGGATAAAGAGAGTGGAATGATTGTAAAGATGATTTGCCATTATGTTGGGGATGGAACTAACAGCATAGACACAACATTGAATTATAGATATCAGTTGAATAATGTTACTGAAGAGGATGTTAAAAAGCCTGATTTAACGAGTTATACAATTACAGAAATATAAAGGGTACAAATGAGGAGTGGAGAGTATTTATGAATAGTTCTAATTATTTGGTCAAGTTTTTATATGATGTAGATGTTTTGATATCTGAAATAAATAAGTTTAACAGTAAAAAACGTTTATATAAAATGAATTCAGAAAAATTTGGAATAGAATATGAAGTTAAATTTTCGATTTCTCCAGATTATTTTATTAAATTGCGTGATTTTTTACAAAAGAAAATTGAACATGGTTGTTATTATGATAGAAATATTGTGAATGTAAAAAGAGAATTTTCAAGAGAACTTCCTTACATTAAAATGAAGATTCAAGAAGAATTGATTAGAATTAATTATGTTCAAGAGAAAGAAATGAATAGGGTTGTAAGAAAAGCTATTTATGATTCTAAGATAGAGAATGAAAATAAAATAATAAGTAATTTAATTTATGAGGGTTCTTTGTGGGATAAGTTAGTTGGAAGAGACAAGTATAGAAAGCTCGCTATAAAGAATCATGAGCTTAAAAAGAAGTTTATTGATAGAGAATTTGAAAAAGAAGGTAATGAAAGAAAGACTATTTTCGAATTAATTAACATGATTGAAAATGAAGAAGTTAAGAGTGGAGAGCTTTTGTGTTTGCAGGATGAAATGATAAAACTTTTTATGATAGATAGAAATATTATAAAAAGAGATTCTATGAGCTCTTGGAAGGTGGCTAATATTGTGCCAACAGGATTTTTTAATCAAAGAAATTATTATAGAATTCTTAATAAAAATTTAGAAGAAGAAAATAATGACTTGAAAAATAAATTGGATGGTTTTGTGAAAAAAAGCTTTATTGAGCATGGTTTTGCTAAAGAAGGATTAATTAGATTGAATGCAAAGCTTTCAAAAATATTAAATGGAAAAATAGTTATAGATTCATAATGAGGGATGAAATGATGGAAACAATAAAGAAGTATTATACAAAGTATGAGGAAGTTATAAAATATTTATTTTGGGGAGTTATGACTACAGTTGTAAATTTTGCTACTTTTTATTTGCTTATTACTATTATAGGAAGTGGTGAAGGAAGTTGGAATGCTCTATTTACTGATTTTCATAGATATAGAGAGATTATTGCCAGTATAGAGACATCAACTCTTATCGGAAATGTTTGCAATATTTCGGCTATTATAGTTTCAATATTTTTTGCTTATGTTACTAACAGAAATTTTGTTTTCAAGGATAAGGCTCATGGCAAAAAGGCGATTATGAAGGAGATGTCTTCATTCTTTGCTTGTAGAATTTTTACAATGGTTGTAGATTCAGCAATTTACTGGATTGGTTGTACTAACCTTAAGTTTCCAGCTCTTATAGTAAAGATGGTTAGCCAAGTAGTAGTTATAGTTTTAAATTATGTTTTTAGTAAGCTTATTGTTTTTAAGAAAAAAAGTACTGATAAATAAAAGTAGTAAATAGGAAAGAGTGTTTTTATGAATTTTTTTGTACCAAAGGAGTACGTTAGTGAAAATCAGATTGTTATAAAAGGTTCTGATGTTAATCATATAAAAAATGTTCTAAGACATTCAATTGGTGATGTTTTAGATATTGTTTCTGATAACATTAAATATTCTGCAAAGATTATTGAAATAAATTCAGATTTTGTAAGATGCGAGATAAAAGAGGTGCATAAAGAAGAGTGTGCTAATATTAAGATTACAGTTTTTCAGGGATTGGCAAAGGCTGATAAAATTGAGTATATTATTCAAAAGTGCACAGAACTTGGAGTGTATGAAATTGCTCCTGTTGAGATGAAACGTTGTGTGATTAAACTTGATGAAAATGATAAAATAAAGAAAATTAATAGATGGAAGAAAATTGCTGAGGTAGCTGCAAAACAATCTCTTAGAAATGATATTTTAAAGGTTGAAAAAGTTTATTCTTTTGAAGACATGGAAAGCAGTTTGAAGAATTATGATTATGTAATATTGGCTTATGAAAAAGAAAAGGATGTTACATTGAAAAGTTTTCTAAAGAAAATAAATTGTGATTCTTGCAATATAGCTGTTATTATTGGCCCAGAGGGCGGATTAGATGAGAGTGAAGTTGAAAGATTAGTTGGTCAAGGTGCGATATCTGTTACTCTTGGAAAAAGAATCTTGAGAACTGAGACTGCACCTGTTGCTATGTCTGCAATTATAATGTATGAACTAGAATCATAATTAGTAGGAAAGGATTTTGGAATGGATTCAACAGATAAAGAAGTAGAAGTTAAAAAAAATATTATTAATAAGATTAAAGTACCAAAGGAACAAAAAGAAAAAATATATGTAAAAATTTTCAAAGAGTTTGGTATAGCTATTTTGATTTTTATCTACTTTTTGTTTCTTGACTTAGGATATATTAGAGTAGAGGAAAGTGTTTTTAAAAATGATTTGCATACTTTTGCTGGAATTTTAGTTATTTCAGCAGTACTGCTTTTTGAAAGTGCGTATAGAAAGGATAGCAATGAAGTAGCAATACATGGTGTTGAAGTACTTGTTTTGGCTATTTTAACGTTGTTTATGCCGTACATATATTTTTACAGAGGAATTTCATTTAAATTTTTATATTCAATATCACCAATTTATATTGCAGCTTATTTTTCTGTGAAATCTTTTGTTATTTATAATATGGAAGTGAAAAAATATAGAGATAGTTTGAGTGATGTTAAGGAAATATTAAATGATGATGAAAAATCTTATTTGGATGAAGAAAATAAAAAGAAGTTTGATGAAATAAAATTAGAAAATGAGGAACCTACTAGAAAATCAAATACTAAAAAGAAAATGGCTAAGATAATTAATGAGAATAAAAAGACAACACCAGGTAAGAGAGGCAGAAAGAAAAAAGCAGAGGTCGAGAATATACAGAATGAAGATAATGATGATAAGACACAGGAGGATACAGAGAAAACGGTTTCAAGTAAAATTACAAGAAAGAGGGAGCCACGAAAAAAAGCTACTGTAGAAGACGATTTGAGCCTAAATGATGAGAGCAAAATTGTTCAAAAGGAAAGTGTTGCTAAAAAAACGTCTGTAAGGAAAGTTACTAAAAGTGAAGTTGTTTCAGATGCTGGAGTAATAGAAGATGTTCCTGCGAAAAAAACTACTAGAAAAAGGACTACTACTAAAAATGTTGCAAATGTAAGTGATGAAACTGAAGAAACGAAAACAGTTAAAAAGGCAAGTACTAGAGCTAAAAAGGTGAATAAAACAGAAGAAGTTACTTCAACAACGACGGTTCCTAAAAAAAGAGGGAGACCAAGAAAAAAAACAAAAATAGATGTTAAACCTCTTGCTACGGCAGGAAGAACTAAAAAGAAAGATGGAGATAATAAAAATGATTAGAAGTATGACAGGCTTTGGAAGAGCCAGATTTGAGTGTGAAGGAAGAGAATATAGTATTGAGATTAAATCTGTAAATCATAAATATAGTGATATTTCTATAAAAATGCCTAGACAGATTTCATATTTAGAAGAGAAGGTTAGAAAAGAAGTTTTAGCAAAAGTTTCTAGAGGAAAAATTGATGTTTTTATTACTATGCAAGATTATAGTGAAAAAGGAAAAAATATTAAAATAAATAAAGAACTTGCTAAAATTTATATTTCACAATTAAGAGAATTAGCTGAGGAAACTGGAATTTCAGCTAACATAGATGTTATTGATATTTCAAAGTTCCCAGAGGTTTTAAATATTTCTGATGATGACAATGAAGAGCTTTATTGGAGCGAATTATCACAGGTTTTAGGCATTGCTTTAGATAATTTTGTTTCAATGAGAGAGGTTGAAGGAACTAAAATTTGTGAGGATTTAAAAGTTCGATTAGATCGTATTCAGAAAAAAGTTTCTGATATTTCTTCGTATTCTGCTGGACTTGTGGACGAATATATAGTAAAATTAAAAGGAAGAGTAAAAGAACTAATGAATACAGATATTGTAGATGAGAATAGATTGGCACAAGAAATTGTGATTTTTTCTGATAAATCATCTATACAGGAAGAGCTAACAAGATTAAATAGTCATATATCTCAATTTTTAAATTTAATTCAATCTGGAGCATCTCCAGTTGGTAAGAAACTTGATTTTATTATTCAGGAGATGAATAGGGAAGTTAATACTATTGGTTCAAAGGCTAATAGTACGGATATTTCAAAATGTGTAATTGAATTAAAAACTGAAATTGAAGATGTTAGGGAACAAATTCAAAATATTGAGTAGAAAGGAAGATGCTTATGCAACTAATTAACATCGGTTTTGGAAATATAGTTTCTGCAAATAGAATAATCTCTATAGTGAGTCCTGAATCTGCACCAATAAAAAGATTGGTTCAAGAAGCAAAAGACTCAAAGATGGCAATTGATGCTACGTACGGAAGAAGAACAAGAGCTGTTATTATTATGGATTCGGGACATATTATTTTATCAGCTGTCCAACCAGAAACAGTAGCAGGTAGATTAGATAAAGAGGTAGTTGAAGAATAGATTAATTTGTAAGGAGGCGTATTATTATGATGGTAAAACCTACAGTAAATGAATTACTAGAAAAAATAGATGATAGATATCGTTTAGTTCTAGTAACTTCAAAAAGAGCAAGACAATTAGCAGAAGGTGCTGAACCTTTAACTGATAAACATGAAGAAAGTTTTGTAACTCTTGCTGCGCAAGAAATTGCTGAAGGTAAAGTTACAGCAATTGATGATGAAAATTCTGAAGAAGATGATGAAAAAAATATTGCTGAACCGGATATTGAAGCTAATATCGAAGTTGAAAATCCAACAAGAAAATAATTAAAAAATAGCGTATTTTGTTATGAATACGCTAATTTTTTCTATTATAAGAGTAACTTGTATAAAATTTGCTTGCAATTTTATACATAAATAAGGATGCGGATTTAAAAATTTATGATGAAAAATGTTCTAAATAGGAAAGTATTAAATAAAGGAGGAAGTGAAATGTTACTTATTTTGTCTGGAGTTGCTGGCTCAGGAAAAGACACAATAAAAAAAGAACTAATTAAAAGAATGGAAAATGTTGAGTCATTGCCTTCTTATACTTCAAGACCACAAAGACCAGGGGATATTAATGGACAAACATATTGTTTTGTTACTAAAGAAGAATTCGAAAAAATGTTAGAAAATGGCGAATTTTATGAATATGATGTTCATCACAATAATTATTATGGTACTTCGAAGAAATTTTTAAATGATAAAATTGCTAGTGGTAAAATAATTGTTAAGGATATTGATGTTAATGGAACTGAGCATTTAAAAGAGATTTTAAAGAATGATACAAAAGTTGTTACTGTATTTTTAAAGGTTCCAAAGGAAGAATTAAAAAGAAGACTTGAAAATAGAATTGATAAGCCAAGCCCAGATGAGATTAAACTTAGACTTAATAGATTAGATTATGAAGAGTCTAAAATTGGTTTATATGATTATGTTTTGAAAAATAATGATTTAGAGAAAACTGTTCAAATTATTATGACTATTATTGAGAACGAGGTTCGTCTAGAGGCTGAAGGAATATAATTGTTGTTGATGTGATTTTTAGGGGACGTTGAAAATGACAAGAATGTTGTTTTCAACGTCTTTGTTAACGTTGATTGACTAAGAATAGAAAAAGTTTATGTAATAGTTCGTGATGGTTATTGGATGATGATGTGTGTGTCAAAAAGAACGTCCCCATGACATAGATGGTGAAGGGTGGTTAAAAGAACATTCACGCGATATTTTGTGATGATTACTGAGGTTGAGGTGTATGCTGGAAAGAACGTTCCTATAACACTTTGCAATGGTTACATTTTTTTGTTATACTTACATGGGTAAAGGAGTTAATATATGTTTGCTTCAATTTTAATTAATACTAATGCAAAGGAATTGAATAGAGTTTTTGATTATGTGGTTCCAAAGGAGTACGAGAATGTGATTTCTGTTGGGGCTAGAGTTTTTGTGCCATTTGGTAAGGGTAAGAATTTGTCAGAGGGGTATGTTGTAGATTTGATTGATTCTTCTGAATTTGCTAATAAGGAGATTGCGAGTATAGAGGACTCTATTTTAACAGAGGATAATGTGGAACTTGCTAAATTGATGGCTCAGAAGTATTTTTGCAATGTTGCAGATTGTATTAAATTAATGTTACCTCCAGGTGCTTCAAAAAAGGATTTGGATAAAAGGGTTAAAGATAAGACTGCTAGATTTGTTTATTTAAATAAAGAAAAAAATGAGATAAGATTTGATATAGATAATAATATTAAGAGCGATAAGCATAAAAAATTGTTGGAGTTTTTGCTTGAAAATGATGGGTTTGATGTTACAGATTTAGAGACTATTACTGAAGTTAGTAAGGGGATAATGAAGACCTTAGAGAAAAATGGTTATATAAAATTTGTTTATGAAAAGGTAAATAGAAATCCGTTTGCTCATAAAAATATTGAAAGAGATTCTAAGCTTGAACTTAATGATGAACAACAATCGGTTTATGATCAGGTTGAGTTTATGATTGAAAATGAAGAGTTTGCGGAGTTTTTATTGAAAGGAATTACTGGTTCTGGAAAGACAGAAGTGTATTTACAAGTTATTGAAAAGGCTTTGAGTATGGGAAAAAGGGCAATGGTGCTTGTTCCAGAGATTTCTCTTACACCTCAAATTGTTGATAGGTTTTTAGCTAGATTTGGTGATTGTGTTGCTGTTTTGCATAGCAAATTGTCAGATGGTGAGAGGTTTGATGAGTGGAATAAAATTAAAAATGGTGAGGCTAAAATTATAATTGGCGCTCGTTCAGCTATTTTTGCTCCTATAGAAAATTTAGGGATAATTATTATTGATGAAGAGCATGATAATTCATATAAATCTGATATGATACCACGTTATCATGCAAAAGATATTGCGAGATTTATTGCTAAAAAAAATAATATCCCTTTGATTTTAGGAAGTGCTACCCCTGATATTTGTGATTATTATAAGGCTTTGAATCATGATAAGGAACTTGTTGAACTTACGAAACGTGCTAATAATGCTAGTTTGCCTAATATTGAAATTGTTGATATGAGGCAGGAGTTGGCAGTCGGAAACAGGTCAATGTTTAGCTTGAAGTTGCAAGAAAAATTAGCTGAAAATTTGAAAAACAAAATGCAGACAATTTTATTTATAAATAGAAGAGGTTTTTCAACATTTGTTATGTGTAGGGATTGTGGTTATGTTGTTAAATGTCCTAATTGTAATATTGCACTAACATATCATAGTTTTGGAAATATGCTAAAATGTCATTATTGTGGACATGAGCAACCAGTTTTGAAAATATGTCCGGAGTGTGGTAGTTCTAAGATAAAATATTTTGGAACAGGTACTCAAAAGGTTGAAAGTGAGATTTCAAAGTTGTTTCCAGAAGCGTCTACAATTAGAATGGATATTGATACTGTTAGTAAGAAAAATTCTCATGAAAATATTTTAAATAAATTTAAAAATGAGAATATTGATATTTTAATTGGAACACAGATGATTGTTAAGGGACATCATTTTCCAAATGTTACTTTGGTTGGTGTTATTGCTGCTGATGGTACTCTTAATATTGGTGATTATCGTGCAGAGGAACGTACATTCCAGACTATTACTCAGGTTGCTGGTAGAGCTGGTAGAGGTGAGCAAAAGGGTGATGTTATTGTTCAGACTTATAATCCAGATAATTATGCGATTGTTTGTAGTAAAAATCAGGATTATGAAAAATTTTATGATGGTGAGATCATGCTTAGAAAAAGGTTGAATTATCCGCCTTTCTGCGATATAATACTTATCAGGGTTAATGGAGAGAACTTGGAAAATGTTAAAAAAGTTTCGGCAAAATTGTATGAAGAATTGCTTAAAGAAAGAAATGAAAATTTACTTATTTATAAACCTGTGGCTTCACCTATTGATAAAATTCAGAACACATATAGATGGAGAATTATTATTAAAGGAAAGCTTAATAGAAAGGCAATTTATACGATAAATAGTGCTATAGGGAAATTAAAAAGGGTTAAAGATGTGAATATAATTGTTGATACAAATCCAAGTAATATGATGTAGAAGAGGAGAGAATTAATATGGCAATACGTAGTTTAAGATATGAAGGAGACGAAATTTTAAAGAAAAATTCAAGAAAAATTGAAGTAATTGATGATAGAATAAAACAATTAGCAGAGGATATGTTTGATACTATGCATAAATTTGATGGATTAGGACTTGCTGGTGTTCAAGTTGGAGTTTTGAAAAGAATAATTGTTATTGATTTATATGATGATGTATCAAAATTTTGCTTAATCAATCCTGAAATAGTTGAAACTTCAAAAGAAACTGTCGAATTAGAGGAAGGATGTTTGAGCTATCCAAATCAATTTGGTAAAGTTGTAAGATTTACTAAGGTAAAAGTTAAGGCTTTAGATTTAGATGGAAAAAAGGTTATACTGGAAGCGGAAGGACTTTTAGCTCAAGCATTACAACATGAAATAGATCATTTGAATGGTCAAACATTTAAAGAAAAGATTTTACCAGGAACATTTGAAATTATTACACCTCAAGAAGATGAGAGAAGATAAGTATAAAGTTTGAAAGGAGATTTTTTAATGAAGATTGTTTTTATGGGAACTCCTGATTTTGCTAGGGATTCATTAAAAGCTGTTGTTGAGGCTGGATATGATGTAGCTCTTGTTGTTACAAATCCTGATAAACCCAAAGGAAGAGGAATGAAGCTTATTCCTTCTGATGTTAAAAAATATGCAATTGAACAAAATTTAGAGGTCGCTCAACCTGTTAAGGTGAGAAATAATCCGGAGTTTGTTGAACAGTTAAAAGATATTAATCCTGATGTTATTTGCGTTGTAGCTTATGGAAAAATAATTCCTAAGGAGATATTAGATATTCCAAGATTGGGTTGTATTAATGTTCATGGTTCATTACTTCCAAAGTATAGAGGTGCTGCTCCAATTCAATGGGCTGTTTTAAATGGAGATAAGGAAACTGGTATTACTACAATGTTTATGGATGTTGGAATGGATACTGGTGATATGATAAATAAGGAAGTTGTACAGATTGGTGATGATGAAACTACTGGTGAACTTTGGGATAGATTATCTATTATTGGTGCTAATTTACTTGTTAAAACTTTAGAAGATTTAGAGAATGGAACATATAAAAGAGAAAAACAAGGTGATGATTTTACTGTTGCTCCAATGATAAAAAAAGAGATGGCAAAAATTGATTGGAAAAATCAAACATCTAGTGAAATTAAAAATCTTGTTAGAGGTTTAAATCCTTTTATGGGTGCATTTTCATTTTTGAATGATAAGAAAATTAAAATTTGGAAAGTTGAAAAGTTGAATGATAAATCTGAAAAAGAGCCCGGAACAGTATTAGTTTCCGATTCTAAAGCTGGATTAGTTATTGCTACAAATGATGGAGCTGTATCCGTTTTAGAAATTCAAGGTGAAAATTCTAAAAGAATGGGTATTTCAGATTATTTGAGAGGAAATAAAATTTTAGTTGATGAGAAATTCAAATAATAGTTGTAAAAAATTTGCTTAATTGATATACTATTAAAAGATTAAGGAGGATTTGCAAATGGATGAAGAAAAGGATTTAACAGAGGTTAATGTTGAAAATTCTGATGGAGAAGGAATTCGTATTGCAAATGATGTAATTGCAGCAATTGCAAATAAGTCAGCTTCAGAAGTTCCAGGAGTTTTTAGTATGTCTGGAGGAATTTCAGATGTTTTTGGAAAGAAAATGTCAAAAGGAATTAAAGTTGATGCTGATGAGAAAAATACTAAAATAGATGTAAACATCATAGTTGAATATGGTGTTAGAATTCCAGATATAGCATTTGAGATTCAAAATCGTGTAAAAAAGGCTGTTGAGTCAATGACTGGACTTGTTGTAACTGAGGTTAATGTGCATGTTCAAGGAGTTAATTTGCCTGATGAAGAAAATAATGAAAATTAATTTTACAGAAGAGGAGAGTAAAAATGAAATTAGTTGATAGATTTAGTATGATTGTTTTTTCAATTGTTGTATTTATATTATCTGGATTCACAATATTGGTTAGCACAAATATTATAGATGTAGATATATTTAATAGTATGTTTGATTTGTTATCAGAAAATATTGTTCTTACAGTTTGTGTATGTATTTTATTATGTTTATGGTCAGTTTCAAATATTTTTTTTAGAAATGGTTCTAAAAATGAAAATGCCAATGGAGTTTTACTAGAAAATGCAAATGGTTCATTATTGATAACAAGAGAATCTATTTCTAATCTAGTTGAATCAGTTTTGAAAAAGAATGATGAAATAAAAGAGGCTAGTGTAAAAATTGAATTTGATGCTGATAAAGATGTTATTATAAATATTGTTGCTATTATTAAGGATAATGCAATAATTAAGGAAACATCTTCAAAATTGCAGGAAAACATTAAACTTGCAATTAAAAGGGCAACAGATTTAGAAGTAAGTAATGTTAATATTAAGATAAAAAATGTTGAGCAAGAGAAGAAAGTAACACCACAATAAAGGAGAGATTTCTATGGAAAAATTTCTACAATTCGTAATCGATAATAAGTATCCAATTATAGGATTTATTATAGCGATAGTTTTAATTGCTACTGGATTATATAAATTAATAATTCCTATAGCTTTAATAATTTTTGGAATATATGGTGGAATATATTTTCAAAAGAATAAAGAAGAAGTAAAAGAAAAAATTAAAAATTTTATTGATAAATTATAAAAGGAGTAAGAGATGAACAGATCGTCAATGAGAGAACTTGCTTTTAAGGCAATGTATGGAATGGAAATTCAAAAGGAATATACAAAAGAGCAATTAGAGTTATTTTTAGAAGATAATGAAATAACTGATGAAGTTGCTGTAGAGTACATAACTTCTGTTTATGAAGGAATAGAAAAAAATAAAGAAGAGATATTGGATTTGATTTCAAAGAATTTAAAAAGAGATTGGACTATTGATAGAATTTCAAAAGTTAATTTGGCTATTTTAAAAATTGCTATTTATGAAATTAAATTTAATGAATTGCCATTTAAAGTTGTAATCAACGAAGCTGTTGAACTTGCAAAAAAATATGGAGATGAGGCTGCTCCTCTTTTTGTAAATGGTGTTCTTGCTAGTATAGTAAATTAAGATTTAAAAGATTATATTTAAAAAAGGCCTACTTTTTTGAATATAATTTTTTTGTATAATGGAAAGTTCTTCGAAATTTCTATTACATAAAAATAACAATATACAGAAATTTGCATTGCAAATTTCGCGTGCGAACAAAGATGCAAAAATGTTATAATCAGCGTATATATTATAAATAGTCTGTTTTATGCGGAAAAGTCTATATGGAAAAAATAGCTATATAGATATACTGCTTTTTATAGAAATTTTATTTTATTAAATCCTAGTGCAGAAAGGTATGTAGTTATGAAAATTGAGCCAATATCAGTTTCAGATTTGAATAAATATATAAAAGATAAAGTAGCTAGTGATGAGTATTTGAAAAGTGTTTTTGTTAGAGGTGAAATATCTAATTTCAAACATCATTATACTGGTCATATGTACTTTACTCTTAAAGATGAAAATTCATTAATAAAGTGTATTATGTTTAAATCATCAACTCTTACATTAAATTTTGTTCCAAAGGATGGAATGAAAGTTAATGTTTTAGGAAGTGTAGCTGTTTTTGAAAGAGATGGTGTTTACCAGATTTATTGCAAAGCTATGCAACAAGATGGTGTGGGGGATTTGTATGCTAAGTTTAAAGAGTTAAAAGATAAACTAGAAAAAGAAGGACTTTTTGATGAGGCACATAAAAAAAGAATTCCAATGATGCCTAAAGTTATTGGTGTTCTAACTTCTAATACAGGAGCAGTTATTAAAGATATAATAAATGTTTCAACTAGAAGAAATCCTAATTGTTACATTAGATTGTATCCAGTGCCAGTTCAAGGACCTGGAGCTGCGGAGAAAATCGCAGATGCTATTAGAGTAATGAATGAGAAAAAATTAGCAGATGTTCTTATTGTTGCAAGAGGTGGTGGATCCCTTGAAGATTTGTGGCCTTTTAATGAAGAGATTGTTGCAAGGGCAATATATGATTCGGAACTTCCTATAATTTCGGCAGTTGGACATGAAACAGATTTTACAATTGCGGATTTTGTGGCAGATTTAAGAGCTCCAACGCCATCTGCTGCAGCTGAATTAGTTGTTACTGATATATTTGATTTAACAGATAGAATAGGTTTATATAAAAATAGATTACAAATTTTGCTTAGAAAAAAAGTTGAAATATTAAGAATTAGATATGAAAAATGTATGAAGTCTAGAGTTTTTACAGAGCCTTCATATATGTTACAAGATAAGTATTTAAGAATTGATTCTATGGTAAAAGATTTAGAAAAGATTATAACTTCAAAAATGAAGGATTATAAATTAAAAACGGTTGAAAAAATAACTAAGCTTGATGCAATGAGTCCACTTAAAACATTGGCTAGAGGTTATAGTGTTGTTGAAGAAGACGGAAAACTTGTTAAATCTGTAAAAGATGTTAAAAAAGATGATATAGTAAATATTAGATTGAGTGATGGAAAAGTTGATGCTAAAATAGTGTAGAGTAAATTAGAAGGGGAAATATACAATGAAAGATAAAAAAGATTTTGAACAAATGTTAGATGATTTAGAGGAGATTGTACAATCTTTAGAAAAAGATGATTTGAAATTAGATGAGTCTATTGCGAAATTTGAAGAAGGAATGAAGATTGCTAAAGAATGCAATAAAGAAATAGAGGAAGCTGAAAAGAAGATTACTATTTTGATTAATGAAAATGGAGAAATTAAAGAGGAAGACTTCAAAACAGAAGATTAATAAGTTGTAGGAGAATAATGATGAGTGATTTTTTAGAAAATAAATTTTTAATTGTTCCATTTATAGTGTGGTGTTGTATTCAATTATTTAAATTTATTACAGATTTAGTTATAAATAGAAAGCCAAATTTTAAAAGATTATTTGGCGCTGGTGGAATGCCAAGTTCTCATTCTGCAGTTGTTGCCACATTAACTACTTTAGTTGGAAAGGAATATGGATTGGGTAGTGCAATTTTTGCAGTTTCTTTTGTATTTTCTTTGATTGTTATGTATGACGCTGCAGGAGTTAGAAGAGCTGCTGGTAAACAAGCTACTTTATTAAATAAATTAGTTGAAAACTACCCAAACTCAAATGTAATTGTAACTGAAAAATTGGTTGAAGTATTAGGTCATACACCTTTTCAAGTTTTGGTTGGTGCAGTTATTGGAATATTAGTTGGAGCGTTATATGGTATTTTTTAATTGATACAAGATATGAATGAAAGGAATGTGAGAATATGAATGATATTGAAATTGCAAGAAGTGTAACACCTAGAAAGATTATAGATATTGCTAAGAAATTAGAGATTTCTGATGAATATATTGAACAATATGGAAAGTATAAGGCTAAGATTTCAAATAAGGTTATGAGTGATTTAAATGAAAGAAAGAATGCTAAATTAGTTTTAGTTACAGCAATTAATCCTACACCTTTAGGGGAAGGAAAAACAACTATATCTATAGGTTTAGCTGATGCATTAAATAAACTTGATAAAAAAGCTATACTTGCTCTTCGAGAGCCATCTTTAGGACCTGTTTTTGGAATAAAAGGTGGAGCTACAGGTGGAGGATATGCTCAAGTTATTCCTATGGAAGATATTAATCTTCATTTCACAGGTGATATTCATGCTATTACTTCTGCGAATAATTTGTTATCTGCAATGATTGATAATCATTTGTATTTTGGTAATAAATTAAATATAAAGACAGTTACATGGAAAAGATGTGTTGACTTAAATGATAGAGCTTTAAGAAAAGTTCAAGTTGGACTTTCTGATGAAAAGAGAATGGTGCCAAGAGAAGATGGCTTTGATATAAGTGTTGCTTCAGAAATTATGGCAATTTTTTGTTTAGCAAAAGATTTAGATGATTTAAAAAGAAGACTTGGAAATATAATTATAGGATATAACTATGATGATGAACCTGTTTTTGCTAGTGATTTAAAGGCTGAAGGTGCGATGACAGTTTTACTTAAAGATGCGTTTAATCCTAATTTAGTTCAAACTTTAGAAGGAAATCCTGCTATTATTCATGGTGGACCTTTTGCTAATATTGCACATGGATGCAATAGTGTTGTTGCAACTAAAATGGCAATGAAATTGGGTGAGTATGTTATTACAGAAGCTGGTTTTGGAGCTGATTTAGGAGCTGAGAAATTTTTTGATATAAAATGCAGAAAATCTGGATTAACTCCAAATTGTGTCGTTTGTGTTGCTACTATTAAGGCTTTGAAATATCATGGTGGACAGGATGTTAAAGATGTTGTAAATGAAAATTTAGAATGTTTAGACAATGGAATAGGAAACTTATTAAAGCATGTAGATAATATAAAAAATAAATTTAAAGTACCAGTTGTTGTTGCAATTAATAGATATAATCAAGATACAGAAAATGAAATATCTTTATTACAACAAAGATTAAATGAAGCTGGAGTTAAGATGAGTTTAACTGAGGTATGGGCTAAAGGTTCAGAGGGCGCAATTGATTTAGCAAATAAGGTTATAGAAGAATCAGAAGAAAAAAATGATTTTGAATTCATGTATTCTTTAAATGAAAAAATTGAGCAGAAGATTAAAGATGTCGCACAAAAAATATATGGTGCTCAAGATGTTGAATTTTCTGATGAAGCAAAAGCTGAGATTGCAAGAATTGAAAAATTGGGCTATTCAAATTATCCAGTATGTATTGCAAAAACTCAATATTCTTTCTCAGATGATGCTAAAAACTTGCAATGTAAGGAACCATTTAATATTCATGTTAGAGAGATTAATTTGAAAAATGGAGCTGAATTTATTGTAGCTATTACTGGAAAAATATTTACAATGCCAGGACTTCCAGAAGTTCCATCTGCTGAAAAAATTGGCCTTGATGATTATGAAAATATTGTTGGATTATTTTAAAAAATATATAAAAAATAAGAATAAACAAATTTTCTTGAGTAATACTATATGTAGGAGATTATGGTATGAAAAAGAAGATTTGTTTTATTTTATTAATTATTATTTGTATAACAACTACTGCATTAACAGTGCTTGCAACATCTAGAAGAGGCTCTAGTGGAAGTGAAGTTAGAAAAATACAGGAAAAGCTTAAAAGATGGGGGTATTATTCTGGTAGTGTGGATGGGATTTATGGAAGCGGAACTGAAAGTGCAGTTAAGAAGTTTCAAAAGGCTAATGGATTAAAAGCAGATGGAATAGCTGGAAAAGCAACATTAAACGCTATGGGAATATCATCATCGAATTCTAGTTCGAGTTCTGGTGGAAACAATAGTAATGATTTGAATTTGCTTAGTAGGGTTGTATATTCAGAGGCAAGAGGAGAACCGTATGTTGGACAGGTTGCTGTTGCTGCAATTGTTTTAAATAGAGTTTCTCATTCGTCTTTTCCTAATTCGGTAGCTGGTGTTGTGTATCAGTCTGGTGCTTTTGATGCTGTTTCAGATGGGCAGATTAATTTAACTCCAGATTCAACGGCTAGAAAGGCAGCTCAGGATGCTATAAATGGTTGGGATCCAACGTATGGTTGTATTTATTATTTTAATCCAAGTACTGCTACTAGTAAGTGGATTTGGTCGAGACCTCAGGTGCTGACGATTGGGAAGCATATCTTTTGTCGATAAAAAATTTTTATATTATATTAAATTCAAAAAAACATATTAATTTTTTCACATCTTGCTGGCGCATTCTTCGTAATTTGAAAATAAAAATTAAAATTTTTATTTTCAATACGGGTAGAATGCTTCAATCGAGCTTCACTTCGTTTCGCTTGTTCCCTGCAGGATAGTTTAAAAACTTTATATTATACTAAATTCGAAAAAACATATTAATTTTTTCACATCTTGCTGGCGCATTCTTCGTAATTTGAAAATAAAAATTAAAATTTTTATTTTCAATACGGGTAGAATGCTTCAATCGAGCTTCACTTCGTTTCGCTTGTTCCCTGCGCGATGGTTCAAAAATTAATATGTTTTTTCGAATTTTGCTATATAATGAAATTGGCTGAATAATTGACAAAGGTTAGTGTTTTTTGATAATATTATTGTGATAAATAATAAAAATTGTTTAGCGATTTTAAGATAGATTGGAGAGAAGATGAACGTTTATCCGAGTCTTTATTTAGACAGTGTAAAGAATATTAATCCTACGTTATTGAAGAAGAATAATATTAAAGGACTTATTTTAGATGTTGATAATACTCTTATTGATTATTATAGAAATTTGGTTGAAGGTGCTGAGAAGTGGTGCGAGGAGCTTAAGAATGAGGGAATAAAGTGTATTATTTTATCTAATAGTAATAAAAAAAGAAAAGTTGAAGAAGTTGCTGAGAAGTTAAATATTGATTATATTATGTTTGCTAAAAAGCCGTTAAAATCTGGCTTTAAGCGTGCTCTTAGTAAATTAGAACTTAAACCTGAAGAGGTTGCGGTTGTGGGAGATCAGTTATTTACAGATGTAATTGGTGCTAAAAGAATGAATATGTTTTCAATTTTGGTTAAGCAAGTGGGTGAAAAGGATATATTTATTACTAAATTGAAAAGGCCAATAGAAAATGCAATTATAAAAAAATATTTAGAGAAGGGTAAAAAATAAAATGTATTTTAATGATATACATATTTTAATATATTTAGTAGTTGGATTACTTGGATGCGTTGTTGGACAAGTAATTGGGTTAGTGAATGAGAGATTAATGAACCATGAAAAGATAATAGAAAATGGATCATTAAAAAGATTTAAAAAAGAATTTATTCCGCATTATGGTTTAATGACAGTTATGTTTATTTTATATGATATTGTTTTATATGTGTGGGGAATAGATAGAGAGAATTGGTATGCTAATGTTAAATTAGTTAGTTATTTAATTTTATTACCTTTGTTGGTTTCAGCTTTTGTGATTGATTGGAAAAAGCAGATAATTCCTAATAGATTGGTTTTAACAATTTTTGAAGTTGGATTACTTGTAACTTTTTATGAGGGAATTGTTAGTCCAACGGGTATGACTTTAGCTTTAAATAGAGTTGAGGGAATGTTTGCTGGAGCTGGAATTTTCTTATTGATAACATTAATAGGTGGTCTTATTGCTGGTAGAGAAGCAATGGGAATGGGCGATGTAAAATTAATGGGGGCTATTGGATTATTTTTCGGATTTAGAAGTATTATTTCTATTTCTGTATTATCTTTTTTAATTGGTGCTGTAGCAAGTATATTTTTATTAGTTTCTAAAATTAAGAAAACTGACGAATACATACCATTTGGACCATTTATTGTTGTTTCTGCAATGCTTGCAATGGTTATTCCAGAAGAAGCTTTATTTGGCTGGTTGTGGGTTTTCTTTTCAGGACAGTGGTTTATAAATTTGATTAAATAAAATAATTTTTGGGGAGGATACTATTATGAATATTAAAATCAAATGGCTAAGAGATATTTTAAAAACACAAAATTTGCAAGGTATGATAGTATCAAATCCTGTTAATATCAAGTATTTAACAGGAATAGAAGCAGAAGGAGTTTTTCTAATTACTTTGAAAGAAAACTTTTTTATAACAGATAGTAGATATGTTGAAGCGGTTAATACTATTTTGACAATTGAAGATGAGATTTTGGTTCATGATAAGAAAAACTTAAGTAGAGAAGATTATGCTTCATTTTTTATGTTTTGTGAGAATGTGGGATTTGAAGAAAATTATGTCACATATGCTCAATATAAAGATTTGCTTCAAAGATATAGGGTTAATTTAGTTGAAACTGAGCATATAATTGAGGCTCAACGTGTTATTAAAGATGAAAAAGAAATTAAGTATATTGAAAAAGCTTGCAATATTACTGACAAGTGTTTTGAATATTTACAATCATTTATTAAAATTGGAATGACAGAAAAAGAAATTGCTTTTGAAATAGAAAGATTTTATAAAACTAATGGGGCAGATGATGTTTCTTTTGAACCGATTGTTGCTTCTGGACATAATTCTTCAATGCCACATGCTGTACCAGGTACGAGAAAGATAAAAGATGGTGACATTATATTAATTGATATGGGATGTAAATATCAAGGATATTGTTCTGATATGACTAGGATGCTTTTTGTTAATTATATGGAAGATGAGTTTAAAGAGCCTTATGAGATTTGCTTAAAAAACAATGAAATGTCAGAAAAAGAAATAAGAGATGGTAGAAACATGAAAGCTATTGCTCAAAATTCTAATAATGATTTAAAACAGAATGGTTTTGTTCCATTACATTCACTTGGACATGGAGTTGGATTAGATATTCATGAAGAGCCTTTCTTTGGAATTGTATATGATCAGCCTTTAAAAGAGAATATGGTTGTTACTGTTGAACCAGGTGTATATAAACCGGGGCAGTTTGGGATTAGAATTGAAGATACTGTACTTGTTACTAAAATTGGTTGTCAAAAGTTAACTAGATCACCAAAAGAACCTACAATTATTCGTGGGTAATTGCTTATAAAAAATACAATAATATAGAAAAAATGTCGCAAACACTTGATTTTATGCATAAAATATAGTAATATATTAAAAGACTTTAATAAGAAATATAATAAAAGATTATGTTTAAATATAAATAAGGAGGAATTAACAATGGCAGATGTATACATGGCAGGAGATTTAAGAAACGGAACTACATTTGAAATGGATGGTTCTGTATATAAAGTTGTTGAGTTTCAACACGTTAAACCAGGAAAAGGAGCTGCATTTGTTAGAACAAAATTAAAAAATGTAATCAATGGATCAGTTTTAGAAAAAACTTTCAATCCATCTGAAAAATTACAAGGTGCAGAAATTGAAAAAAGAGATATGCAATATCTTTACAATGATGAAAATTTATATTATTTCATGGATAATGAAACATATGAGCAAATCCCTCTTAACAAAGAACAATTAGGTGATGCTTTAAAATTCATTAAAGAAAATATGAATTGTAAAATACTTTCTTTCAAAGGTAAAGTATTTGCTGTTGAACCACCAATGTTTGTTGAGTTAGAAGTTACATATACTGAACCTGGATTCAGTGGAAATACAACAACAACTTCTGGAAAACCAGCTACACTTGAAAATGGATATGAAATATCAGTACCTTTATTTGTTAATATTGGTGATGTAATTAGAATTGATACTAGAACTGGTGAGTACATGGAAAGAATTTAGTCAAAAGGAGACTTAAATTAGTGTCAGATTTAGAAAAGCAATATCAAAAAATGATTGAGACTTTGGAAAATTCAATTAAAGATAAAGATGAATTAATGAAAGCAAAAGAACAACTAGATGATATTGTATCCATTGTTGTTGATGATTGTAATGAGATAATGGATAGATATGATGAGAGAATTAAAAAAATTCAAGATAAAAATAGTGAATATGAAACGAGAATTACAATTTTAGAAGAAAAACTAAGATATTTTGAAAAGATGGTTGAAAGCGAAGATTATGATTTCTTTATTACTTGTCCTTATTGTGGATTTGAATTTCAAACTGATTATGACGATGAGGTTGATGAAATTGAATGCCCAGAGTGTGGCCAGATTTTTGATATAGAATGGGACGATGATGATTCGCCAAATGATAATTAAAAATAATTTAATGGATTGACGGCTTTGCCGTCTTTTTTTATTGTTAAATGGAGATGACATCCTGTTGTAGCTCCGTTTGTTGGATTTCCGGTTAGAATCTTTATATGGATTTCCAATTACATTATAAACATTTTTGGGGCCGACATGTGCGACTATTGTGTTTGAAGTTATATATTGACCTGTTGAATATAAATAATTAGGGGATATGTGGCAATATGATGCAGAGATGGTGCCATTTTCAATTGTTAACGTGTATCCACCTGCTCCTTTAAAACCTGTGAAAGTTACTTTACCTGGAAAACATGAATATATTGGTGTTCCTTCGGTTGCAGCTATGTCTATTCCTGAGTGAGATGAAGATGCACCGGATGTTGGAGAAGTTCTTTTTCCGAATGGAGAGGTTATGTTATGGTTCCCTGGCAGTGGCCAGTTAAATTGGTTAGAGGAGATAGGAACGTATTCTTGTTCTGAGTTATATGGGTATTTGATTATAAAAAATGATATGAAAATTAGTATTAATGTGATGAATGAAAAATATTTTAGGAATGAATTGAACATTGTATTTTTTTTTATGTAATATTAGATAAAATGATAATTTAATATGGAAATAAAAATTATGCAACCTGAATACCTGTGTCTATAATTTCTTTTATGAATGGAGTAGAGATATTTATATAATCTTCTGTTTTTAGTGGATGAGGTTCTATTCTTGCATCTATATCCCATGTCATTCCCATTAGGATAGCCATGCAATCATAAATGTCATCAAAGTCGTCAGAAACAATTGCAATGTCTATGTCGCTATTTTCGTTTTCTGTTCCTTTAGCGTAAGAGCCAAATAATATAATTGCTGTAATATTATATTGCTTTTTAATTTCTTTTATGAATTGGTTAATACTATCTACAATATTTTTATTTATTGTTCTTTCAACCATTTTCGAACCTCCGTAATATTTTTTACTTGTTTGGACGTATATGAATCTGTGCATAGTCATTATTTGAACTTTCAAACCAATATTGAATTAAATCGTTGTTATTTATATATGTTCCTCGCTTTCTATTGTATCATTAAAATAATTTTTTTACTATATTTTAGTAGTAATATTTTTGGAAAAATTATATTTTGTATATTATTGACAAAACATTTTTTTCTATTGATATTTAAAAGTACTTTTAGTATAATTTAAGGCGAACGTAAAAAAGGAGAAAAGTTTTATGAAAAAGATTGTTTGTAGTTTATTAATTATGTTTATTTTGTTTTCAGAGTTCACAGCTTGTTTGGGTGCAACAAATGAGGTTACATTATCAAATGATGCGGAGGTAAATGAGAAAAAATCTATTGAGGAAAACGTTGATAATAAGAAAGTAGTTGAAAATGAAACAGAGATTGTTAGTAATGAAATTAAAGATGAAGAGAAGATAGGAAATACTATTGATGATGGAGAAAATAAACCTGATTCAAATAATGATAAAGATTCTTTAGAAATTGATAAATCTAAAGCTGAAAACATTACAGAACTTGAAGATAATAATGATGAGAAAGTAATAGATGAAGAAAAAAATAATGAAAATTCTTATAAAACTGAAGATAATGAAGTACAAGGTGATGAGAATACAAGTGTAGTTGTTCAGTCAATTCAAGTTCAAAATGTTGATGAATCTGAAAAGAGATTAGTTGAGATTGATGGTATTTGGCGCATGATAGTAAATGGAGAAATCGTCTATAATTATACCGGTGTTGGTCAAAATGAAAATGGAATGTGGTATATGGAGAATGGAAATATATCATATAAATATTATGGTACATGGTTTGAGGGTGAAGATGCTTATATAATTGAAAAGAGTTTTGTACAAAAAATTGTACCTAAAGATACAACAAGGTTGATGTATATTAATAGTGCTTGGAGATCAGTTATAAATGGAAAGATAGATTATAATTATACTGGATTATGTGAGAATGATTGTGGTTATTGGTATATGGAAAATGGAGAATTACCATATAC
>CAKPEG010000015.1 GCA_934149275.1 uncultured Clostridia bacterium | reverse complement strand
GATCAATATGTTACAAAACCATATAATATTCAAATATTACTCGCAAAAATAGCAGGGCTTTTAAAACGAAATCAATCCAATAATACAAATGATAAAATAGAATTAGAAAAATTTATATTAAATACATCAAGTAGATATGTTGAAAATGGCGATAAGAAAATAGAACTAACAAAAAATGAATATAACATTATATATTATCTAAGTTTAAGAAGAGGAAAATTAGTTTCAAGAGATGAAATAATGGATTATCTTTGGGAAAGTGAAAGTTTTATTGATGACAACACATTAAGTGTAAATATAAAAAGAATAAGAGATAAATTAGAAGAAATAGGAGCAAAAGATTCAATAGAAACTAGGAGAGGACAAGGGTATATTTTAAAATGAAATTCAAAGATTTTATAAAGGATAAAAAAATAGAAATAATACTAATGCTATTTTCAACAATGTCAATAGAAATAATTTTATTAGCATATCAAATTCAACTGATAGTGCGAGTATATGTAGTTGCTTCAATAATTTTAAGTTTATTAATAAGTATGTTAATTGAATACTACAGCAAAAAAAGTTATTATAATAATCTTTTAGAAAAACTAGATGAATTAGATCAAAAGTATTTACTATCAGAAGTAATCTCAAAAGCAAATTTTCAAGATGGTAATTTATTTAAAGAAATATTAGAAGAGACAGGCAAGTCAATGCTTGAAAATGTGAATAAATATAAATACGCGCAAGAAGACTATAAAGAATACATTGAGCTATGGATACACGAAATAAAAACACCAATATCAGCTAGCAAGTTAATAATAGAAAATAATAAAAATGAAATAACTAAAAATATTGAAGAAGAATTAGACAAAATAGAAAATTACACAGAACAAGCATTGTATTATGCAAGAAGCAATACTGTAGAAAAAGACTATATAATAACAAAAACAAACCTAAAAGATATTGTTAACATGAGTATTATAAAAAACAAAACAACTATATTAAATAATAAGTTTGAGCTAATCATACACGACTTAGAAAAACAAGTTTATACAGATAGCAAATGGGTTGTATTTATATTAAACCAAGTTATTCAAAATTCAATTAAATATTCCAAAAATGAAAACCAATCAATTGAAATATATGCTGAAGAACAAAAAGAAAAAGTTACTTTATACATAAAAGATAATGGATTAGGAATAAAAAAATCAGAACTTTCAAGAGTATTTGAGAAAGGATTTACTGGAGAAAACGGAAGAATAATAGGAAAAAAATCAACAGGAATCGGATTATACTTATGTAAAAAATTATGCAATAAATTGCAACTTGCAATAAATATAAATGCTGAACAAAACGTAGGCACAGAAGTAACAATAGTATTTCCAAAAGGAAGTTTTTCACATTTTGAAAATTAAATTTCAAGAAATAGTCTTAATGTTAATTTTTTTCTCTTACAAAAATGTAAGAGAAACGTAAGAGTAAAAAATAGTAAGAAACCAAAAAAGAAATTATAATATAATCAGTTGTTAGATAAAAAGATTGAAAATGATTACAGCTTTGAATGTACAAAAATTAAATAATGGTAAAAAACTTATAATCAAAAATTAACTTTTTCAACAAAATTTTATCTTAAGAAAGGAAAATGATTAACATGGATAACGTATTAGAAGTTAAAAACATTGAAAAGTATTATGGCAATAAAAGCAATCTTACAAAAGCAATTGATAACATAAGCTTTCAAGTACAAAGTGGAGAATTTGTTGGAATAATGGGAGCATCAGGATCACGGAAAAACAACTTTATTAAACTGTATTTCAACAATTGACAGAGTAACAGCTGGTAAAATTATAATAAACAATCAAGACATTACAAAATTAAAAGGAAATAATCTTAATAAATTCAGAAGAGAAGAGTTAGGATTCATATTCCAAGATTTTAATTTATTAGACACATTAACAGCATATGAGAACATAGCTTTAGCATTAACAATTCAAAAGATTAAACCAAATGAAATTGATGCAAGAGTAAAAGAAATTGCACGAAAATTAGGGATAACAGATATACTAAAAAAATATCCATATCAAGTTTCAGGAGGACAAAAACAAAGAATAGCATCAGCAAGAGCAATTATAACAAGCCCTAAATTAGTTCTAGCAGATGAACCAACAGGAGCTTTGGACAGTAAATCATCAAGACAGTTATTAGAAACATTTGAGCACTTAAATAAAAATATGGGAGCAACAATTTTAATGGTAACACATGATGCATTTACAGCCAGTTATGCAGAAAGAATAATATTTATTAAAGATGGAAAAATCTTTAATGAAATAGTAAAAGGAAATGATACGAGAAAAGAATTTTTTGAAAAAATAATTGAGGTGCAAACACTTCTTGGAGGTGATTTGAACGATGTTATTTAAATTATCATTTAGAAACATGAAAAAAAGCTTCAAGGATTATGCAATATATTTTTTAACATTATTTTTGGGTGTAGCAATTTTCTATATGTTTAATTCTTTAGACAGTCAACAAGCAATGCTAGATATTTCAGAATCACAAAAAGAAATAATAAAATTGATGATTAGTATGCTTAGTGTTGTTTCAATTTTTATTGCGGTAATATTGGGATTGTTAATAGCATATGCTAATAAGTTTTTAATAAACAGAAGAAAACGTGAATTTGGAATTTATATGACATTAGGAATGGGAAGAAGACAAATATCTAAAATTATATTACTAGAAACAATACTAGTAGGAATTTTATCATTAATAGCAGGACTTGCAATTGGAATTTTTGCATCTCAATTTATGTCAGTATTGGTTGCAAAAATGTTTGAAGCAGACATGACTAAATTCACATTTATTTTTTCAAAAGAAGCATGCATAAAAACATGTGTATACTTTGCAATCATATATATAGCTGTAATGTTTATAGATACAATAACCGTATCAAGGTACAAACTAATAAACTTGTTAACAGCAACAAAGAAAAATGAAAAAATAAAATTAAAAAATCCAATATTATGTATGTTAGTATTTATAATTGCATGTGTAATGCTAGGATGGGCATATTGGAAAGTATCTGCTAAAGCAACAACAATATCAACAATTCAAGAAATGATTAAAGCAATAATAGCAGGAATAATAGGAACAGTACTAGTGTTTTGGTCATTATCAGGATTCATTTTAAAATTAGTACAATCAAACAAAAAGATATATTTAAAAGGAACAAACATGTTTGTTCTAAGACAGTTAAGCAACAAAGTAAACACGACAGTTGTAAGTATGAGTGTAATTTGCTTAATGCTATTTATGACAATAACAGTATTATCAACAAGTTTATCATTACAAAATTCAATGAAAAAAGATATAGAAGAAATGACACCAGTAGATATAAACTTATATAAGCAAGCTAATATTGGTGAAACTTACTATTATTATGGTACTCAAAAAGCCTCTACCACTGAACAAAGAGAAGACTCAAAACAACCAATAACGACTACATTGAAAGAAAACGGATACAATTTAAATGAACTTAAAGATATAACAGAAATTGAAATTTATAATACTGATGAATGGCAAATACCAGATTCATTAGGTGATGAATTTGAAAAAATTCAAGAGCAATATCCATTAGTATCATTTGCAGAACCAGAAGATATAATAAAAGTTTCAGATTATAATAAAATAGCAAGATTGTATGGAAATCAAGAATACTCTTTAAATGATGATGAATTTATGACAATATGTAATTTTGATTCATTTGAAAAAATAAGAAATTCAGCATTAGAAAAAGGAGTAACAAAAATAATAAACGGCAAAGAATATCATTCAAAATATAAAGAATGTAAGCCAGGATTTGTCCAGATGTCAACAAGTCATACAAATCTAGGAATAATTCTAGTGCCAGATAGCTTTGAATTAAAAGATAGTTGGAAAGAACAATATTTGTTGGCGGCTAATTATAATGCAATAACAGACGAGGGAAAAGAAAAAATCGAAAAAGATTTTACAAATGGAAAACCACTAGAAGCAAAAGGAATTAATCTAGAAGGAATGAGTAAAATATCATTAGTAGAATCAAGTGTAGGTATTTCAACAATGGTAGTATTTATCGCAATATATTTAGGAATAGTATTTTTAATAGCAAGCTCTGCAATCTTAGCATTGAAACAATTAACAGAAAGTTCAGACAACAAGCAAAGATATTTAATCTTAAGAAAAATTGGATGCGATGAAAAAATGATTAATCAGGCACTGTTCAGACAAATAGGAATTTTCTTTATGATGCCACTTGTATTAGCGATAGTTCATTCAATTTTTGGAATACAATTTGCAACTACAATATTTGAAGGATTAACAAGTAAAAGTCAATTATTACCCTCAATTATATCAACAGTAATAATTATGGTAGTGGTTTATGGATTATATTTCATTGCAACATATGTTGGAAGTAAAAATATAATAAAAGAATAATAATTTTATATAAAACTAAAATGAATGTCCTATGTCCAATGTAGAAAACATTTCATGTTAGTAGCCTAATTTATACTGTAAAAAATTGTTAGTTCAGTACATAAATCATTAAAATTAAAAATGAAAAAGGCCCTGTAGTAAAAGCAGGGCCTTTTAGAATAGTTTTAGTCTTCAAATTTATGATCGAAGATATCCTTCCGCCACGCCTTAAGCTTGGCACGTGCAGAAGAAATCATCTCTTTTTTTACCTTCGGATCACAATCAAGGTATTTCACAGAGGCGATAGAATCCTTCAGTTTGTTATACTTGCGGATAGCATCCTCAACTGAGACGATGTCGACGATTCCCATGTTTTTCATTTCGGCAATCTTTCCAGAATCCATAAGAGAACCATCATAATATTTCCTGACAGCTCTAGGAACTTGAAGAAAATCATTGAAGCCGAATGAATCAGTTACAGGAATGTACCACAAGTTGTGTAACTTGATTCCATAACCGCATATCTCATAAACTGTTACGACATGCCGCCCAATATGAACGAATCCAGATATAACTATTCCATATTTCATAAAAACCTCCTTGGCAATAGCCTATAAATTGTTAATAGTTACATATATAACATAAACTCCAGTGAAACACATAAAGGAGATAATTAGATTTACATAACACAGATTATATAATGAAATAGCCGAAAAGTCAAGAAATAGGTACTATTTTCGATAGGATATCCTTTTCATTGTTTAATTTTTTACAAAAATATTTTGATATAATTTTGATTAATTATACCTTTTCTATTAAATTAATTCTCCAAAATTTTTCTTACATTAACACGTTATTCTTTAATCTCCTTAGCCAATTTTGAAATTGCTTTTGTTTCAATACGAGAAACATAAGATCTTGAAATACCGAAGATATTAGCAACTTCATTTTGAGTAAGAGGTTTAGAATTATTTAAACCAAATCTTAAAATGAGAATTTCTCGTTCTCTAGGCTTAAGAATAGAAGCCATTTTCTCATATAATTTCTTTTCTTTTAATTTCAAATCAATAGCATCTTCAATACTTCTTTCGTTGTTTTCTAAAACTTCTTGCAAAGTAATAACATTATCATCTTTATCTTTACCAATAGGCTCATTAAGAAAAACTTCAGAATTTAATTTTTTAGAATTTCTAAAGAACATCAAAATTTCATTTTCAATACACCTAGAAATATATGTAGAAAGCTTTACACCTTTTTTAGAATTGTAACTATTAATTCCTTTTATTAATCCAATAGTGCCAATAGAAATTAAATCATCTAAAGGAACATTGGCAGATGTATATTTTTTAGAAATATGAGCAACAAGTCTTAAATTTCGTTCGATTAAAACATCTTTTGCAGACATATCTCCGTTCTCAAATTTTTCTAAATATATTTTTTCTTCATCACTTGAAAGTGGCTCAGGGAATAGGTTATTACTAGATATGTACCCAAATAAAAACACAGACGAATTAATAAAGGTTAAAAAACCAGAAATGGACAATATAAGCATATTAGACCTCCAAATATCTATATAAAAAATATATGAAGTAAAATAAAAATAGTGCGTGTCAACTTAAAAATAACCTTGTCATAAAATGTCCATATTTAAAATTTTAAAAAAAAGTAAAAAAATAGAAAATAACTTGAATTTGTAAAACTGTATATGTAAAATAAAAATATAATAAAGGAGGAAAAGAATATGGAAAACAAAACAAACAAAATTTTAGTTGTAATAATAGTAATACTATTAGTTGTAATAGGAATAATGGCATATGCATTAGCTGAATCAAAAACATCTATTAAAAATTATTCAGATGAAAATATCAAGTTGACTAAAGAGAAAGATGATATTAGTAATGAGCTTACTGAGGTTAGATATAAATATGAAACACTAGTTGAAACAACTGAAAATAAATAATAATGTGCCAAAATATGAAGAAGCATTAATTAATTTAAAATATCAAAGTCGAATAATGTTAGAATATAAAAAATATTGAAAAATAAAGAAAAACGATTAGTACTTCCTTTTTTTTACAAAACGTGTTATAATATAGTTATCAAACATTTAAGGAGGAGATATTTATGACAACAGCAATGACAAGACGGGAAGTAAGACAGATGGAGTACACATCACCTTTACCTAAGACAATCAATGGTTGTGAAAAAAGGTATGAAGAGGTTTTTATTAACTCAGGTGGTGAAGCAACAGCAGAACTGGCCCAGAGCCATTTAGTAGCAATACTTATGGCTCATCCGAGAAAACTCGGTTGGTACAGTCAGAACGAAGGTGTGTTCCAGGATGAGGATGGATTATGGTATGCCTTCCGTCATCAGGCTCAGTACAGATAAAACTGTACGAGAGTAAGAGTAACTAATTAATCTCCGGCCCGGCTATAACAATTTAGCCGGGCTTCTTCTATGCTAAAAAGCTGTAAAAAATTAAAAATCTAAAAGAACAATGTAAAGGAAAATAAAGTGAATTCAAATTATTAGACGAAAAAGTTTAAAAAGGAGGGTTCATTTTATGTCAAAATATTAAATAAGTTTTTTAGCAGTTCAAATTATACTTTGCACTAAGTATAATATTGTAATTTAAACCAAAAGAAGATATAATCAATAATATTAAAAAAGAAAGAAATGAAACATTATGAAAGAATTAGATGAATGCAAATTATGTCCATTTGAATGTAAAGTAAACAGAAATGAAAATCACTTAGGTAGGTGCAAAGCAGGAAAAAATATAAAGATAGGATTGTACTCTTTACATTATGATGAAGAACCTTGCATAAGCGGAAAAGAAGGCTCAGGAACAGTATTTTTTAGTAACTGTAATTTGAAGTGTAAATTTTGTCAGAATTATAAAATAAGTTGTGATGGAAAAGGCGAAGAAATAACAATTCAAGAATTAGCTGAAATATTTTTAAAACAACAAGCAGATGGTGCAAACAATATTAATCTTGTAACAGCAGTACCATACGTGCCACACATAATCGAAGCTTTAAAAATTGCAAAACAAAAAGGGTTAACAATACCAATTTTGTATAATACAAGTGGTTACGAAAAAGAAGAAACATTAAAAATGTTGGAAGGTTATATAGATATTTATTTACCTGATTTCAAATACTATGATAATGATTTAGCGACGAGATTATCTGGAACAAAAAATTACAGAGAAATAACGCAAAAAGCCATAACAGAAATGTATAGACAAGTTGGAAAAAATCAATATGATGAAAATGGTATGTTAAAAAAAGGAATGATAATAAGACATTTAGTATTACCAAATAATATTCAAAATTCAAAAGATGTTTTAAAATGGATAAAAGAAAACATGCCAGAAGATATAACAATAAGCTTAATGGCACAATATTTTCCAACATATAAAGCAAATGAAGACAGTCAAATAAATAGAAAATTAACCCAAGAAGAGTATGATGAAATAGAAAACTACTTATATGAATTAGATTTGGAAAATGGATATATTCAAGATTTAGAAGATGAGGAGGAGAAGTATGTACCAAAATTCTAGTATAGAAATAATTTATGGAACAGGAAATAAAGCCAAAGTTGAGGCTATGAAAAAAATAATAAGAGAGCATGATTTTAATGTATCAATACAAACATTAAAAGATATTAATTTCAATGAAGAAATAATAGAAGACGGAAAAACATTTGAAGAAAATTCAGAAATAAAAGCAAGAGCAATTCAAAAATTCTGCGAGAAAAATAATATAAAAAATAAAATAATAATAACAGATGATGCAGGACTATGTATAGATAAATTAAATGGAGAGCCAGGTGTATATACAGCAAGATATGCTGGAGAAAATCCAACACAAATAGAAAATATAACAAAAGTTTTAGATAATATGAAACAATATACAAATCCAGAAGATAGATCTTGTACTTTTGTATGCGTGTTGACAGCAATTATAATGGAATCAAATGAAAAAATTGTAGCTAGAGGCGAATGTAAAGGTTCAATTGCAATGACTCCAGGAAGATTAGGAGGTCTAACATATGGACCAATATTTATACCAGAAGGCTTTTCAGAACCAATGAGTGAAATGCCAGAAGAAAAATATGAAGCAGTACATAATCACAGAGATATAGCTATGAAAAAGATTATGCAAGAATTAAAAAAAAGAATTAAAGAATAAAAAACGACAAAAATTACACTACTATAAAATTTGAAAAAAATCAACCATTAAAACATATCGAATTAGTTAGTATAAATTCAAAAAAATGAGGAAAAATAACTTTAAACAATCTAAAAACAGTTAAAAAGGAAAAATAGAATTTGAAACAAATAAAAACATATGTTAATATAAATACAACAAATGAATAAGTTATTAATCTTCCCTGCATGGTGCGTTTTTGACAGAGTTTTTAGAACCTACAAGTTTTGGAGAAGGGAGCATGATCTCTGAATATGGCGTGTAAGCTTACGAGCTTTATCAGTAAGAAACCCAGAAGTATTTAGGACAGCACCCACCTGTTTTAGGACAGGTCCATAAAAATTCTTATGCATGACGGCTGATGTGGGGTTTTTAATGCCAATATTGGTGAATTGCCAATGTTGGCATTAATTTTGGTTTTATAAAAAATGTTGGGGGAGAAAAATACTTCAACATTTCTATTATTTTAGCCATATGTCCAATCAATAACATACAAATATAATAATTATATAAAAACATTATTATCCAACCAATTTGCACACTTTACAAGAAAAATCAAAAATGCTAAAATAAAGACATTGGAGGAGCTATGAACGTAAAAGAGGCTATAAAATATGGAATAGATAATTTAAAAAAGGTAGATGATAAATCACTTAAAGTAAGACTACTTTTATCTCATTTTATGAATGTTGAAAAAAACTATTTAATAACACATGATAATGAAAGATTATCAGATGAGATAGAAGAAAAATACAAACAAGGAATTGAGAAATTATCTAAAGATGTACCACTTCAATATATAACAAATACTCAAGAATTTTATGGAATGAAATTTAAGGTTAATGAAAATGTTTTGATACCTAGATATGATACAGAAATTCTAATTGAAGAAACTTTAAAATTGGCTAAAGACAAAGACAAAATATTAGATATGTGTACAGGAAGTGGAATCATAGCAATTACATTAGCAAAAAACGTGGAAAAATCAAATGTATTTGCAAGTGATATAAGCCTTGAAGCTCTAAAAGTCGCAAAAGAAAATAATGAATTACATAATACGAATGTTAAATTTATTAATTCAAATTTATTTGAAAATATAGAAGAAAAAAATTTTGATATTATAGTTTCAAATCCACCATATATAACAGAAAAAGAGATGCAAAAACTAGAAAATCAAGTGAGAAAAGAGCCTGAATTGGCTCTATATGGCGGAGTAGATGGACTAGATTTTTATAGAAAAATAACTGAAAACGCAAAAGAATATTTAAAAAAAGAAGGATTATTAATATTTGAAATTGGTTATAAACAAAAAGAAGACGTTAGCAAAATATTAATTGAAAATAAATTTAAAAATATAAAATGTGTGAAAGACTTGCAAGGCTTAGACAGAGTTATAATAGGAGAGAAGGAGTAAATATGTCTTTTTCATCAGAAGTGAAACAAGAGTTAAGTTCAATAAATACATATTCAAAATCTAATTTGATAGAAGCTGAACTAATAGGATACCTAATGTCAGCGAATATAAAAGAAGAAAACGAGAAAATTGAATTTATTACAGAAAATGAATTTAATATTGAGAGAATTTATAAGATTTTATTTAAATTAAAAATAGAATATGAACCAGAAACAAGAAGAAAAACTTTTGTTGCAAAAATTAATAAGCCAAATTTGAGAAATATTGAAGATTTAGAAACAGAAGAAGAGAAAAAAGCATTGATAAGAGGAATTTTTCTAGGAAGCGGATCAATAAATGATCCTACGAAAAAGTATCACTTAGAAATTTTATTAAATGATAAAGATGTTGCTCAATATATTCAAAATATATTAAAAAGCTTTAATATAAAAGCAAAAATTCTTGAGATGAATAATACGATTTATATAAAAGAAGGCGAAGAAATTTCAAAATTTTTGGCTTTTATAGGTGCTCAAAAAGCAGTTTTAAAATATGAAGAAATTCGAGTTATGAGAGAAATCCGAAATAACGTTAATAGACAAGTAAATTGTGAAACAGCAAATTTGAATAAAACAATCAGTGCTTCAGTAATGCAAATAGAAGCAATAAATTATTTGAAGAAAGTAAAAAAATATGAAGAATTACCTACAGGTTTGCAAGAGATAGCTGAGTTAAGATTGGAATATCCAGAAATGAGTTTAAAAGATTTAGGAAGCTTATTAGAAAATCCTTTAGGAAAATCAGGAGTAAATCACAGATTAAAGAAAATTATAGAAATTGCTGATGAAGCAAAGAAGGAGAAAGAATGAAAGAAATAGGATTATATATTCACATTCCATATTGCAAAAGAAAATGTTTTTATTGTGATTTTATTTCTTTTTCAGGAAAAGAAGATACAATAAAAAAATACGTAGAAGCAATAAAAAAAGATATATCAGATTGTAAATATACAGGATTTAATATAGGTACAATTTACATAGGAGGTGGTACACCATCATTTATTGACCCACAGTATATTTCAGAAATAATTGCTAAAGTAAGAGAAAAATTTATAGTAACTCAAAATGCAGAAATAACAATAGAAGTGAATCCAGGAACAGTAACGAAAGAAAAATTGATGGATTATAAAAAGGCTGGAATAAATAGATTAAGCATAGGTTTGCAATCAACTGATAATGATACATTAAAACGAATTGGAAGAATACATTCTTATGAAGACTTTGTAGAAACATATGATATGGCAAGAGAAATAGGATTTGATAATATTAATGTTGACTTTATGATAGCACTTCCAGGAGAGGATGAATGGAGTGTTGCAATACAAATAAGTGAAATAATTAATTTGAAACCAGAACATATTTCATGCTATTCATTAATTTTAGAGGATGGAACAAGATTAAAAGAAATGGTTGATTCAGGAGAAGTAGAATTACCAACAGATGAAGAAGAAAGAAAAATGTATTGGAAAATGAAAGAGTTACTAGAGGAAAATGGATATGAACATTACGAAATATCAAATTTTTCAAGACCAGGTTATAGATCAAGACACAATATGGATTGTTGGTCTCAAAAGGAATACCTTGGATTCGGAACAGCAGCACATAGCTACTTCGGTGGAAGAAGATTTTCTAATAAGAAAACAATTGAAGAATATATAGAAAATTACAGTGAAAAAGAAATTGAAGAAGACCAAACAGAAGAAGATATGAAAAAAGAATACATGATGCTAGGACTAAGAAAAATAGAAGGAGTATCAATATCTGAATTTGAACAAAAATTTCAAATTAATCCATTATTCTATTTTAGATTTGAAATAAGTAAATTAGTAGACGAAGACCTAATAGAAATTGATTTAGACAATATAAAATTAACTAAAAAAGGATTAGATTTAGCTAATCTTGTTTGGGAAGAGTTTGTGTAAGAAATATGCTGTTTATAAAAAGAAACTATAAATGACGACCATACGTTGTTATTTTGGTATTAATATTTGACAAGAATTTTTTTAGAAAAAATTAATAAAAGTAAGTTATATAACAGAAAAAGAGCCATGCTACAAAAGCATGGCTCTCGTCGTGATTACAGATAATCGCGAACCAAGATAGCATTTTCAATCAGTTTGGTAAGTGCTTTGTAGATTGGAGCTGTCTCATGGTTTAACTTTGCGTCATCTTTGGGTAATAATTCGCAGGAAATCAAAAAACCAAAAGAGACAACAGGATATGAGATGTTTTCTGGAAGGACATTGGCGTATTCATCATTCAACCTGCTGACATATTCTTCACGGAAGATAATTGCCGGAAATTTCTTGACAACCAACTGCTTTACTGCCTTGATGTTAAGAAAACCGGTAGATACATTGCCATAGTCCACACCTGAATCATCGAGTTCCAAACATTTGAGAATCAAATTAATGCAGACATCACGACCGCATTCTTTGATTTCTCCATTTGGTGCAAATACCTTTGAGTAACATTCAAGAAAATTGTTTTCCCGTTTCATAGTGATACCTCCTATTCTAAAAAAGCTTTTACAACGGGTGTCTAAAGGTTCATTAATATGAGTCTTTGTAGGGATATTATACACGCATCGACTAAATTTGTAAATAATTTTAAGTAAATTAGCAAATACTATTGACAATTGCTAAAAATAGATATAATATATATAAAGAATTTAGCAAAGATACACAAAGAGTGCTAAAAAATAAAAGAGGTAGTAAAATGGTTGAAAATCTTGATAATAGAAAAAAAAGAATACTTCAAGCAATCATAGAAGAATACATTGATACTGCAGAGCCTGTAAGCTCAGGAAATTTAGTAAAAGAATTGAACTGCAGTAGTGCTACAATAAGAAATGAAATGGCTGAATTAGAAAAGGTAGGATTCATTGAAAAACCATATACATCAGCCGGAAGAATACCATCTCAAAAAGGATATAGATATTATATAGATGAATTATTAAGAGATGATAAATTAACTAAAAAAGAAATGCAATATATAAAAAATAAACTAGAAACAACAGTAAACGATTTAGAAGATTTAACAAAAATAGCAACAACGACATTATCAGAATTAACACATTATACGACAATTGCTATAGGACCTAAAATAGAAAAACATACAATATTAGATGTTAAATTTGTATTATTAGGAAGCAGAGTTATGATGGCGATAATCTTAACAGACTCTGGAATAATTCGTGAAGCAATCATAAAATTCGATGAAGATGTTACAGAAGAACAAATTAAAAATCTAAATACAATATTCGCAAACCATATGGTTGGAAAACCAATAGAAGAAATTGGCGGAAATGTTGAAGAGTTTATATCTACACAAATGAATAGTAGTATAGCAGTTATAAAGAAAATAATAGAAGAAATAGATAAATTATTTAAAGAAAGCGAAGAAGTTTATTTAGAAGGAACAAACAAATCATTTGACTTACCAGAATTTCAAAAAGCAGATTTAGCTAAAAACTTCATGAACGTCTTAGATGCCAAAGATTTAGTATCAGAGGTACTAAATACAGGAATAGCAGAAGACATTAATGTTTATATAGGAAATGAGTTACATGATGAAAAATTAAAAGATTTTAGTGTAGTAACATTTAACCATTTACTAGGTGATAAAGATATAGGAACAATAGGAATAATCGGCCCAACAAGAATGGATTATTCAAAAGTTATTTCTATAATGAAATATATAAGCAAAAAAATAAAAGAAGACTATGAAGATGACAATAAAAATTAATTAAGAAAGAAGGGAAAAAGATGGCAGAAAAAGAAAAAAACACAAAAGACGAGAACGAAGTTAAGGCAGAAAATGTTGAAAAAGAAACAGAAGTTATCGAAAACGACATTGAAAAAGAATTAGATGAACTTAATGATAGATACAAGCGATTATTTGCTGAATTTGAAAACTACAAAAAAAGAAACATGAAAGAAAGAGAATCTTTAAGAAATATGCTTACATCAGACATAATGATGAGCATATTACCAATAATAGATAATCTAGAAAAAGCAATAAGCACTGGAACTAAGGACACAGCATATGAAGAAGGAATAAAATTAGTGTTAAAACAATTAAAAGATGTTTTAGCATATAATGGAGTTAAAGAAATTGAAACAGTAGGAAAAGAATTTGATCCAGAACTTCATGAAGCTGTAAGTCATGTAACAGACGAAAAGCTTGGAAAGAACATTATAAAAGAAGAATTCAGAAAAGGCTATATCATAGGAACTAAAGTAATTAGACATTCTATGGTTATAGTTGCAAATTAGTTTTTAATTTTAAAAATATAAATTGTACAAAAGAACAAATTTAAGATAGATGAAATAAGGAGGAATAAGAATATGTCAAAAATTATAGGTATTGACTTAGGAACAACAAACTCATGTGTAGCCGTAATGGAAGGTGGAGAAGCAGTTGTAATTCCAAACCCAGAAGGAAATAGAACAACTCCATCAGTAGTTGCATTTTCACAAAATGGTGAAAGATTAGTTGGACAAATTGCAAAACGTCAAGCAGTAACAAACCCAGATCATACAGTAATCTCAATTAAAAGAGATATGGGTACAGATAAAAAGGTTAAAATCGAAGGTGATGAATTTACACCACAAGAAATATCAGCAATGATATTACAAAAATTAAAATCAGATGCTGAAAATTATTTAGGAACAGAAGTAAAACAAGCAGTTATTACAGTTCCTGCATACTTCAGTGATAGCCAAAGACAAGCAACAAAAGATGCTGGTAAAATAGCTGGACTAGAAGTTTTAAGAATTATAAACGAACCAACAGCTGCAGCACTTGCATTTGGTATGGATAAAGCAGATAAAGATCAAAAAATAATGGTATATGATTTAGGTGGAGGTACATTCGATGTTTCTATCCTAGACATAGGTGATGGTGTATTTGAAGTTTTAGCTACAAGCGGAAACAATAGACTTGGTGGAGATGACTTCGATCAAAAAATTATAGAATATCTAATTGCAGAATTCAAAAAAACAAATGGAATTGATTTAAGTACAGATAAAATGGCAATGCAAAGATTAAAAGAAGCTGCTGAAAAAGCTAAAATAGAATTATCAGGAATGGGACAAACACAAATTAACTTACCATTCATAACAGCAGATAGCACAGGACCAAAACACTTAGACATAACATTAACAAGAGCTAAATTCGAAGACTTAATCAGAGAATTAGTTGATTCAACAAAAGGACCTGTTAACCAAGCATTAAAAGATGCTGGAATCACATCTAATGATCTTGACCAAGTATTATTAGTTGGTGGATCTACAAGAGTTCCATTAGTACAAGAAACAGTTAAGAAAATAACAGGTAAAGAACCAAACAAAGGTATAAACCCAGATGAATGCGTTGCATTAGGTGCAGCTATTCAAGGTGGTGTATTATCAGGAGATGTTAAAGACTTAGTATTACTTGATGTAACACCATTATCATTAGGTATTGAAACATATGGTGGAGTATTCACAAAATTAATTGAAAGAAACACAACAATACCAACAAAGAAATCACAAATATTCTCTACAGCTGCTGATGGTCAAACAAGCGTTGAAGTTCACGTATTACAAGGTGAAAGAGAAATGGCAGCATATAATAAAACATTAGGAAGATTCCAATTAACAGGAATTCCACCAGCACCAAGAGGAGTACCACAAATCGAAGTTACATTTGATATAGATGCAAACGGTATAGTTCACGTATCAGCAAAAGATACAGCAACAGGAAATGAACAAAAAGTATCAATCACAGCAAGCACAAACTTAACAGAAGAAGATATCAACAGAGCTGTTAGAGATGCAGAAGAACATGCATCAGAAGATAAAAAGAGAAAAGAAGAAGTTGAAGTTAAGAACAATGCAGAAAGCTTAATTTACAATAGCCAAAAAACATTAGATGAATTAGGAGATAAAGTAAGCAGCGAAGAAAAAGCAAAAGTTCAAACAGAAATTGATAACTTAAAGAAAAAAGTAGAAGGAAACAACATAGAAGAAATTAAAGAAGGAACAGACAAATTAACAAAAGTATTCTATGAAATTTCTGAAAAACTATACAAAGCTAATGGAGCAAATGCAGGAGCAGCAGAAGGTCAAACAGCTGGAGCTGAAGAAGCAAAAGAAGGCGAAGTATATGATGCTGACTACAAAGTAGAAGACGAAAACAAAGATGACAACAAATAAAAAATTCAAATTAGTTTGGGGCGCAAGAATCATACGCCCCAAACTTTTATACATGAATATTTGAAAGATAAAAGTAAAACTTAAAGTTTTTATAATAGAATGTAATTACTGTAAGTTATGCAATGGAGGGAGAAATGAGCGACAATACATCTAAAAGAGATTACTATGAAGTACTTGGCGTAGAAAAAAATGCTACTGACGAAGAACTAAAAAAAGCATATAGAAAATTAGCAAAGAAATATCACCCAGATGCAAACCCCGATAATAAAAAAGAAGCAGAAGCTAAATTCAAAGAAGTTAGTGAAGCATATGAAGTATTATCTGATAAACAAAAAAGACAAATGTATGATCAATTTGGATTTAATGGACCACAAGGATTCGGGGGACAGAACGGAGGAGGATACTACTCATATGGTTCTGGATTTGATGGATTTAGTGGATTCTCTGGATTTGAAGATTTCGGATTTGGAAGTTTTGGAGATATTTTCTCAGCAGCATTTGGAGGAGGAACAAGAAGAAAATCTGGACCAAGAAAAGGTGCTGATTTAAAAGTAAATTTAGATATTACATTTGAAGAATCATATCTTGGAGTAGAGAAAACAATTGTAATTAGCAGAAATAAAGAGTGCTCAAACTGCCATGGAACAGGTGCAAAACCTGGAACAAATCCTCAAACATGCCAAGTATGTAATGGTACAGGAAAAATAAAACAAGTAGTAACAACACCATTTGGACAAATGTCAACACAAAAAGTTTGTTCAAATTGTGGTGGTGAAGGAAAAATAATAAAAGAACCTTGCAGTGAATGTAGAGGAAAAGGAATAGTACGCGAATCTGCAAGAATAAAAGTTAAAATACCAGCAGGAATTGATGATGGTCAAACAGTTGTATTACGTGGTGAAGGAGAACCAGGAACTAAGAATGGACCTAAAGGAGATTTGTATATAAATGTTCATGTAAAAAAACATAGCATATATTCAAGAAAAGCAGACCATGTATTATGTGATATTCCAATCACATTTACAGGTGCAACTTTAGGAACAGAAATAGAAATTCCTATGGTAGATGGAACTAAAGAGAAATACAAGATTCCAGAAGGAACACAAACAGGCTCAAAATTCGTATTAAGAGGCAAAGGATTTAAGAGCGTGAATGGAAACTGGAGAGGTGATTTTGTATTTACGGTACATGTTCAAGTTCCAAAGAAATTAACTGCCGAACAAAGAGAGTTAATCTCAAAATTAGCATTAACTATGAATGAACAACCACCAATAAAAAAACGTGGAATATTCGGATAAAAGAACAAAAGACTTTTTGCTATACTTAGCAAGAAGTCTTTTTTGTTTGATAGGAAAATCATTTTAAATTTTTATTATAACAATTTAGAAAATATTAAGATTTTACAATATTTAAAATAGAAAAAAGGCATTAAATATTTTGATTTTTTTAGTCATGTTCGTGTATAATAAATACGAAGGAAGGATGATGAATGTCATGGGGACGTGTTTTTTGACACACAAAAAGTATAACATAAGAATATTCCCTAAAAACATATATCAAACCTAAAAAGAAAGGATGATGAGTATGGATAAATTTATGCAACAAGCAAGAGATATGGCAAGAGACGGAGCAAACAGAAACGATGGAGGACCATTTGGAGCTGTAATAATAGACAAAGATGGAAATATAATAGCAAAAGGAAATAATAAAGTAATAGTTTCACATGATCCAACAGCACATGCAGAAATCGTAGCAATAAGAGAAGCATCAAAGAAATTAAATACACATGATTTATCAGATTGTATTTTATATACATCATGTGAACCATGCCCAATGTGTTTATCTGCAATAATATGGGCAAACATAAAAAAAGTATATTATGCATGCACAAGAAAAGATGCAGCAAGTATTGGATTTAGAGATGACATGATATATGAATACTTAAAAGGAAATAACAATGACGTAATCGAATTAAAAGAAATAGATAGAGAAGAGTGCAAATCTTTATTTGAAGAATATAAGGCAAAGAATAAAGAAATATATTAATCAAAGTACAAAAGCGAACATTTATAACATTTATGATTATTATAATGCTTTGATTTTGTATAATTATTCACACAAGAAATTTACAAAACAAATTTCTTGACATTATTATTTTTAGGAAGTTTAGAGAAAGTTCATATACAAAAAAGAGTCACGGAAAATATCCCGTGACTCTTTTTTTAAAACTAAATGCAAACTAGATGTTGTACACAAACAGATTGCAATCTTTTGATGCATAACTAGTATCAATTTCGGAACCAAGTTTTGCCTGAACAGCTATGCTTGCGTGATTGGTTTTGCGAACTTCAAACTTAAATTTGATATATTCGTGGGCCAATTCCACAGCAAGTTTTTTAATACCTCTGTAGGCATAGTTGTTTCCACGGTATTTCCGTCCAACAAAGTAATGGACAACAGCGCCATCGACGTCGCCATCATCATTAAAGTCGTCATTTACATCGAAAACCGCAACCAAGCGGTTTGACTTTGTAAACAAACCGTAAACAGCTTCGTTATGGGAAGTATAAGAGACAATTTTCTTTTTCGCCTCGTCGATACTATTTACCACAAAAAATTTGGTGAAACGCATCATTTCTGGATCTTCCTGAGCAATCTGAAAATATGCATTTGCATCCCTTGCTGTCAACGCCCGAATGGTAAGACCATCCTTGTTGCTTTTTGTTTTTTTCATGAAAAAACCTCCTGTTTGTATTTAATTACTTATAATAATAGCACAAAGAAGGCTAAAATACAAGAAAAAATGTTGACATAAAAAACAAATGATGCGATAATAAAAAAAGATTAAAAAGGAGGGTATATATGGAAAAAATAAAAAATAATTTAATAAAATATAAAAACAATAAAATCATACTCTCTAAAAACAAGCTAAATGCAAATTTAAAAAATATAGAGGCTCCAATGCCCGCAAGGGAAGGCAATAGATAATAAACAATAAAAAATATGGAGTCATATGGCAAAGCCTAATGAAATCCTAATACCTAATAAAAGAAAGGAATTAGAAAAATGAAATTAAGTGAAAGTTATTTTTATACATTGAGAGAAGATGCAAAGGATGAAGAATCAGTAAGTGGAAATTTACTTGTAAAAAGTGGAATGTTTAAAAAAGTTGGAAACGGAATATATATGAAGTTACCACTTGGAAATAAAGTTTGGGAAAACGTAAAAGCAATTGTAAGAAGAAATATGAATGAAGCAGGAGCACAAGAAGTAACAATGCCAATGCTTCTACCAATTGAAGCTTTTCAAAAATCAGGAAGATATGAACTATTTGGGCCATCAATATTCCAATTAAATGATAGATATAACAGACCATATGTTTTAGGCCCAACACATGAGGAATTCTTTACAATAGCAGCTATGATGAAAGCTAAATCATATAAAGATTTACCATATACACTATATCAAATTGGAAATAAATATCGTGATGAAGTAAGACCACGTTTAGGTTTAATTCGTACAAGAGAATTTACAATGAAAGATGCATACAGCTTTGATACAGATTTAGATAGTTGTGATAAATCATATAAAAAACAATTCGATGCATACAACAAAATATTTAAAGAAATAGGAATTAATTATGCAGTAGTAAGAGCAGATACAGGAGTTATGGGAGGACTACTTTCAGAAGAATTCCAAGCAGTTACAGATGTTGGTGAAGATATTTTAGTATTATGCGACGAATGTGATTATGCATCAAACATTGAAGTTAGTGAATGCTTAGACATTGAAAAATCAAATAATGAAGAGAAAAAGAAAATTGAAAAAATCCATACACCAAATGTAGGAACAATAGAAGACTTAGAAAATTACTTAGGAGAAACAGCAGATAACTTTGTTAAAACATTAATTTACAAAGCAGATGATAAATTTTATGCATGCTTAGTAAAAGGTGATAAAGAATTAAATGAAGTAAAATTGCAAAAACTATTAAATGTAACAGAAGTAGCACTTGCAGAAGCAGAAGACGTTATGAGAATAACACATGCAAATGTTGGATTCGCAGGACCAGTTGGATTAGATATCCCAGTAATAATGGATAATGAAATAAAATATATGAAAAACTTTGTAGTAGGCGCAAATGAAACAGATTATCATTATAAAAATGTAAATCTAGAAGATTTCGAAGTTGAAACAATAGCAGACATTAGAAATGTACAAGAAGGAGATACATGTCCAAAATGTAAAAAAGGACATTTGAACTTCAAAAAAGGAATTGAAATTGGTAACACATTTAAATTAGGTACTAAATATAGTAAGAGTTTAGGACTAAACTATATGGATGAAAACAATGAATTAAAACCAGTTGTAATGGGATGCTATGGTATTGGAATTGAAAGAATTATAGCAGCAGTTGTTGAACAAAACCATGATGATAAAGGAATAATTTGGCCAATGAATATTGCACCATATAAAGTTGCAATTGTACAAATCAGTGATAAAGACGAAAAACAAAAACAAGTTGCAAATGATTTATATGAAACTTTAACAAACATGGGAATTGATACAATATTAGATGATAGAAAAGAAAGAGCAGGAGTTAAATTTAATGATATGGATTTAATAGGAATTCCTGTTAGAATAACAGTAGGAAAGAAAGTTGAAGAAGGTCAAATAGAACTAAAAGAAAGAAGAAAAGACGAAACAGAACTAGTTGAAATATCAGCAGTTGTTGAAAGAATAAAAGAATTAGTAAAATAATAAAAGAAGCATATTAGTATTTTTAAATATTAATATGCTTTTTTTTAGATATATTACTTCAAATCAAAATAAATGAAATATTGAAACAATAATTAGAAAATGATAATATAATTTCAGCAAAGAAGAGAATAGAAACAAATCCATAGTGTGTTATACATCGCAATGTATAATATCTCAAAATTTAAGAGAAAGGAATTAATCAATTAAATATTTCTATATAATTGATTATACGAGAAATTATGAAAGATTTAATATATGTAACAGGAAATGAATATAAAATATTTAGCGCTAGAAAATTTTTAGAACCATATGGAATAAACGTAATTGCAAAGAAAATAGATTGTATAGAAATTCAAGCAGACAAGATAGAAGATGTTGCAATATTTTCATCAAGATATGCATGTGAACAATTAAAGTGTCCAGTATTAAAAAATGATACAGGACTAGTAATTCCAGCTTTGAAAGGATTTCCATCAGCATATACTCACTATGCAGATGATACTATTGCCGAGGACGGGATATTAAAATTAATGGACGGAATAGAAGATAGAAGAGCATATTTTTTAGAATGTTTAGCATATACAGAACCAGGAAAGGAAACTAAGGTGTTTCATTCTAAAACAGAAGGAGTACTTGATACAAAGAAAAGTGGTCAATATGGTTGGAGCTGGGATAGAATATTTATTCCAAATGGTCAAACAAAGTCAATGGCTAATTTTGATGATGATGCAAGAGCTAAATTATGGTCTGATGAAGGTTATAAAAAATTAGCAGAATATTTAAATGAAATTAATTAAAAATTGTAACGTTTTTATTAAAAAAGACTCTAACTAAATAAGGAGGAAAAAGCTATGCATAATTCGGAAAAACCAGAAGAAGTATATAACAAGTATTCAACCACAGTATATAGATATTTATATTGCTTAACACAAAATGAACATCTAGCAGAAGAACTAACACAAGAAACATTTGCAATAGCTTTAGAGAAAATAGATGGTTTTAAATATAAATGCAAGTTATCTACATGGCTTTGCCAAATCGCAAAACATTTATGGTATAAAAAATTAAAAGAAAGTAAAAAGAAAAAATCTATTTCATTTGAAGAAATAGAAAATGAAATTTTTATTGGAAATACGGTAGATGACATAGTATGTGAAAATGATGAAAGAATATCATTATATAAGCAAATTCAAAAATTGGAAGAGCCATTTAAAGATGTTATATACTTGAAATTATCAGGAAATTTAAGCTTTGTAGAAATTGCTGAAATATTAGGAAAAACGCCTAGCTGGGTAAGAGTGACTTATTTTAGGGCTAAAGAAAAATTGAAAAAGGAGGGAGAAAAATGAAAGAGAAAATTGATTGCAAAATTGTAGAGGATTTATTAATTGCATATTTAGATGGCACATTAAATCCTGAAACAAAAGAAATTGTAGATAAACACTTTTCAGAATGTGAGTCATGCAAAAGTAAATTTGAAGATCTAAAAAATAGTATGATAGAAGATAAAGCAAATGACAAAAAATGCGTAGACTACTTGAAAAAAGCCAAAAGAAAAGAAAGAATAAATACAATAAAGTGGATATTATTAATAATTGTAGTTATTTTACTAATAATGTGGATTAGAAAAAGTGTTATAATAACAAAAATATATAATAAAAGAAATGAATATTTATCAAGCACTAATATATATATTCAAAAAATTGAACATCAACCAAATAGCAGTGCAATAGTGACAGAATATTATTATAAAGATGGAAAGTATAAAAAAGTTACAGATACATACGCAAATGATAAAATTGTTGCAAATGACGTATCATATGGAACTATGAATATGGAAGATTTAAAGAATATAATATCTGATTATACAATTTCATATGATTCGAATATTGGTACAAGAATATATCAATCATTGGGTGTTTCAATTTTCACTACTATAAAATCTTCAAATTTAAATAGGAACAGCAAAGAAGGAACAAAAGAATGTTATGTTATAACAGATAACAACAATAATAAAACATGGTATGATAAAGAAACGGGATTAATGTTAAAGCAAGTAGTGCCAAACAGTCAACCAGTATATTATTCAAATACTTATATTTTAAAACAAACACAAGATCAAGCAACAGAATTAATATATGATTTCAACTGTGTAACAGATGATGATGTTGAAGAATCAAATGTGTAATATAAAGAACCAAAGTCTCTCTAAAATTTGACAAATATACAAAAAGATAGTATAATCATAAACAGTTGTTATCGCATGAGGCGATATGGAAGAGATGTATATATAAAAATAAAAAAGAGATAATGGTTCGGAATAAAATTAAATATGAAAGAAAAGCAATAATAAATTATTGTTTATTGCTATGCTGTTATTTAATAAAATAGATTATTAGCGGTGTAAAATCTATTTTTATATAAGTAAGAAAGTTTATAGAACTTTCTGGTATATAAAATAACAATAAATCGAGAAAATTGAACGGAATAATTGAATCATTAAACTCTTTATATCTTCTGGTATAAAGAGTTTTTAATATTATAAAAGTTCTTCCTGAACTCCCAATAATATTAAAATAGCAATGTTATAAAATTTGCATAGTAATATTCGAACATAATTCTATAATAATTATAAAAGAGAAAAAGATATAGAAAATCAAAATTTATTTTGTATAACATTAAAAGTAAATCATTAAGGAGGAGAAAATGGAAAATAACGAAAAAAATACTGCACAAAACGCAGGTAAAACAATAAGAAGAAATACAGCAAATAGAAGAAAAAGAACGCCTAATACACAAAAAGAAGTAAAGGCAGAAATAGTAAAAAAATCAAATGAGAACAAAAAAATTAGAAAGACAGAGAAAAAAGAAAGAACAGTTCAAGATATAGTTGCTGATTTAAAAAAAGATAAAGAAAAGAAAACAACAAGAAGAGTTAAATCAACAAGAAGTCTAGCTAAAAGAGATGATAAATTAGATTTTGCATTTAAAAAAGAGAAACTAAAAATAATCCCATTAGGTGGACTTCAAGAAATAGGAAAAAATATAACAGTATTTGAATATGGTGATGATATTGTTATAGTAGACTGCGGACTAGCATTCCCAGAAGATGATATGTTAGGAATTGACTTGGTTATTCCTGATTTCACATATCTTGAAAAAAATCAAGATAAAATAAGAGGATTAGTTATAACACACGGTCACGAAGATCATATTGGAGCAATTCCTTATTTACTTCAAAAAATAAATGTACCAATTTATGCAACAAAATTAACTGCAGGATTAATAAGCCATAAGTTAGAAGAACATAAATTATTAAAGAGTACGAAATTAAAAATAGTAAATCAAGGTCAAACAATAACTTTAGGAAAAATTAGAGTTGAATTTATTAGAAGTTGCCACAGTATACCAGATGCAGTAGCTCTTGCAATTCACACACCAGCTGGTACAGTTGTTCATACAGGTGACTTTAAAATAGATTACACACCAATTGATGATGAAAGAATGGACTTTGGAAGGCTTGCAGAACTTGGAAACAAAGGTGTATTAGCACTTATGTCAGATAGTACAAACTCAGAACGTAAAGGATATACAATGTCTGAAAGTACTGTTGGAGAAGTGTTTGATAAATTATTCTTTAATTGCACAAAGAGAATAGTAGTAGCAACATTCGCATCAAATGTCCACAGGGTACAACAAATTGTAAATTCAGCAGTTGCAAACAATAGAAAAATAGCAGTTTGTGGAAGAAGTATGATTAACATGATTTCAACTGCAATGGAATTAGGATATATAAATGTTCCTGAAAATGTTTTCATAGATATTGATATGATTAAAAATTATACAGATGAACAATTAGTAATAATAACAACTGGTAGCCAGGGTGAAACAATGTCAGCTTTAACAAGAATGGCAGCAGGAGAGCACAAAAAAGTTACTATAACATCTAATGACTTAGTAATAATTTCTGCAAATCCAATACCAGGAAATGAAAAATATGTTGCTAAAGTAATTGATGATCTTATGAAAATAGGGGCAGAGGTTGTATATAGCTCATTAGAAGCAATCCACGTTTCAGGACACGCATGTCAAGAAGAACAAAAATTAATGTTATCATTAGTAAGACCAAAATATTTCATACCAGTTCATGGTGAGTACAGACAATTAATAGCTCATAGCGAAACTGCAAAGAAAGTTGGAATAAAACCGGAAAATATATTCTTAACAACAAACGGTAGAATTCTAGAATTAAACGAAGATGAAGCTGCTTTAACAGGAACAGTTCCATTTGGCAAAGTAATGGTTGATGGACTTGGCGTTGGTGATGTTGGAAATATTGTATTAAGAGATAGACAACATTTATCACAAGACGGATTAATAATCGTTGTAATGTCAATGGATTCAGCAACTGGTGAAATAGTAGCAGGTCCAGACGTTATTTCAAGAGGATTTGTTTATGTTCGTGAATCTGAAAACTTAATGGAAGATGTTAAGAAAATGTTAAGAGAAGAAGTTAGAAAACTTGAAGAACATGGAGTAAGAGATTGGTCAACAATAAAATCTAGACTTAAAGATTCATTAAGAGATTATATATTTGCAAAAACAAAGAGAAATCCAATGATATTGCCAATTATAATGGAAGTTTAGAAAAAAGTATGATAAAATAGACACACTTAGAATTAAAAGGAGAGAGTTTTATGGATAGAAAAGAATTAGCAGATTTAATATTTCCAGAGGCAAAGGAAGTATCATATTATGAAGAAAAATATCCTGAAAGAGATTTACCAGAAGGGGCACAAGTAGTAAGAGTTGCTCCAAGTCCAACTGGATTTATACACGTGGGAGGTATCTTTCAAGGGTTAATTGCAAAGAAAATAGCACAGCAAACAGGTGGTGTATTCTTTGTAAGAATTGAAGATACAGATCAAAAAAGAAAAATAGAAAATGGTAATGAAGAAATTTTAAATGCTTATAAAGATTATGATTTATATCCAGATGAAACAGTTGGAAAAGGAAATTATGGTCCATACGTTCAAAGTGAAAGAAAAGAAATATATCAAGCATATGCTAAAAAATTATTAGAAGAAGGAAATGCATATCCATGTTTCTGTTCACCAGAAGAATTAAGCAATATTAGAGAAAATCAAACAAAAGCTCAAGAAAGAACAGGATACTATGGAAAATGGGCAAAATGTAGAAACATGCCTGTTGACATGGCATATGAAAAAATAAAAAATGGTGATCCATATATTATAAGATTAAAATCACCAGGAAATCCTGAAAAGAAAATAAAAATAAAAGACGTAATAAAAGGCGGAGTTGATATGCCAGAAAACGATCAAGATATAGTAATTATCAAATCTGATGGACTTCCAACATATCACTTTGCACACGCAGTTGATGATCATTTAATGCACACTACATTAGTTACTCGTAGTGATGAATGGCTATCATCTGTACCACTTCACATTCAATTATTTAGAATTCTTGGATTTAAAGTTCCAAAATTCGCACATACAGCTCCATTAGAGAAAACAGAAGATGGTGCAAGAAGAAAATTAAGTAAAAGAAAAGATCCAGAAGCAGCAGTTTCTTATTACACAGAAGTTGGTATACCAAAAGAAGCGTTAAAAGAATATTTAATGAATATTGCTAATTCAAATTTTGAAATTTGGAGAAAACAAAATCCAGATAAAGATATGATGAAAGATTTTGAATTCCATTTAAATAAAATGGGAGTAAGCGGTGCTTTATTTGATATGGTAAAATTATTAGATGTAGCAAAAGGAGTTATATCTAAGTTTACAGCACAAGAAGTTTATGATTTTTCTTATGCTTGGGCTGAAAAATTTGATTCAGAATTAAAAGAAATGCTTGATAATAAGGAATATTCTTTAAAAGTTTTAGGTATTGAAAGAGGAAATGTTAAACCAAGAAAAGATATTGCAAAATGGTCAGATGTTAAAAATATAATTTACTATATGTATCCTGAGAAATTTGCTAATAATACAGAATTTGAGTATCAAAAAATTTCAGATGAAAATGAAATTAAGAAAATTGTATCAGAATATGTAAATAACTATTTTGATATAAATGATGATAAACAAATATGGTTTAATAAAATGAAAGACTTAGCAGAAAAACTTGGATATGCAAGAGAAGTTAAGGAATACAAAGCAAATCCAGAAATGTATAAAGGACATGTTGGAGATATAAGTACTGTAATTAGAGTAACATTAACAGGAAGAGCTAACACACCAGATCTTTATGAAATAATAGAAGTACTAGGAGAAAAAGAAGTTAAAGATAGATTAAAAGCAAAAGCTGAATAATTCTAGGAGAAATATTATGGAATATAATGTTGGAGATATAGTTATAACAAAAAAGCAACACCCATGTGGTAGCAAAGAATGGAAAATAACAAGAGTTGGTGTTGACTTTAAATTAGAATGTTTAGGGTGTGGGCATGTGATAATGCTAGAAAGACCTAAAGCATTAAAAATAATCAAATGTAAAAAAATGTATTAAAAAAACCTACTAAATGTGGTATAATAGAAATGTACAAAAATTTAGGAGGTGAAAAAATGTTTCGGAAGAACAAATGCAAAAAAAGAAAGAAAGTCACCGAAACGTTGTTAACCGTCAATGGATATGATGTTATTATAACATCCAATACATCCATAGATAAGAAAGGAGTGAAAAAATCTATCGCGGAGTATGCAGTAAGTGCAATCGATTTCGAAGAACAATTTGATTCGATTGCAGCATTAATTAGTCTTGATTTTTTTAAAGGCATGGCTCGAATAACTATTCAAAAAATTAATTCTGAAACGTTATTCATAAAAATTAAACATCATCCAGGAGGCAAGAAAAGCAATGAAGACAATATTTCTGCCAATAAAGAAGTTGATATTAAACCAAAAAAAGATTAAAGAAGAAATCAAAGAGGTAAAAAGAAAACCGCTATTTGAAACAAGGTGCCCATATGGTGAAGAGGAAATCATCATAAAAAGCGATACTGCAGTTACCGAAAATCAGATTGAGAAAATAATTGACATAATCGAGAAAGATTATTATCAATCTGAAAAAGAACTTTGTGATATTGAGGTCGAAATAGCGACACAAATTTTCGATTCTCAGAAAATCGTTCAGGTTACAGATACAAGCAATATAGAGATAATTGTGCTTGGCGATATTTAAAAAGAAAAACCCCTGCCGGTATTCCGGTAGGGGTTCACTCATAATATATAATATTAAAAGTTTATAGAAGAAAAATACATATCAAAATTTTTGAATCACCGCGCAGGGACCAAACGAACGAAGTGAGTTCGATTGAAGCATTCTACTTGCTTTGAAAATAAAAATGTCAATGTGATGTAATCATCATTGACATTTTTATTTTCAAAATTCGAAGAATGTGCCAGTAAGGTGTAAAAAATTTTATATGAACTTTTTAATTATTGAATAAGAAAATATTATATTTATTTTTTCGTTCCTTGCTAAAATATTTTCCCACCTACTAAACTTCGTTTAGAAGGTTAGGGAAAAACTTTCAAACTGCGCGTCACTCAAAAATCAAATATAATATTTTCTTAACAATTCGAATAACTATATAAAATTTTCAATCTCACGCCAAACATCATCAGAATAAATCTTTCTTTCAGCTGAAAAAGGAAGAAGCGTAGAAAACGACAAACCTAATGTCTCCTTTATTTTCTCAAGCTCCATATCAACTTTGGTAACAGCAATCTTATCAGCCTTATTTGCAATAAGCATAAAAGGAAGATTAGTCCTTTTAATATACTCAAACATATGAGCATCATCAGCAGTAGGCTTATGTCTAATATCTAAAAGAAGCACAATAAGCGCAATATTCTGACATTTTTGCAAATAATCTTCTATAAAACGTCCCATATTAACCTGCTCTTCTTTACTTAATTTGCTATAACCGTAACCAGGTAAATCAACAAAATAAAAATTATTATCAATATTATAAAAATTAATTTGTCTTGTTTTTCCTGGAGTATTACTAGTTCTAGCCAAAGATTTTCTATTAAGCATTGTATTGATAAAAGAAGACTTACCAACATTAGATTTACCAACAAGAACGATTTGAGGTAAATCATTTTTAGGATATTGAGCTGGTTTTACAGCAGATATTTCAAATTGCGGATTTTTAACAATCATATTAATTTCTCCATTTCTATTTTATATTGTAGCAAACTTTCTAAAGGGCTATAATATAAAGTATTTTGCCAAAATTGAATTTGGTCAAATTTGTAAATAAATAAGCGGACTTTAAATATTTTTATACAATTTTTATAAATAGTCCGCTTTTTATAAGTTTTATGCTTTTGGTTTTAAAACTTCAATTCCACCCATATATGGTCTTAATACTTCTGGGATAGTAATTGAACCATCTTTTTGATAGTGATTTTCTAAGAAAGCAATTAGCATACGAGGTGGAGCAACAACAGTGTTGTTAAGAGTATGAGCATAGTAATTACCTTTTTCACCTTTTATACGAATGCCAAGACGTCTAGCTTGTGCATCTGTTAAGTTTGAACAACTTCCAACCTCGAAGTATTTTTGTTGACGAGGACTCCAAGCTTCAACATCACAAGATTTTGCTTTTAAGTCAGCTAAATCTCCAGAACAACATTCCAAAGTTCTAACAGGAATATCCATACTTCTGAATAATTCAACTGTATATTGCCACATTTTTTCATACCAATCCCAAGATTCATCAGGTTCACAAACAACAATCATTTCTTGTTTTTCAAATTGATGAATTCTGTAAATACCACGTTCTTCAATACCATGAGCACCTTTTTCTTTTCTGAAGCAAGGTGAATAAGAAGTCATAGTATAAGGTAAGTTAGCCTTATCTAGGATTTGTCCTTTAAATTTACCAATCATAGAATGCTCACTAGTTCCAATTAAATATAAATCTTCACCTTCAATTTTATACATCATTGCATCCATTTCTTCAAAGCTCATAACACCAGTAACAACATCAGATCTAATCATATAAGGTGGGATACAATATGTAAATCCTTTATTAATCATAAAATCTCTAGCGTAAGATAAAACTGCTGAATGAAGTCTAGCAATATCACCAACTAAATAGTAAAAACCATTTCCAGCAACTCTACGAGCAGCATCTAAATCTATACCGGCTAAACTTTCCATTATATCTGTGTGGTATGGAATTTCATAATCAGGAACAACTGGTTCACCAAATTTTTCGTTTTCAACATTTTCACTATCATCTTTACCGATAGGAACAGACTCATGCATAATATTAGGAATTTTCATCATAATGTTTGTAACTTTCTCTGAATATTCAGCTTCCAGTTTTTCATTTTCAGCAAGTTCATCATTAATTTTTTTTACTTCAGCTTTAATTTTTTCAGCTTCATCTTTTTTACCATCACGCATTAATCCACCAATTTGTGTACTAAGTGAATTTCTTTGAGCTCTTAACTCATCTCCATGAAGTTTTAATTCTCTGTTTTTGTTATCAAGTTCAATAACCTCATCAACAAGAGGTAATTTGTGCATTTGAAACTTGTTTTTGATATTTTGTTTAACAATATCAGGGTTTTCTCTTAAAAATTTAATATCAATCATAATAATCTCCTTTCAAATTATTTATTTATATAATCTTTATTTATATCTTCACATAATTCAAATCTATGTGATTGACCAGTTATATTATCAGGTCTTTCAGGAATAGATTCTAAAAACATAGACTCACGTCTAACCCAAATATTTCTGTTATCTTCTCTTGGGTATAGAGGTTTGTAAACTACCATTCTTTCTTGAGTTTCGGAGTCGTACGCAACATTTTCAACAAAATAATAATTTCCTTTAAAATGTCTGTACACTTTACCAATTTTAACTTCTTCCATAAAATTCTTCCTTTCTTATGGTGGTAAAAAATAGAACAAAAGAGGACCTTAATAACATTTTTAAGTCCGCGTTTTTGTTCGCATGCGAAATTTGCTTTGCAAATTTCAGAGCATTGTTATTTTATATAATAGGAAGCTCTATTATATAACAAAAAGCCCTTATGCTTTTTTAGCATAAGGGCGAATATTCGCGGTACCACCTTGATTTATAACTTTTATAGTACGTAACCAGTACAAATGGTCTAACTTATTAGGTTAGAAGCTAAAGAGTAGATTCATAAAATGTTTTAATCTGTTTTCACCGACCACAGACTCTCTAAATAAAACTTAGATTATTACTAATCTCTTATCTCTGCCAAATTATGTATACAATTGTAGCACGGAAGAAATAATTTGTCAATTAGAATTGATTGAAAAAATCTTGAAAAAAATATATAATTCTTAAAAAGAAAGAAGATGAAGAAAAATGAAAAAATATAATTTAGGATTAATATGTGGAAGATTTGGTCCAATACACAAAGGCCACCAATCAATTATAAATACAAGTATAGAAAGATGCGATAAAACACTTATTTTTGTTGGATCAGCACAAGAAAGTGGAACTTTGCGAAATCCATTTTCTGCAGATTTTAGAACGGATTTAATTAGAAAAGTATTCCCAGATAAAAATAAAGTTCAAATAGAAAAATTAGATGACATGACAAATGAGTATGATATCAATTCAATTTGGGGACAATATGTAATAGACAAAACAATAGAAGCAACAGGGAGAAAAGCCGATGCAATAATATCTGGAAATGATGAATCAAGAAGAAATTGGTTTTCAGAAGGACAAATGAGGAAAGTAAAAGAAATATTAGTAGATAGAAGAAAAATAAGTATTTCAGCAACACTTTTACGTGGATATATTTTAATTGATGATAAAAGAGAATTTATAAAATATGTACCAGAAGAGATAATACCAGAGTTTGATATAATAAGAAAAGAATTATTAAAAAGTGAAATTTATGCATTAATATTAGATGAAATGGGAGAGAATTTATCAATAGAAAATTACAAAAAAATATATGATATATACGAAAAAGAAGATAAAAAAATTAAAATGAGTAATATTTAAAAAGTCCAAGCATATAATAACGATAGGAGGATAAAAAATGTACGAGTCTTATATTAAAGAAGTTCCTATCGTGGATTTAAAAAAAGAGGATTATGATGAATCAATTATTCAGTGTATTACTGAATCACAAAAACGACTAGAACTTGCACATAGAAATTTTGAATATGCAAGAGGAGAACTAGTTGATTATTATGCATATCAAATCAAGTCCGAACAATCCAAAATAAGTTACTTATTAAAACAAGCAAAAAAATATCAAAGAACAAAAGCGGACTATTTATAATATTTACGGTTATTATAATATTACACAGTCCGCGTATTTGTTCGTGTGCGAATTTTGTAAAGCAAATTTCTGTACAATGTTTTATTTAATATAATAAGAAGTTAAAAGAACTTATTATTATATTAAAAGCAGTAGATATTAAAATCTACTGCTTTTGATTGATTTGATTTGTGATTTGTAATTTTTTTAAAATTAAATAATAATGTTACTCAACAGTAACTGATTTTGCTAAATTTCTTGGCTTATCAACGTCCAATCCTTTTTCTTTAGAAATAAAGTATGCAAATAATTGAAGTGGAATAATTGATAAGATAGGTGAGATAAGTGGGTTTGTTTTAGGTATTGTAATCATATTATCAAAACTCTTATCACCTAAATCTTGGTTTGTAACTACTAAAGTTTTAGCACCTCTAGTAATAACCTCTTGTAGATTACTTATTGTTTTTGGTGTTAAAGCAGGATCTGTCATAATAGAAATAACAGTTACACCTTTTTCAATTAAGGCGATAGGACCATGTTTTAATTCACCAGCAGCATAAGCATCTGAGTGTATATATGAAATCTCTTTAAGTTTCAATGAAGCTTCTAAAGCAGCTGAATAATCAATACCTCTTCCTAAGAAGAACATATCTTTTTCAGTATAAACTTGTTTTGCAAAATTTCTAACACCGTCAATATTCTTTAAAACATCTTCAACTTGAGAAGGAAGTTTTAAAACATCAGCTTTTAATTCTGAAATTACATCTGATTTTTTTCCTAATATTTCAGCAAAATTAATTGCCATAAGTGTCATTAAAACAACTTGAGAAGTATAAGCTTTTGTTGAAGCAACAGCAATTTCAGGACCAGCATGAGTATATACTGTATAATCAGCTTCACGAGTTATTGAACTTCCAATAACATTTGAAATTGCAATTGTTTTTGCACCTTTTTCTTTAGATAGTTTTAATGCAGCAATAGTATCAGCTGTTTCACCAGATTGACTAATAAAAATAACTAAAGATTTTTCGTCAATTAATGGATCTCTATATCTGAATTCAGAAGCAATGTCAACTTCAGTTTGAATTCCACAAAGTTTCTCAAATAAAGCTTTTGTAGCAAGTCCAGCATGCATAGCAGTTCCGCAAGCTACGATATAAATTCTATTTAAACTCTTTAAATAATCTTTAGATAAATCTAAACCTTCGATAGTACATTTTCCATCAGAAGTTAATCTTGAACCGATTGTTTCTCTGATAGATTTTGGTTGTTCATGAATTTCTTTTAACATGAAATCAGGATAACCATCTTTTTCAGCAGCAGAAGCATTCCAATCAATGTTTACAAGATCCTTCTTTATAGGTTTTAAGTTTGAGTCGAAAAATTCTGCTTTATTTTTTGATAAAACAACATATTCATAATCATTTAAAAGATAGAAATCTTTTGTATAAGAAAGAATAGCTGGTATATCAGAACTAATGTAATTTTCAGTTGCAGTTGTACCAATAACTAGAGGACTATCTTTTCTAACAACAATCATTTTTTCTGGTAAGAAAGATGAAATGATTTCTAATGCAAAACTTCCTTTTAAATCAGAGCATGCAGAAACAACAGCTCTTAAAACTCTTTTATCATCATCTTTTGTATCTTTTTCATAATAGTAGTCTATTAAGTTAGGGATAACTTCAGTATCTGTTTCAGAATAGAAAGAATATCCTTTTTTACTTAAGAAATCTCTAAGTTCATGATAATTTTCAACAATACCATTATGAACAACGGCAAAATTCTTTTTTCCATCAACATGTGGATGAGAATTTTCATTCGAAGGCTTACCATGAGTAGCCCATCTTGTATGAGCAATTCCTATAGTACCTTCCAAAGAATTGATTGCAGGAACTTTTTCAAGTTCAGCAACTCTACCTTTACTTTTTACAACGTTAATTCCATTTTTTTCGATTGTTGCAACACCAGCAGAGTCATAACCTCTGTATTCAAGTCTTAACAATCCATTAATTAATATAGGTTCAGCTTTTTTAGTACCTATATATCCAACAATTCCACACATAATACCCTCCTTTGTAGAATATATATAAATATTAATTAAGACATAAAATGAGCACATAAACTAAAGGCAGAGAAAATACTGTCTTATTACATATTTATATAATTTTTTTTGAAATATTATGCGAAAAAAATATATTTACATGAAAAAAATTATTGTTTCATCATTACTGATGAACTTTGAACCTTTTCTAATGACAGTAACATGCCATAGAGCATCCGCCGAAAACTTCGATAAACTCTAACCTCGTTAAGCGCTGAAATAACAACGCTCTGGCGCTTTATATAAACCACTAAACCTCCTTTCAAAATAGATTTTTTATATTTTATTCACACTATAGTCCATATATTACTATAAAAGATAAAAAAATGCAAATCTAATTCCAAAATAAAAAATATTGTAATGAATTAAGGGCTTTTTGAGCAAATAAAGATTGCTAAAAATACTCCATTATGATAAGATAAACATGTAAAAAGAGGAGGGATATGTATGGAAAAATACATTGAAATTGCTGGAAGAAAAATAGGCCCCAAATATACACCAGTTATCATAGCAGAAATTGGCATAAACCATAATGGCAGTTTAGAAGTAGCAAAATCAATGGTTGATGCAGCTTGCAATGCAGGCATCGAAATTATAAAACACCAAACTCATATTCCAGAAGAGGAATTAACTCCTTTAGCCAAAAAAATGAAGACATATAATAATGATACAGATAATTTTTATGAAACATTAGAAAAACTTTGTTTATCTGAAGAAGAAGAAAGAGAATTAAAACAGTATGTAGAAGCTAAAGGCAAAATATTCATTTCGGCACCTTTTTCATTCGCAGCAGTAGATAGATTGGAAAGAATGGGAGTAAAAGCATATAAAATCAGTTCATCACAAATGAATAATTACCCATTAGTAGAATATGTTGCGAGCAAAAGAAAACCAATAATATTATCAACAGGAATGAATGATATGGCAAGTGTAAAAAAAGCAGTAGAGACAATAAAGAAATATCATGAGCAATTTGCTTTATTACATTGCACAAATATGTATCCAACACCAGTTGATAAAATAAGATTGAATGCACTAAAAGAATTAGAAGAAGCATTTCCAAACACAGTAATAGGCCTATCAGACCATTCACTAAATAATCACTCATCATATGCTGCATTAACTTTAGGTGCATCAATAATAGAAAGACATTTTACAGATAGAAAGAACAGAAAAGGAAATGATATTCCATGGTCTATGACACCAGAAGAAGCCAAACAATTATTAAGCTTTGCAAAAGACATTCACAAAATGATGCCAGGAAAGAAAGAACCAATTGAAGAAGAAAAAGAAATAATAGAGATGACATTTAATACAGTAGTTACAAAAAGACCAATTAGAAAAGGCTCAATACTTACTAAAGAAGATTTAACTACAAAAGGGCCAAATAAATTAGGAATACCTGCTGAAGATTTATATAAAGTTCTATGGAAAAAAGTATCAAGAGATTTAGAAGAAAATTATCACTTACAATGGGAAGACTTATGCTAAACAACAAAATACAAAACGCAAAATTAATTAAGTAATATATAGCTTGAAGCTCAGCTACATGAAGAAAAAAATTGAAACTAAGCCCAATAATATAAAATTAAAAAGAAAGGAATCAATACAAAAATTGATTAAACAGGAGAAAATGAATTTAAAAACATTAATAAGCCAAGAAGAATTAGAAAAAAGAATAAAAGAAATAGCAGAGCAAATAACAAAAGATTATGAAAATAAGGAATTAATTATAATTTGCATACTTACAGGAGCTGTATATTTTGCAACAGATCTAACAAAATACATAAAAAATGATACATTAAAAATAGATTTTATGAAGGTTTCAAGTTATGGAAATTCTACAGAAAGCACAGGAGAAATAAAAATAAAAAAAGATTTGGAAAATAGCATTGCAGGGAAAAATGTAATAATTGTAGAAGACATTATAGATACAGGTTTAACAATGGCAACATTAAAAAAATATTTACTTGAAAGAAAACCAGAAAGTTTGAAAATATGTACATTGTTAGATAAAAAAGAAAGAAGAAAAGTTGAAATAGAAGTAGACTATGTAGGGTTTGAAGTTCCAAATAAATTTGTATTAGGTTATGGAATGGATTATGAAGAGTATTACAGAAATCTACCATATATAGCATATTGTGATGATTAATAAAAAATAACGAGTTAAAAATAAAATTTATACATTAAAACAAATTGTTTGTATGCAAAAAAGTCTATATTTAGATAAGTTTCTTGCAATTTTGTACAGTAAAATTACAAGAATAAATATTATAAGTTGATATAAAAAATTTTTAATGATAAAATTAAAAAAAAAAGAAAAGGAGAAGAGAAAAATGAAAAAAGAAAATGGAATTATTAATTTAGGAGCAATATCACTATTACTAATATCAACACTAATGATAAGTTTAGGAATAGCAACATACAACACGTCATCATCACAAATAAAAAATGCAGCTAAAAATGCTAAAAATCAAACAAATTATTACACAAACAGCACAAATTCTATGTTTGATGATGCTGAGAATACATATGACGAAAATTCAGATTTTGATTTAGATGATTATAGCAATTTTAGTGATTATAGCTTTGGAAACTATACAGAAGAATAAAAATTCTTAAACTGTGTGAGGGAAAAGATGTTTAACATAGAAGACGAATTAAAAAAATTGCCACATAAACCAGGCGTATACATCATGAGAAATAAAGATGATAAAATTATTTACGTTGGAAAAGCCATATCTTTAAAAAATAGAGTTACACAATATTTTAGAAAAACAAATAAAACTCAAAGAATAAAGAATATGGTTTCTTTAATTGACCATTTTGAGTATATTGTATGTGACAATGAGGCAGAAGCTTTAATTTTAGAATGTAATTTAATAAAAGAAAATAGACCAAAATTTAATGTGTTGTTAAAAGATGATAAAACTTATCCATACATAAGAATTGGAATGAAAGAAGAATACCCAAGTATATATATAACAAGGCGAATCCAAAATGATGGAGCAAAATATTTTGGACCATATGCAAATCCAGGCGCAGCGAGAGAAATGATTAACTTTATAAAAGAAAAGTTCCAAGTAAGGCAATGCAAAACATTTAAATTTAACGATAGGGCATGCTTAAATTATCACATAAAAAAATGTTTAGCGCCTTGTATGAAGTATGTTACAAGAGATGAATATATGGTTCAAATAAATCAGATAATTATGTTATTAGAAGGTAAAACAAGCAAGATTTTAAAAGAGCTTGAAGTCGAAATGAAGCAAGCATCTGAAAAATTAGAATTTGAAAAAGCAGCAACAATTAGAGATAGAATGAATGCAATTGAAAGAATTTCAGCAAAACAAAAAGTTTCAAATATATCTGAAAACAATATTGATGTAATTGGAGTTTATAAAAATGAATTGTCAGCATGTGTAGAAATATTCTTTGTACGTGGAAGCAAAATGATAGACAGAGAACACTATTTTTTTGATGAATTAAAAGATATGGAAACAAAAGAAATATTGTCTGGATTTATAAAACAATACTATCTAGGCAAAATAGAATTTCCAAATAAAATAATGATTCAAGAAGAAATTGAAGATAAAGATATAATTCAAGAATGGTTAACAAATAGTGCTGGACGAAAAGTTGAAATAAAAGCACCACAAAAAGGCGAAAAACTAAGGTTTGTAGAAATGGCTGAAAACAATGCTAAAATTACACTAGAAAATAAATCAAAAGATAAATTCGAAGTATTAAATGAATTTAAAGAAGTACTAAATTTAAATCATTTACCACATAAAATTGAAACTTTTGATATATCAAACATTTCAGGAACACATATTGTTGCTGGAATGTGTGTAGCACAAGATGGAATTATAAAAAGAAATATGTCAAGAAGATTTAGAATAAAAACAGTGTATGGCCAAGATGATCCAAGATGTACAGAAGAAGTTGTAACAAGAAGAATAAAACATTCTTTAGAAAATCCAAAAGGCGGATTTGGAACGTTACCAGACCTAATTTTAGCAGATGGTGGTATAACACAAATAAAAGCAATAAAAAGAGCATTAAGTACATATAATCTTCAAGATCAGATTCCTGTGTATGGAATGGTTAAAGATGATACACACTCAACTAGAGCATTAGTTGATGAAAATAGAAAAGAATTTGAAATTTCTGAACGATTATTTTTCTTCATAACAAATTTGCAAAATGAAGTTCATAATACAGCAATAGAATATCATAGAAAGCTAAGAGAGCAAGATATGACTAAATCAAGTTTAGATGAAATTGAAGGAATAGGAAAAGCTAAAAGAGATGCACTACTTAGAAAGTTTGGAACAATAGAAAAAATTAAAAATGCAAGTATTGATGAATTAACACAAGTAAAAGGAATAAATGAAAAACTTGCTCAAAAACTAAAAGAAATGTAAGGAAAAGCCAGAAATGGCTTTTTTTCTATAATAGGAAAGTTCTCCAAACTTCCTATTATAGAAAAATAACAATGCACTCAAAATTTGCTTTGCAAATTTCGCGCGCGAACAAAGACGCGGACTAAAAAATATTATAATTAGTGCAAACGTTATAAATAGTCCACTTTTGTTCTAGCTTTTTGTTGAAATTTGTGGTTAAAATATGGTAAAATATTAAATGTAATTGTCATAAACTCTTTTATAAAAGAATATATATTATAATGAGTTCAAAGAAGTTTCCAAAGTATATAAAAAGGAGAGTATGACAAATGATAAAAAATAAATATTTTAAAATAATATGCATAATGGCAGTAATAACAATGACTGCAAATATAATTTTAATATATAATTTTTGTAAATTAATATGCATATTATAAAATAATATTGGAGAGAGAAGTAATATGAATATTGCAAATGAATGGAAAGATTATGAAATAATAGACATGGCAAATGGAGAAAAACTAGAAAGATGGGGCAATATAAAATTAATAAGACCAGATCCACAAATTATTTGGAAAAACAAAAGCTTTCCAAACGAGTGGAAAAATGCTAATGCTAGATACAATAGAAGTAACACAGGTGGAGGAGCATGGGAATATAAAAAAAGATTACCAGAAAGCTGGCAAGTAAAATATAAAGATTTAACTTTTAATATTAAGCCTATGGGATTTAAACATACAGGATTATTTCCAGAACAAGCAGTTAATTGGGATTGGATGATAAATAAAATTCAACAATCAAAAAGAAATATAAAAGTTTTAAATTTATTTGCATATACAGGTGGAGCTACAGTCGCTTGCCTTTCAGCCGGAGCATCAGTGTGTCATGTAGATTCATCAAAAGGAATGACTACCTGGGCAAAAGAAAATGTAGAGAGCTCAGGACTAAGAGAAAAACCTGTAAGATTTATAATAGATGATGTTGTGAAGTTTGTTCAAAGAGAAATTAGAAGAGGAAACAAATATGATGCAATAGTTATGGATCCTCCATCATATGGAAGAGGAAAAAACGGAGAAGTATGGCAATTTGAAAACAATATTGCAGATTTGGTTGAATTATGTATGCAAGTTCTAAGCGATGATCCTTTATTCTTTTTAATAAATTCATACACAACAGGAATTTCTTCAAGAGTTTTAGCTAACCTACTAGAACTAAATATGAAAAATCATAAAGGAAAAATAACATCAGGAGAAATTGGCTTGCCAATGAAAAATTCAAACTTAGTATTACCATGTGGAATTTATGGTAGATGGGAAAAATAATAATTATACGAGGAAAAAATGAAATTAAAAATAATATACGAAGATAATCATATAATTGTAGTAGAAAAGCCAGTAAATATTCCTTCACAAGGGGACAAGACTGGTGATGAAGATATGCTAACAATAATAAAAAAATACTTAATAGAAAAATACAACAAACCAGGAGACGCTTATTTAGGATTAGTACATAGATTAGACAGACCAACTGGAGGAGTAATGGTATTCGCCAAAACCTCAAAAGCTGCATCTAGACTTAGTGAGCAAATAAGAGAAAAGAAGCTTGAAAAAGAATATTTATGCATAGTTGATGGAAAAATGGAGAAACCTGCAGATATTTTCGAAGACTACTTAGTAAAAAATGAGAAAAATAATTTAAGCAGGGTTACAGATAAAAACAACAAAAATGCTAAATTAGCAAAACTTGAATATGAAGTTTTAAAATACGATGAAAAAATAAATTTATCACTAGTTAGAGTAAAATTATATACAGGTAGACATCATCAAATTAGAGTTCAATTCGCAAGTAGAAACCATAGCTTATATGGAGATCAAAAATATGGAACACGAGGAAGAGGAAAACAACTATGCCTGTGGGCATATAAACTTTCTTTTGCACATCCAACAACAAAAGAACATTTAGAATTTACAGATTATCCAGAGCCAATTGGCAGTTGGGTAATTTTAAAAGATGAAGAATAAAGTTAGATGTTTGTAAAACAGGAAAATAGATGTAGATATGGCAATGTGCAGAAAAATTCTTTGCAAATACCATATGGGAATAAGAATGTAAAAAAAGTCATTGATAGCAAAAACTTATATGTTTTGGTTATCAATGACTTTTTTAGTAATCTGAATTTGCTAAAAATAATGTGCAAATCGTTTTGAAATTAATAATATATCCTTAATTGATGACTAAATACACCATTCTCTACAGATGTATATAAAGAAATATTATCATACTTTTTCAAAATCTTTTTTACTTTCCATAGACCTAAACCTGTATTATTAGGCTTTGTAGAATAGTTCTTTTCAAAAATTTTATCTTTATCAATTTTTGAATCAGAATTACACGAGTTTTCAATCGTTAAATAATCATAATGAGCTCTACCATCTCTAGCAATTATTATATTAATAAATTTTTCAGATGAATTTTCAGCAGCCTCAATGCTATTATCTAAAAATATTCCTAAAATACGATTAAATTCATAGATATCCATATTTAAAGTTGTTAAATCAATAAATACTTCAATATTAAAATCAATACCTAAATTTTTTGATTTGTAATACTTTTCTGTAAGTAATGATAAAACGGGTGGACTATTTAAAACATCTTTATTAAAAACAGAAAGTTTTTTTAGTTCATCACAATCTTTGAAAATGCTAGAATAATAATGTTTTAATCCATCAAAATCATCAGCAGATAAATATCCACCAATAGATTGCATTATATTAGAAAAATCATGTTTAAATTCTCTAATACCATCATAAGAGTGTGAAAGAGTTATATATGATTTTTTTTCAGAATCTAAATTGTTTTCAACATATTGAAGCTTTAATATTTTTATTAAAAGAATAATTACAATACTAATTAATAGCATATTGAGTAAAACAAAAGCAAATGAAACAGTTGAAAAAGCACTATATAAGAAATGACCATTTAGTAAAACAGTAAATAAACACGCAAATGAAAAGATATGAATAATTAATTTGCTAGGAGTATCTAAACCGTTATAAAAATTTTTAGAAAACTTCATTTTATCAAATATTTTCATTAGTGAAAACATAATAAGATATGAAGGAATAATTATAAAAGGTCTAACGATTGGTACCTTTTCAAGAGAAGAAGGTTGTATATCAAACATAAATGCAATTGTATATGTGAAAAATAATTTTAATACTTGAAATATTGTAAACGGTAATATTAGAAAGAAAGTACTATGTTCGAATTCCTTTCTAAATAAAAAGTATAAAACAACAAAAACAATTGCAATATTTATAAATGGAAAAAAGGATATAGGCGTAAAACAAATATTTATAATTTCTAAAGGAAAAGAAATAACCAAATATAATGTAGTCTTTTTCTTAGAAAAATCTAAGTTAAAAGCTTTTATAAAAAATAATCTACAAATTAAAAGCTCAGCAAAAGCCATAACAATCGATATTAATTTTGTAAAAACTACATTTTCTGAAAATAAAATTCGCATAAATAACACCTCTTTATAACTACTACCATTTTATGGAGCGTAATAATAAATATAAAATAATTTCTATTTAATGTCAATAGAATTTTGTAAAAAAATGTAAAAAGATGAAAATACACTTATTTTATATTAAAAATAATTCTAAAACAATAAAAAAATAATAAAATTATAAAAAAAGAAAGGATAAGACAAAATGAATAAAAAAATTGTTTTGAGTATAGCTGTTATTTTTTCATTAGTATTATGTGTGGGAGTCTTAAAAAATGAGGTACGTGCAGATAATATTAATAAGAAAATATGTTGGGGAATAAAAAGAAGCAACAACCATGAGCAACCTGATTTAGGAAAAGAAAATAGAGAATTAATTGATAAATACAATGGAATAGCGATGGGAAGTAAAGAAAAGAAATATATATACCTAACATTTGATTTAGGATATGAAGCAGGATATACGGAAAATATATTAGATACCCTAAAAGCAAATGATGTTAAGGCATGTTTTTTTATTACAGCTCATTATTTAAATACTCAGCCTGACATAGTTAAAAGGATGATAGAAGAAGGGCATGATGTTGGAAACCATACACCTATATTCTTAATGTCCGGAATTTATAAAATATAAAAATGAGAGAAATAGTCTATTATAGTGATTATGAATTTACTTTCACACCACATTTTTTTGATTTTATGGTGTGAAAGTAAATTTTTTATTACGCCTTTAGCTTTGTGAAACGAAGTGAAACAACAACCGCCAGCTATGCTGGTGAGATTAAAAGCTT
>CAKPEG010000014.1 GCA_934149275.1 uncultured Clostridia bacterium | reverse complement strand
TATTTTTTTCGCAAAATTCTTTTACATATTCTTCATCTTTAATTGCATTTTCTCTCAACATATGATTCACATGTGCTACATAAATTTTCAAATTAAATTCTTCTTTTAATTTTAATAGTATTGATAATAAAGTCATAGAATCAGGTCCGCCTGACACTCCTACAACAATTGAATCGTTTTTTTCTATTAAATTATATTCTCGAATCGTTTTTCTAACTTTTTCTTCTAACATCTTATTGCTCCTTTTAATATGTAAAAGTGGACGCTATGATTAGCGCCCATTTTTACAATGTTTATTTTTTAAAAACCTTCTTCTCTATGTTTTTCAAGGTTTGCAAATTTTGTGTAATTTCCAAGCCATAATAATTCAACTGTACCTGTTGAACCACCTCTGTGTTTTGCCAAAATTACTTCTGCAATATTTTTCTTTTCGCTATCATCATTATAATAATCATCTCTATATAAAAACATTACTATATCGGCATCCTGCTCTATCGCTCCAGATTCTCTCAAGTCTGAAAGCATAGGTCTTTTATCATCTCTTTTTTCTGCCCCACGGGATAGCTGTGATAGTGCGATTACTGGTATGTCTAGTTCTTTTGCTAATATTTTTAAAGAACGGCTAATTTCTGATATTTCTTGCTCACGGCTACTATTCTTTTTACCGCTACCTTGTACCAACTGCAAATAGTCAATTACAACTAAGCCAATGTCTTTTTCTAATTTTAGTTTTCTACATCTTGCTCTGATTTCCATAATTGAAATACCTGGTGTGTCATCTATATAAATTGGTGCTTCTGCTAGTCTTCCTGATGCGTTTGCAAGTTTTATCCATTCATTATCATCTATTTTTCCAGTTCTAATCTTATTGCTATCAACCATTGCTTCACTACATAAAATTCTGTTTGCAACCTGTTCTTTTGACATTTCAAGGTTGAATATTACTACTGGCACGTTATTATTTACAGCAGCATGTGTTGCTATGTTTATTGCGAATGCTGATTTTCCCATAGCAGGTCTTGCTGCTATAATAATCAAATCTGATTTATGAAATCCTGATGTTTTAAAATCCAAATCATTAAATCCCGTTTCAACACCAGTGATATATCCTTTTTGATTATATAATCTTTCAAGTTCTGCAAATGTTCCTATTAATACGTCTTTTATTGGAGTATACCCTTTTGCACTTTTATTTTGCATTATATCAAAAATCTTTTTTTCTGCAATATTCATGATATCTTCTACATCTTCTGTTTGGTCATATCCTGCTGCTATCATATCATTTGCTGTTTTTATTAAGTTTCTTAATAATGCTTTTTCTTCTACTATTTTTATGTATTTATCTACGTTTGTTGTTGTTGGAACTTTTTCAGGTAATACAGCTAAATATTCTAATCCACCAACTTGGTCAAACTTTCCGTTTTCAACTAATTCAGCTTTTACTGTGATTATATCTATTGGCTCTGCTCTTCCATATAATGAAAGCATTGCAGAATATATAGCTTTATTATCTTCTCTGTAAAAATCTTCTTCTTTTAATTTTTCCATTGCTGCAATTACAGAATCTTTATCTGTTAGCATGCATCCTAAAATCGCTTGTTCAGCTTCTACATCATTTGGTGGTATACGTCCTAATTCCATTTTTTTAGCTTCCTTTCAATTGTTTTATGCTACTACGTTTAATTTTAATTGAGCGATTATTCCTTCATATAATTTAATATCAACTGTAAATGTACCTATGTTTTTTATTGTTTCTGGTAATAAAACTTTTTTCTTATCTATTTCAATTGAATACTCTTTTTTCAAGTTTTCAGCTATTTCTTTTGAAGTAACTCCTCCAAAGATTTTTCCATTTTCTCCTGCTTTAACAACCATCTTCATTGTTATTTTTTCTATTTTTTCTTTTACAGCTTTTGCTTCTTTTATATCCATTTCTTTTTTATATGCTTTTGATTCATTTTTTGCTTTTAATTTTGCCATATTTTCGTTGTTAGCTTCTACAGCTAATTTCTTAGGAAATAAAAAATTTCTTGCATATCCATCGCTTGCATTTATTACTTGATCTTTTTTTCCTACTCCTTTAATGTCTGCTAAAAGTATTACTTTCATATCAATTCTCCCTTCTATTCACTTATTTCAGAAAAATATTCATTGATTCTGTTCATTAATTCTGTTTTAGCTTCATCAATAGTTACTCCTGTTAATTGGGCTCCTGCTAATGTTATGTGTCCGCCACCGCCCATTTTTTCTAATATTATTTGAACATTTATGTCTCCTATTGACCTACCGCTTATGCAAATATTTTCTCCATTATTTCCAATTACAAATGATGCAGTTATATCGCTAATTGTAAGTAATTCATCCGCAGCTTTTGCACAGATTGTGTTAGCATCTTTACTAACTTCATCATATGTTGATATTGCAATTGTATCTGAAACCATATCTGCCTTTTTTACTATGTCAGCTATTACATTATAGCTTTCCAAATCTGCTTGGAACCATTTTTTAACTTTAATTATGTCTACACCAAATCTTCTTAAATATGCAGCTGCTTCAAAAGTTCTAACTCCAGTTTTAAATGTGAAGTTTTTAGTGTCAACCATTATTCCTCCATATAAACTTTCTATTTCAATTTGTGTTAATTCAACTTTTCTTTCAACATATTGTAAAATTTCTGTGACTAACTCTGCAGCTGATGAAGCATATACTTCTTGGAACGTTAAACTTGCATTTTCAATAAAGTCTGGGCCTTTTCTATGATGATCTATTACTACTATTTTATCTGTTTTTTCTAATAATTCTGGTACTTGTACAAATGATTTTTTGTGTGTATCTACTACTATTAATAATGTGTCTTTATCAATTAAGCTTAAAGCTTCTTTTTTATCTATTATTATTTTTTCATATTCTGTTTCTTTTAATGTGTCAACAAATTTTCCTAAATTCATACCTAAATCTGTTGCTACAATATAAGCAGGTTTTCCCATTGTAACTGCTAATCTATACATTCCCATAGATGAACCTAATGAGTCTATATCAGCATTTTGGTGTCCCATAATAATTACATTTTTTGCTTCGTCAATCATGCTTTCAACTGTATGAGCTACAATTCTTGCTTTAACTCTTGTACGTTTTTCAACTTCTAATGATTTACCACCATAGAATTTGTATTTTCCTTCTTTTCTAACAATACATTGATCTCCACCTCTTCCAAGAACAAGTTCTAATCCGTCTAGCGCAGATTTGTATCTATCATAATAAGTATTTTCTTCATTTGAAATAGATATACTTAATGTTATTGGAACTTTGGCGTCTATTTCTTTTACTAGGTCTAATATATTAATTTTGTTTTTTTCAATTTCTGCTAAATATCTTTGTTCAAATACATATACATATGTATCTCTTTCATTTTTTATAATTAGTCCACCTGTTGAAGAAGCCCAGTCAAATATTGTTTTATCAATTTTTGCTAAAACTCCTGGTTTTTCTTCAGGTGATAATTTTTGAATTAATTCTTCATAGTTATCTATAACAGCAATTCCAATACATAACTTTTCATTTATATATTTATCAAAAAGATCATTATATTTTGTTTGATTTATAAAGTTAAGTGTTAACATATATTCTCTTTGTTTCCTTTTATCTCTTTTTTTGCTTACTGTATATTCGCATAAAACTTTATAAACTTTGTTACCAATTGTTAGCTGTTTTGTTAATTCTTTTTTATCTTTATTATTTTCAATTTCTAGTTTTATCTCTTTAATTATACTATCAACATATGTTATTACATCAATATCTTTAAATTCCTTGTTAAACTTTGGATTTCTAAATATAACATTACCATCTGTTTCAACAACAAGTAATGGTATTGATGACTTGTTAAGTGTATTTCTTACTGTTGAATTCATTCCCCATGCCACTTCTTCAATATGAGATTCAATCTCTGTTTTCTTTTTGGTGTTTGACCATATCGTATATATTATTATTAATATATAAAGAACTACAGATGGAATAATCCATTTTATATCATATGTGCATATCAAAATAAAGAGTAAAGCTATTATAACTAAATATATCTTTACCCTCGATGTTAATTTTTCAATTGTTTTCTTTTCATTACTCATAAATTTTAATCCCCTCAATACTTTAATATTTTACCTCATTTTGCTGTAAAAGTCAAATATTTCAAGGGATAAGGCTTTTTTTAGTTTCTATGCGTGATATGTTTATATTGTAGGATTTTCTGAAAAATTTATATTGCATTTGCTATTTTTTCTTATAAGAACAAAAGCGGACATTAATAACATTTGCACCAATTATAACATTTTTAAGTCCGCGTCTTTGTTCGTGCGCGAAATTTGCAGAGCAAATTTCTGTGCATTGTTATTTTATATAATAGGAAGTTCGAAGAACTTTCCTGTTATATAAGAATAAGGCCTAAAATCATTTTAATTTTAGACCTTAAAAATTAATTATTTCATTTCTTTTATTCTTCTAATTGCTTCTTGTGTATTTTCTTTTGTTCCAAATCCTGTTAATCTAAAATATCCTTCTCCACTTGGTCCGAAGCCAACTCCAGGTGTTCCAACAACATTTGCCTCTGTTAATAATTTGTCGAAGAAATCCCAAGATTTCATTCCATCTGGTAGTTTTAGCCACACATATGGTGAGTTAACTCCGCCATATACTGTGTATCCAACTTCTTCTAGTCCTTGCTTAATTATTTTAGCATTTTCTTTATAATAATCTATATTTTCTTTTATTTGTTTTCTTCCTTCTTCTGTGTATACCGCTTCTGCCGCTCTTTGTACTATATAAGAAACGCCATTAAACTTTGTACAATGTCTTCTGTTCCATAATTTATTTATTGATACTTCTTCTCCTGATTTAGTATATCCTTTCAACTCTTTTGGTACAACTATGAATGCACATCTCATTCCTGTGAAGCCTGCTGTTTTAGAATAGCTTCTAAATTCTATTGCAACTTCTTTTGCTCCATCTATCTCATATATAGAATGTGGTACATTTTCATCTGTTATAAAAGCTTCATATGCTGCGTCAAATAATATTAAAGCTTTATTTTCCTTTGCATATTTAACCCATGTTGCTAATTGTTCTTTAGTTAAAGTTGTTCCTGTTGGATTGTTTGGATAACATAGATATATGATATCTACTTTTTCCTTTGGAAGTTCTGGAACAAAATTGTTCTTTGATGTTGCAGGTATGTATACGATATTTTCATATTTTCCTGTTTCTTTATCATATTTTCCGCTTCTTCCAGACATTACATTTGTGTCTAAATATACTGGATATACTGGATCTGTTATTGCGACTTTATTATCTTGTGCTAAAATGTCTACTATATTTCCGCAATCACATTTTGCACCGTCAGATACAAATATTTCATCAATATCTATATCAACATTTCTTGATTTATAGTCGTATTCTTTAATTTTCTCTCTTAAAAATTCATATCCTTGTTCTGGTCCATATCCTCTAAATGTTTCTGAACTTGCTTGTTCATCTGTTGCTTTGTGAATTGCTTGTAATACAACTTGTGGTATTGGTCTTGTAACATCTCCTATTCCTAATTTAATTATTTTTTTGTCTGGATTTTCTTTTGAGTATTTTGCTACCTTTTGTGCTATTGTTGCAAATAAATAGCTCTCTTGTAATTCTAAAAAATTTTCATTAATTTTAATCATTGTAGCCTCCTAAATGATTATATGTTATGATTACAATAAATTATTATCGCAATTATTATAAGGTACTTTTTGTTATATCACTTTTTTTAATTTTTTTCAAATTTTATTATGTATTATTCTGTATTGCTTGAAATGCTCTTTTTATTATTTGGTTTTTCTTCCATTCTTTTAAGGCTATTGACCATAAATATATTATGACTAAAAAGATTCCGAAATTTTTTATATACAATATTACAAGGCTTGAAACAGCTGTTATTATTATAAGTGTGTTTTTTGAGATTTTTTCTGTATACCCAACAACTTGTTTATAATTATGCTTTTTTAATAACAAGTTTTTCACTATTCGCCCACCATCTAGTGGATAAATCGGCAATAAATTTATAATTGCTAATAGTATATTTATATATGCTATCTCTTTATTTTTAAATATAACCGCTACTATAAATGAAATTATATTTATGGCTGGCCCTGCCGTGTCTATAATTATCTTGTTATTTATTCTTTCTTTTCCATAGTTTTCGAACTCTATGGATAATCCAAAAACATTTATATTTATCTTTTTTATTTTTAGTCCTAATGTTATTCCTGTTATTGCATGTCCTAATTCGTGTAATAAAATAAAAATAAATGACATTGCAAATACTTCAATGTTTTTGGTTAATATGTATAAAATTATTATTAAAAAGATTTTCAAATCTACTTTTATTTTCAATATTCTCACCTACTTTTCTATTACTGTCAAAGGATCTATATATTCTCCTTGTTTTATTATTTCAAAGTGCAGATGGTTTCCTGTTGAATTTCCTGTACTTCCTACGGTTGCTATGGTGTCGCCTTGATTAACCTCACTTCCCTCTTGTACGAGTATCTGACTGCAATGTGCATATACCGCTTCATATTCGTCGTTAACAATTTTAACGTGATTCCCTAAATCGCCTTGATCTGACACCAGTGTTACTGTTCCTGTTGTTGCAGACACAATAGCATCACCGCTCATTTCCGCCAATATCAACTCCTGTATGGTTTGGAACTACTCGCTCATCTGCTGATTCTCTTTTTCCGAAATTTGAAGTTATAGTTCCATGAATTGGCCATATTACAGAATAGTTTGGCGTTGCTTCTGATTGCTGTTCTTCTGTCTGTGATTCTGCCTGTTGGCTTTCTTCTATCTTATTTTCTTCTGCTGGCTCTTCTATAGTTTCGTTTTCTGCTTTATTTTCTTCTTTCATTTCTTGTTTTTTAAATATGGAATTAATATCTATTTTCGTATTTAAAAAATCTTTTATTTCTTTGCTTGTTTCTTGTGTTAAAATCTTTTCTTTATTTTCGTATGCATATACTGACGCCCCTATTAAAATTATTATTAGAAACATTTTAAATGGTGAGTTTCTTTTTCTTTTTTCTTCCCCACGGTAACTTATTCCGTTTCTTCTATAATATATTTCTTTTGCTCTTTGTATTTTTTCTTCATCTGTAAGCATATACATACCTCACTTTCATGGAACTTTATGTCCAATTTTCTTTTACTAATGTATATGCTTTATTAATAGAAATAGAAGAGAAAAAAATGTAATTATTGCTACAGAAAAATATATTTTTTTCTTTTTTAGTTTTCTCTTATATTGTTCTTCTTTCAAATAATTTTTGACAATATCCATTCCTTCTAACTTAGCATAATCCTCTATTTTTTTCTTATTTGATGAATTGTTTGATTTCAAAATTATTATAGCCTCTTCAATTAAATTTGAAGGTATTTCTTTTAGAATAACTATGTTGTTTAATTTTTCTTTATTCATAATTATAAAATTCCTTTCTCTTAACTATGAACACATTAAGTTTTATTTATAATAATTTTCACATCTTTATTTTTAGAATATTTTTTTATTATATCTTCTGAAAAGCCAGCTAGTTCCTGAGTTATTACGATTGTATCATTCTTATTTTCTATTAATTCTTTAATCTTCTGGTCTACATTTTCTTGGTTATCTAATTTAACGACTTCAAATCCTAGTCTTTCTACAAATTTAAAGTTTTTAGAATCTTGATTTGATTTTAGCCAACTTATTTTCATATTTCTCCTTTCACATTATCAAAAGTTTTACATATTATTAATTAGAGGTGTGTGTAATGAATTCAAAAGGACTTGATTTTAAACATAAAGAAGTTATTAATATTAATAATGCTCAACGACTTGGATACGTTCAAGATGTAAATGCTGAACTTGGTAGTGGTATAATAACTTCTATTATTGTTCCTGGTACAAACAAATTCTTTAATCTTTTTACTTCTGATAATGATATTGTTATTCCTTGGGCTAATATAAAGTGTATTGGTGAAGATATAATTTTAGTTGATATTTAAGCTTATTTCCAAATTTTCTTTATTCGCTCAATTGCGCTTTTTTCTAATCTTGACACTTGTGCTTGTGAAATTCCAATTTCTTCTGCAACTTCCATTTGTGTTCTACCGTCAAAAAATCTTTTGTTAACTATTAATTTTTCTTTGTCACTTAATTTTTTCATTGCCTCTAATATTGTTATATTTTCTGCCCATAGTTCATCTGTATTTTTTACATCTTTCACCTGATCCATTATATATATGCTATCTGCTCCATCATTGTAGACAGGTTCTTGCAATGATACTGGATCTTGAATTGCATCTAGGCTAAATGCTATGTCCTCTGGTGTTGTTTCTAGTTCTTTTGCAATCTCTTCTATTCCTGGCTCTTTTCCTGTTTCTTTTGTAAGTCTTTCTCTTACTTGTATTGTTTTATAAGCTAAATCTCTTACTGACCTACTTACTCTAACTATGTTATTATCTCTTAAATATCTTCTTATTTCTCCGTATAATCATCGGAACTGCGTACGTACTAAACTGCACATTTAAGCTTGTATCAAAATTGTCTATTGATTTTATTAATCCTATACATCCTATTTGAAATAAATCATCTGCACTCTCATTTCTTCCTGAAAATCTTTGAACCACACTCAAAACTAATCTTAAATTACCTTGTATAAATTTCTCTCTTGCATCTGTATCTCCATTTTTTATTTTTTCTAATAATTCCTTTTTTTCTTCATTTGATAATATAGGTAATTTCGAAGTGTTTACTCCACAAATTTCTACCTTGTTTATCAAACTAAAATCTCCTTTCCATATTTCTTTAATTTAGTTATTCCCATTTTTTTCTGTTCTAATATACTAATTTTTAATTTTGTTGTTAAATTGACAAATAAAGGTGGATTAATTATAATGATTCTAGAAAAAATGAACATAATAACTCAAGATAAATTTTAAAAATGAAAAGAGGTTAAATGGAAAAAAAATATACATTTTTATTACCGTGTTTAAATGAAGAAAAATCTCTAGCTTACTGCATTCAAGAAGTGCAAAAATGCATAAAAGATAAAAATCTTGATGCAGAAATTCTTATAGCTGATAATAATAGTACGGATAATAGTGTTAATATTGCTAAAGAAAATAATGCAAGAGTTGTAATTTGTGAGAAAAAAGGATATGGTGCAACATTAATAAATGGGATAAAAAACGCTCGTGGTCAATGTTGCATAATGGGCGACTCTGATGGAAGTTACGACTTTTATAATATAGATAGTTTTATAGATAAATTAAATGATAATTATGATTTGGTAGTCGGAAACAGGTATAAGGGCGGGATAAAAAAAGGTGCAATGTCTTTATCACACAAAATAGGTGTAAAATTTTTATCAGGTTTTGCAAATTTATTATTTCATACACCAATAAAAGATTACCATTGTGGCTTAAGAGCTTTCAAAAAAGATAGTATTGATAAATTAAATTTAACTCAACCTGGAATGGAATTTGCAAGTGAAATGATAATAAAAGCAAAAATTAACAACTTGAAAATGATTGAGGTTCCAACAACATTAAGGAAAGATTTACGAGATAGAAAGCCTCATCTAAAAACTATTAGAGATGGGTTTAGGCATTTGTTTTTAATATGTAAATTATCACTACTTAAAAATTAGATTCTTTAATGGAAAGAGAGATAAAATGAAAAAAATAATTAAATATATTTTAGTTTTTCTAGGATTAATTTTAATATTCAGTTCATTATTATTTGCAAGTTCTCTATTTTCTTCAAGTATTATAGAAAAGAATGTAATCGAATCTTCTAAAATACTTTCTAAAGAAGGAAATATTTATAAGTTTTTTCCATGGTCTCGTGTGGTTAATAATAATTACACGGACGTATTGATGATTAATGAGGCTTATTCAATAGATAACAAAAATCCATTATATTCATGCATGGCTGTAAGAAAAAACTATAAAGAAAGCGTTACTAAATATTCTTGTTCAGATATAACTGGTGATTCAATTTCACTTAATAGCTTTAGATATGATCCCGTTGGAGAATTATCTGAATTTTTGAATGGAAACATAGATACATCAATAACATATGCTCGTTACTGGCACGGCTATCTACCTATACTAAGAGTATTATTAATATTTTTTGATATTTCCGAAATAAGAATGATTTTGTTAATTATTTTTGTAATATTATTTGTATGGTTATTAAAATTGATTAAAGATAAGATTGGACTAATTGAAGCTATAATATTTGCACTATCTTTAGTGCTATATAGCTATTTTTTAGTTTCTTATTCTTTAGAAAGTGCTCCCGTATTTTTGGTTATGATGATATCAAGTATAGTATTACTTAATAGAATTGAAAAATTAAAAAATTTATACTTATTTGTTTTTATAATATCGTGTATAACAAATTTTGTTGATTATCTAACTGTTCCTTTAATTACTTTGGCAATTCCTTTGATATTATATATAACTTATAAACAAAAGAAAAACAGTAATTTACCATGTAAAGCTTTAATACAAATTGTAATAAAATCTAGTCTAATATGGTTTATCGGTTATGCTTCAACATGGTTTAGCAAATGGCTTATTTATGATATTTTGTATGGAGAAGAAATCATAAAAAGTGCTATTACTCAGGTTATATATAGAACTGGCGCTACAGTAACTTACAAAACCGAAAGTATCTTTTCTGTAATAGGAAAATTTATGTTAAATGTTTTAATTTATTGTGATAGCATAATAATATTAGTAATATTTTTCTTATTATTAAACATTAAAAAGTATAAAATCACAGTTAGAACCAAGAAAAATTATTTTAATAAAACTGCGCCTATACTTCTAATTGCTTTAATTCCTATTGTATGGTATCTTGTACTTGCTAATCATACTGTAGTTCATTCTAGATTTACTTATAGACACATGTTAATATTTTTTATTTGTATTATGCTAACTTGCAAAAATATATGTACTATTGAAAGAAAATAGATTTGCCTTTTAGGCAATTATTGACATTTTTACTCTTTTTTGATATTATGTTTACACTATATTATTTGAAGAAGGAGGAAAAATAATGATTGTAGAACGCTTACGTGATCCAGCATACTTTGAATCCAATCTAATTGGACTCACCATTATCGTCTTTGCCGTATTAGTTTTTATCGTTACTTTTCTTGCTTCACGGCATTTGGGGATAATACTAGCAATTCTAAAAGCTTTACTATACGCTGTCCTTTCTGCTATTCCTGTATTTATTTTTATTAAGATATTGTTTCTTATCTTAAAATTATATTTTATAGGAATCATTTTATCTATTATTGCAGCAGGTGCAATATTGGATTTTTTTGACGATGGGTCATAGTGTCACACGTGCCAAGAGGCTATTAAAAGATATTTATTAATACTTTTAATAGCCTCTTTTTATAAGTCAATTTCTCCTTCAAAAACGTTAATGGCTGAACCTTCCATATATACTTCTTCTGTTTCTGAATCTATATATATTCGCAAACTTCCACCATCTAAATCTACTTTAACATCATTGCTTATTTCTTTTTCTTTGAACATTACATATGCACTAGCTACTGCACCAGTTCCACATGCTAATGTTTCTCCTACACCTCTTTCCCAAACTCTAACTCTTATATTATTCTCATCAATTTTTTCTACAAACTCAACATTTGTTTTTTGAGGAAAAAACTTATAATTTTCTATAATTCTTCCATATTTAGATACTTGCATTTCTTTAATATTTTTTACTTTAATTACAGTATGTGGGTTACCAACGCCTAGAAAAACTCCTTCTAACTCTTTATCAGATGCTTTAAACATCAATTTACACATATTATTCATATTGTAATATCTTTGTGGTAAATATATTGGGAGTTTATTAGCGGAGGTTTGTGGTTTTCCCATATTTATTCTAACTGCCATAATCTTGTTATTTTCTACTATTAATTTTACTGCCTTTATTCCGGCTAGAGTTTCAATTGTAATTTCTTCTTTATTTGTTAATTCTTTTTCATATAAATATTTTGCTAAACACCTTATTCCATTTCCACACATTTCTGCTTCGGTTCCATCATTATTAAAAATTCTCATTTTAAAATCTGCAAATTTACTATTACTAAATAATATCAATCCATCTGCACCAATTCCAAAATGTCTATCACATACAAATTTAGAAAAAATTTTTAAATTATATTGTTTAGCATTTTCAAATTCAGTAACTATAAAATCATTTCCTAAACCTTGCATTTTTGTAAACTTAATCATAAAAAAATTCACCTCTACTCTACTGTATGAGGTGAATTTTATTTTATTCTTATATTTCTATTATATCTCCATCGTTTGGAAATTCAACATTAACATTTTCTTTATTTACATTGTCATTTCTGTGTATTGCATATATTTTTGTATTAGGATATTCTTCTGAAAGACTTATAACTTCTTCTAATCCCATATGTGAATTAGTTGAAAACATTCTTGTTGCATCTAAAAAAGCATAATCAGACTTTTCGCATATTTTTCTGACATTATCACATAATGTTGTGTCTGTTGCATATCCAACTATTTTATTATCTTTTTCAATAGTAAATCCTAATATTGGTTTGCAATCTCCATGTTGTAATTCATAAGCTGTAATTTTCATTTGATCTGTCATCAAATATTCTCTATCTTCTAGTTCAACAATTTTCACATTAAACTTTTCTTCAAAGTTTTTATATTTTTCTTTGTTTCCATCGCCAAAGCAAAGTTCAAAAAGTTGAATAATCTTTTCTTTTACACCTTTCCCACAAATTATATATAATAAGTCTGTATCTTCTTCTCTGATACTTCTTCCTATCAAATAATTAGGCAAATCAACAAAATGATCTGCATGAACATGTGTTATAAGCAAATAATCAACTGATTTTGTATAAATCCCTAATTGTTCTATTTTCTTAACAACACCTGATCCTATATCAAGAAGAATATTATCAACCATTATACTTTGATTGCCTCTTTCAACTGATCCCATTGTGCCTGTACCTATGCACCTAATTTTCATTTGTTTTACCTATCCTTATTTTCTTTTTCTTCTTTGTATTTCATAAGCTAATTCACTTGTTAAAGAACTTGGTAGTAGTTTACTTGCAATATGAATAACTTTCATTTTGAAACCTGGAACTATAACAGGCTTTTCTTCAAACATTTTGTTTATTCCATATTCAGCAACATATTCTGCACTATAAGATTTCATTCTAAAATCAACTTTAGCTACTTTATTGAAGTTTGTTTTTGTAGGTCCTGGACATAATGCACTTATATGAACTTCTGATCCTTCTTTTTTAAGTTCTGTATAAATTGCTTTTGTATATGATAATACAAAATTTTTAGAAGCATAATATTCTGCCATTAATGGTCCAGATAAGAATCCTGCGATTGATGAAACATTCAATATATATCCCAAATTTCTCTTTTTCATGTCTTTCAAAAATAATTTTGTTAACATGTGTAATGCAGTAATATTCAAATCTATTAATTCTAGGTCTTTTTCTAAGTTTGTTTCTGTTACCAGTCCATGTACACCAAATCCAGCATTATTTACTAATACTTCTATTGGTTCATTTTTGTACATTTCATGTAATTTCCAAACATTCTCTCTATCTGTTAAATCCATTGAAACAACTTCAACTTTTGTTTTAACCTCTCTTTGAATATCTCTTAGTGCAAGTTCATTTCTCGCTACTACTATAATATCATATCCTAAATCACTCAAATAAAGAGCAATTTCTCTCCCTATTCCAGAAGATGCGCCTGTTATTAATGCTTTCATTCTACTTTCACCATTCCTAATATTTTTTCTCTTATCTTTTTCAAAATCTTTTGTATATTATTAGTCTGCTCTAATAGATTTAAGTTGCCCATTTATGAAAAAATATTGCCTGGGTTTTTTATTTATATTTTAAATTAGTATATTATCTACTCTCCACTCGATTGAACAGTAACTTGCGTTTTTGCTCATTAAAAACAATATGTAATAACACATACTATTTTCTTTTGGAATATTTGATAAATTTTTTACATCCTTTTTAATAATTTTCACTAATATATTATAAACTTAAATCCAAATTTATTTTCTTTTGTTCTTTTTATATTCTTCTACTGTATTTTTTATAATATACTTAAAACCAAATTAATGCAATATAAATTTCTTATTTTATATTGATTTCATATATACTTTTTGCGTTGGATACACAAGTGGTATATTTTCTCTATCTAATACAGATAAAATATCGCAATTAATTTGTTCTTTTACTTCTAAATATTTGTTATAATCTGCTGTATTTATGTATGCATATACTAAAATTACATTTGCATCGCTTCCAATGCTATCAAAATGTACTCCAATTGTATCATCAATAATACTCTCATTATTTTTTAATACTGTTTTTATTTTTGTCATACATCTATTTACTGTTTCAGAATTTGCTTCTAGACTAATTCTAAGGTTCATTTCTATTCTTCTATTTTCTATCTTACTCCAGTTTTTTACGTATTCAGTTACAATAACAGAATTAGGCATTGATATTTCTGTATTGTTTACTGCTTTCAATCTTGTACTTCTAAATGTTATATCTACAACTGTTCCTTGGAATTTTCCAACCTCTATAAAATCACCTATTTCAAAAGGCTTATCTGTTATTATTGTAAATCCACCTATTAGGCTTTTTACGAAGTCCTGTGCTGCTAAAGCTACTACCGCACTTCCTAATCCTAAACCAGTTGCTAATCCTCCCAAGTCATAGTTAAAATCAGAAAGTATCATAAATGCTGCAACTATATATGTTAAAGCTTTTAAAATTTTTCCTATAAATGAATTTAATGCTTCGTTTCCATTAAATCTTGTTGCAGATTCAAGTTTTGTAAAAAATGTTGAATCTGGTTCTAAGCAATTTGCTATTGCTCTTGCAACTGTTAATATAAGCAATATTTTAAAAACTTTATTATATAAATTAATTACACCTTTAGGCAAATCTAAAAAGTATATCGCTATTCCGAATCCAGCTACAGTTATAATAAATTTAAGTGGTCCATAAAACCCACTCTCAGTAACTTTTGTATCAACCTTAAATAATTTATGAAAGATTAATATAACTATGTGAGCAATTACTGGGCTTATAATCTTGCCGCCTAAAATTATAGCTAATGCTGTACTATACTCTAATACATTATTTACATCCATTGACGCAATAATTTCATTCACCATTTTTTCTCCTATCTTCTTTTGTTTTAACGATTGTATTATATATTATTGTTTATTTTTTTTCAATATAATTTTAAGGCTAAAAAAATAAATATACAATATGAAAAAAACATTATATTTATTTTCGGCTCCTTGCTAAAAGATTTTACCACCTACAAAACTTCGTTTAGCAGGTTAGGTAAAAACTTTCAAACTGCGCGTCACTCAAAAATAAATATAATGTTCTTTTTTTATAGTAATATGTTTTTTATTTTCCTTCTTCTCTTGCTTTAATTATGTATCTATTTGCATTACTCTCGTTTGTACATGTAATCAATGTTATTTCTCTTTTTCCATGTGTTACTTGAGATGTGTCCTTTGTATTATCTTCACTTACAACATGTTTATCATATACAATATAGTTTACTTTTCTTCCATAATTATCTGTTATCTCAATGCTGTCTCCATTTTCTAGTGTTGGTACTTTACTAAAGAAAAGTGAATTTCTATAGTTATGTCCTACTATACAAAAGTTTCCTACTTCGTTTGGATCTGCTCCATGGAATTTACAAGGTGAAATCTTTAATAATGCAACTGACCAGTGGTCCAATATTGGATATGGTTCTGACCAATTTAATTTGGGAATGTTTATTGTTGCTATACCATAATATTCTTCACCATCAGCTGTTTTCATAACATTTTTTGCTGGTACATTAGTTTTTCTAACAGCATTTGCATTATTTAAATTTGATGTATCAATTGTTGTTTCTGAATCTTCATCATTTAATATTACTACTATTTTTTCATTATCCTCTACTTTTACTGTTGTATCATCATATACATATGTTTCTTGTGCAGAGTCTGGAACTTGCATACTTGCCAGTATTTCTTGTGATTTTTTTTCATCTGAGTATTTATCGTATTCTGCATATATATAATATGAAAAAAGAAGGCACAACAAAAAAACAGAAATTATAAAATCAATTTTATATAGCTTTTTCTGTCTTTTTAATTCAGGTGTTATATATAATTTTTCTGTTATTAAAATCTGATTCACAACTATCTTGCCCTCCTATCTTTTTTTATTATATCACCTACTAAATTCTTTGTATATATATGTAATTTAATTGTAATCCATTTTTATTATATTTTTTTATATTCTTCTTAATAATAGAAAAAAGAGGTGTTTCCACTTCTTTTCTATTTTATCTTATCTAATTCCGAGTTAAATTAATTTAAAGGTATAAATTTTTTAACAACACTTTCTTCTCCTGTATGTTGTTCCAAAGATGCTAAATGTACTTCATAAGAAGCATTTATTTTATTTTCTACTATTGATTCTATTTCATTTAAATCTTTTTGTTCTGCTAAAACTAATTCGCTAACTAGAATTTGTTTAGCATTTAAAAGCATTTTCTTTTCACCAGTAGACAAACCTTTTTCTTTTTGTTTAAAACTTAAATTTCTAACAATGTCTGCAACTTCATAAATGTTTCCTGTTTTCATTTTTTCCATATTGTCTCTATATCTTTTGTTCCAATTCATAGACATTTCTGTGCTCTCTTGTTCCAAAACTTTAATAACTTTCTCTGCAGATGCTTTGTCTATGATATTTCTAACTCCAATCTCCTCTGCTTTTGCAGTAGGAACCATAACCTTTACCTCACCTGGCATTTTTATAATATAATAAGATTGCTTTTCATCAAGAATTGCTTTCTCCTCAATTGATTCTATTACTCCAGCGCCATGCATTGGATAAACTACTTTGTCACCTACATTAAACATGTAAGACTCACTCCTTTCAGGTAAATTTTATTTTTAGCACATATTTATTATACAACAAAATCTTCCAAAAGTCAAAATAAAAATTTTTATTTTTTATAATTATGTTTATTAACTATTGATTTTTTAATTTGGTTATTGTATAGTTTTATATTTAGTTTTCTTACATATTTTTAGGCAAAAAAATAGTAACAATTTTTGTTGTTACTATTTTAAATTTTTATTTATTTGTAGATCCAAATCCACCTACTCTTTCTCCTTCTGCGTTATCATCATCTACTGTATAATATTTTAGGAATATTCCTTGTCCTAATACGTCACCTTTTTTTATTTCTAAATCATGTTCAAAGAAATTGAAAAATGCGAACATAATTGCTCCATCATTATCTGGATTTCCATAGTAATCGCTATCAACAATTCCTACACTATTTGCTAATATTAAACCTTTTTTTCCTGGGTTTGAACTTCTATTGCATAGCATTAAATATTCATCATCTGGCATGTATGCTTTAAGCCCTGTTTTTACTAAAGTTGGTTTTTGACCAAATTTATATGCAGGAATTACACAATCTTCTGCTGCTTCCATATCATATCCTGCTGATTTTTTTGTTTTTCTAATTGGTAAGTTTATATTTTTATCTTCAAATCCTTTTGCTACTTCGAATCCTCTAACTTTTTTCATCTTATACTTCTCCTTTTCTAATATAAATATCTAGTCATCTATTTCTTCAAAACCTATACTTGATAATATTTCTTTCTCTGATTTTGAAAAATTACTTCCTTTTTTATAACATATTTTTTGATTTTTTACAATCAATTTATCAGGATAATATTCTCCAAGAATTTCACTTTGTTCACTTTCTGATAATGTTACATTTTTATTACCTGCTAATTCTTGTTTTATTACAATTTTTTCCTCAACTTTCGTTTTTAAATCTGACATTGTTTCTTTAAATTTTGTATCTTGTGCATTTTTTATTAAAGAACTATCTCCTACTGAATAATATATTAATGTTACTGCAATTATAAGCATAACAACTATCGTTGTCGTTAACATTATTAATGTTATACCATTTTCATTTTTATTCATTTTCAACCACCTATTACCTTTTATTATATCTTATATATTTTTCAAATTCATGTCAATATATTATCTTGCCATTTTACGAAAAAAAAAGAAGCTAAAATTTAAATTTAGCTTCTTCGTTTTTATTTTTGTATTAATACCAACCTGTTGCTTGTGAATGATATAATGCAACTGTTGGGTTTCCATATCTTCCTTTAATGTAGCTTAGTCCCCAATTTACTTGAGTTTGATAATTTGTTAAGTAATCGCTTCCTGCACTTGCCATTTTGCTTCCTGGTAATGCTTGTGGTATACCATATGCACCAGAATATCTATTTTGAGCATACATATTCCAATGACTTTCTTTGTTCCATAATGCGACTAAATTATAATAATCATTTTCACTCCATCCATATGCTGTACATCTTTGTCTTGCATATGCTTGAGCTTCTGCAGCACTAGCTGATGATGCTCCTAAATTTCTACTTGCCATTGTAGATCTGTTACTTACCTGAACAGATACTTGAACAATTTTATCAACTGGTTCTTGAACCACTTGTTCTGATATTTGTGTTCTTTCAATCTCAACGTCGTTTTGATATTTTATTTTATATGTTATTTCTTTTATTCCGTTTTGACCTTCTTGAAGAACCTTGTCAACTTTTTCTCCTTGTGCTGATGATGATACTTCTTTTGTTATTGTTTCAAATGGTATCTCAACAGTTTCCTTTACAATTTTTTCAACAATTGTTCCATTATCTGAATTTAGGATTTCACTACTTTCAACTACTTCTGATGAAGTTGTTTCTGTTTCTTTTTCTTCTGTTACTTCTTGAACATTATTTGTTCCTTTTCTTGCTATTGTAATAGTTTTGTTTGAATCAATGTTTTCTTCAAAACTTGGTGTAACTATTTCTTCTTCTGAAATGTAAATGTTATTTTCTTTTAGAATATCATTTACATTTGTTTTTGATGTTATTACTGTTAATTCTGTATTATCTGAGAATTTTATCGTTACACTATTAACTGATTGTGTTCCTGCTAAAACTCCTATTCCTAGTAATATCACTAGAACTAATGCTATAAAAACAATCCTTTTAATTATCCCTTTGGATAAAGTTTCTTCTGTTTTCATATATTCCTCCCTTTAGAAATAACAATTAGATTATACTCCTTTTAGTCACATTTGTCAACTTTTGCATATTTCTTGAAAGCAAGTACCCGTAAGCTTTTCCAATTTTACATCAAAAAACGTATATATAATAATATATGTTTCTAATTTATTTTTATTACTTTTTATATTTATTTTCTTGTTTTTTTTGCTTCCATATGCTATCATCCATTTATAAGTTAATATAAGGAGGGACAATTATGGTAGCATTAATTATTATCATTGCTCTTATTGTGTTCATCGCTATTTTTATAATGTCTGTTTATAATGGACTTATCTCTTCAAGAAATCAAGTTGAAAATGCTTGGTCAAAAATAGATGTTGAATTACAAAGAAGATTTGATTTAATTCCGAACCTTGTCGAAACAGTTAAAGGATATATGAAACATGAGGAAAGTGTTTTAACTAAAGTTACTGAACTTCGTACTTCTTGGGCTAGTGCTTCAACAATTCAAGAAAAAGCAAAGCTTGAAAAAGAATTATCTTCTGCTTTAAATTCAATTAAAGTAGTTGCTGAGCAATATCCAGATTTAAAAGCAAATACAAACTTTTTAAGTTTGCAGGAAGAACTTTCTAATACAGAGAACCAAATTTCTTCTTCACGTGCTTCATACAACAATATTGTTACAGCATATAATACAAAACTAGAAATTTTTCCAAATAATATAATTGCTAGTATGTTCAATTTTAAACAATCTGAATTATTTAAAGTTGAAGATGAAGCTGTAAAAAATAATGTTAAAGTTTCTTTTTAATTATATTAAAAAATATTAAAAAAAATATTATATTGATTTTTGAATGACGCGCAGTTTGAAAGTTTTTCCCTAACCTACTAAACGAAGTTTAGTAGGTGGGAAAATATTTTAGCAAGGAATCAAAAATCAATATATATTTTTTTATATACTTAATAAAGGATAAACAAAAAGAGCCGAAAATTTAATATTTTCGGCTCTTTTTTATTATTTCTTCAACTCTTCTATAAACATTTTGTTAAGCATTTGTGGATTTGCTTTTCCTTTTGTGGCTTTCATTGCTTGTCCTACTAAAAATCCTAATGCTCTATCTTTTCCTGCTTTGTAGTCAGCTACTGATTGAGGATTGTTTTCTAAAACTTTTTGTACTACTTCTTTTATTGCTCCTTCATCAGAAATTTGAATCCATCCTTTTTCTTTTATTATTTCACTTGGAGCTTTTGGATTTTCAAATAGTTCATCAAGGACTTTCTTTCCTATGTTATTGCTTATTGTTCCTTTATCGATTAATTCTACTAATTCTCCTAATTCTTTTCCTGTGAATGGAATCTTATCAGCCTCTTCTTCTTTTTCATTTAAGATTCTTGCTATATCTGACATTAACCAGTTGCTTACTGCTTTTGGATTTTTAGACTTTTCAGTTGCTTCATCAAATATATCTGAGTAATATTTTGAAGAAGTTACAAAGTTTGCAGCCTTTTCAGATAGTTCAAAATCATTGATATATCTTTCTTTCTTAACTTCTGGTAACTCTGGTAGGTTCTTTCTGATGTTTTCAATGTATTCATCAGATAATTTTATTGCAACTAAATCTGGATCTGGGAAATATCTATAATCTTGTGCATCCTCTTTATCTCTCATTGGGAATGTTTTTCCAGATACATCATCCCATCTTAATGTTTCCTGAGTAATTGTTCCGCCATTTTCTATTACTTCTACCTGTCTTTCAGCTTCATAGTTGATAGCTCTAACAATTGATCTGAATGAGTTCATGTTTTTCATTTCTGTTCTTGTTCCAAATTCTGTTGCACCTTTTTTCCTAACTGAAACGTTAACGTCGGCTCTTAGTGAACCTTCTTGCATTTTACAGTCTGATATTTGGATATATTCAAATATTGATTTCAATTTTCTTAAGTAATTTTCAGCTTCTTCAGCACTTCTCAAGTCTGGCTCTGAAACTACTTCTATTAGTGGTACTCCAGCTCTGTTTAAATCTACAAAGCTTCCTCTTCCATATTCGTCATGGTTTAATTTTCCTGCATCTTCTTCTATATGAATTCTTAAGATTCTTATAGTCTTCTTTTCTCCATTTGCATCTTCTATATCAACATGTCCATTTTGGCATAATGGCATATCATATTGTGATATCTGATATGCTTTTGGTAAATCAGGATAAAAATAATTTTTTCTATCATTTTTACTATTTTTTGATATAGTACAATTTGTTGCAAGACCTGCTTTTACAGCATATTCTACGACTTTTTCATTTAACACTGGTAATGTCCCTGGCATTGCCATACATATTGGACAGCAATGTGTATTTGGCTCTCCACCAAATTCTGTAGGACATGAACAAAATATTTTTGTTTTTGTTGATAGTTCACAGTGTACTTCTAGTCCTATTACTACCTCGTAATCTTCTAGTGACATCTTCATTTCCTCCTTTATTTTATAGATTAGCGATTTTATTTTTTAAATTCTGGTTTATATTTTTCTCTAAATTTAACTTCTTGTTCTAATGTATATGCTGCTCTGAATATTGTTTCTTCATCAAAATGTTTTCCAATAAGCTGAACTCCTATTGGCATTCCTTGTTTATCTAAAGATACTGGTAAGCTCATTCCTGGTAATCCAGCAATATTAACTGGTACAGTACATATATCTGCTAAGTACATTTCAAGTGGGTTATTAGATTTTTCACCTATTCCAAATGCTACTGTTGGTGATGTTGGTGTTAGGATTAAATCATATTTTTCAAATAATTTTTGATATTCGTTTCTTATTACTGTTCTAACTTTTTGAGCTTTTTTATAATACGCATCATAGTATCCTGATGATAATACGTATGTTCCTAATATAATTCTTCTTTTTACTTCCGGTCCGAATCCTTCTGTTCTTGAGTTTATGTATATTTCTCTTAAATTATCGAATTTTTCTGATCTATATCCATATCTAATTCCATCGAATCTACCTAAATTTGAACTTGCTTCTGCGCAAGCAATAATATAGTAAACTGCTAAAGCTTCTTTTCCAATATCTAAACTACATTCTTCAACTGTTGCTCCTAATTCTTCATATTTTTTAGCTGTTTCTAAGATAGCTTGTTTTACTTCTTCATTTATTCCTTCGCCTATGAATTCTTTTGGTAATCCGATTTTTAATCCTTTAACATCTTTTACCAAACTCTTTGTGTAATCTTTTTTCTCTCTATCTACAGATGTTGTATCTTTTTCATCATGACCTGCTATTATGTTTAATAACATTGCACTATCTTCAACGTCTTTTGTTATTGGTCCTATTTGATCTAGTGATGATGCAAATGCAACTAATCCATATCTTGAAACTAATCCATATGTAGGTTTTAATCCAACAACACCGCAAAGAGAAGATGGCTGACGAATTGATCCACCAGTATCACTTCCAAGTGCCCATGGTACTAAATTTGCTGCAACTGCTGCTGCACTTCCTCCTGAAGATCCTCCTGGTACTTTGCTTAAATTCCATGGATTGTGTGTTGGATGGAAGTATGAATACTCTGTTGAACCTCCCATTGCAAATTCGTCCATATTTAATTTTCCTAAAGAAATCATTTCTTCAGCTTTTAATTTTTTTATAACTGTTGCATCATATGGTGATACAAAATTTTCTAGCATTTTTGAACTACATGTTGTTTTTTCACCTTTTGTGCACATATTGTCTTTTATTCCTATTGGAATTCCTGCAAACTTTGGAAGTTTTTCTACTGCTTTTCTTTTTTCATCTATTTTTTTAGCTTCTTCTAAAGTTTTCTCTCCTGCTTTTGTAACAAAAGCTTGTACATCATTTTCTTTTTCATCTATTCTCTTTAAATAACTCTCAACTATCTCTTGAGAAGTAATCTCTTTTTTCTCTAATTTTTCTAATAACTCATGTACTGTAAGTTCATAGATTTCCATTTTGACTTTCTCCTTTCGCTTGGATTTTTTAATTTATAACCTTTGGTATTCTGAACATTCCTTCATCTTGACTTGGTGCATTTGATAATAATTCATCTTTATTACTCTCTTGCTTTATCTCATCTTTTCTGAATACATTATAGTTTTCATTAATGCCTATTGTCTCTCCGATATCATCTGTATTTACATGGTTTATAGTATCTGCAAAATCTAATATTTCTTGTAAATTTTTCTTGTAGTTTTCTAGCTCATTATCAGCTAATTTTAAACGAGCTAATTTAGCTATGTGTAATACATCTTTATCTTCTATTTGCATACATCCCATCTCCTTTCAAATATTCCATATTATATAACTATATTAGCAAAAAATCAATACGTCAAAGCGCAAAACACATAAAGGAACGGACTTTTTGTTCATTTGTTTTAAACAAAAGTCCGTTCCTTGTTTATCTTAATCTTCTTTATCAAAAATACTATGCTTTCCGTCCGATAACATTTTTATCTGATTTGTTCTCATTAATTTATCTCTTAGTATTCTAAATGGTTCTATAATTATATATTTTGCTTTTTCTGTAAATTGCTTTAATCTGTTTTTAATACTTTTTTCTTCTTTTATTTTTTCTATTTCTTCTATTTCGTAATTTTCAACATTTTCTTCAATCTTAGAATAATCAATTTTATATCTTTGATATTTCACTTCTTCAATATCATCTTGTCCATTAACCTTTAATACCTTTAATGTATCTTTTTTCAAAAGAATTATATATTCACAAACATCATAAATTCTTGTTTCTATATCTTCTATATGTAGGATCTTTCTTGTTTTAGCTACATTAGGTATCTTTTTTATTTTATAATTCAAATTCTCAGATATTACTAAATTATCTTTATCCTTGTCATACTCAAATCCATCTTTAAAATTAACTCTATCTATTGCAAAAAAATCATTATCATAAAAAAGAATGCTAACTGTTTTTTCTTCATCTTTAATTATATAAGATTTTACATTTTCAATTTCAAAATTATCTAATGTTTTTTTGAATTCGAATATTGTTTTGCTATTAATTTTTTCTAATTCTTCTTTCACATTTATTTTTGTTTCTTTTTTTATGATTTCATTCTCCATGATTTTCTCTTCAATTTTTTCATTATTTTTTAATTCTTCCACTTTTTTACCCCTTTGTGTTTAAAGTGAAATCATTATAGTTTTGAATTTAATATAAGTCAATTACAAAAAATTTTCATTTTAGTAACATTCTGCATGATCTTGCATTTTGTCTATAATTTCTTGCATTTTTTTCTTGTCAAAGATGTATTTTTTATTGCAAAAATGGCATACGGTTTCCACATTTTCTTCACTTTTTATTAAGTCTTGTAACTCTTTTTTCCCTAGAGATATAAGCCCTTTTTCAAATTTTTCGAAGCTACAATTGCACTCGTATTTTAAAGCTGTATTTTCCTCTATTTCTTTTATCTCAGAATCACCTGTTATTATTATAGCAATTTCCTCTAATTTCTTGTTTTCTGATAAAATTTTACTTATTGAAGGCACTTTTTGTATGTTTTCTTCAAGTTTTGTTACAATTTCGTCTGTAACGTCTGGCATTAAAGCTATTCGGTATCCTCCTGACTTCTTTACACCGTCTTTATCCACCAAAACTCCTAATGAAATTGCTGATTCTTTCTGTTCAGACTCCACAAAATATCTTGCGAAATCTTCTGCAATTTCTCCGCTTGTTAGTGGCACGATTCCAATATATGGTTCTTTTAATCCTATGTCTTTTATTATATTTAAGTAACCTGCTTTTCCAACTGCACCGCCTACATCTATTTTTCCTTTATCATTTAATGGTAGTTCTACATGTGGATTTTGTATATATGCTCTTACTTTTGGTGTTTTATCTGTTACGGCTATCATTGTACCAATTGGTCCATCGCCTTTGATTTGAGCACTTATGCTGTCTTGGTCATTTTTTAAATCTACTCCCATTAACGTAACTGCTGTTAATAGTCTACCTAATGCTGCTGTTGTTGTTGGAGTTAAATCATGTATTTCTCTTGCTTTTTCAACTATTTGAGTAGTTTCTGCTACTGTTATTGCAACTTTACCATCATATGCTAAGAATTTTTTAATTTTATCTCTACTTTCCATATTATATAATCCCTCTTTCTTATATTCCGAGTTTTTATTATACCTTTTTTTCTTACTTTTATCAATGTTTTTCGCATAAAATAACCTACCAGCTTTTTGCTAGTAGGTTGTTTATTGTTATTTTATTTCATAAGATTCTATTTGACCCTTATCATTGATTTTGAAGTTTACTTCTTTTTTGATATCAGGTCCTTCTGATGATGCAGTTACATTTGCTTTATAACCATCAGTTGTTTTTTCTATAGAGTTTACTTCATATTTTATGCCTGTTTCACCTATGTTATCGTAACACAAATAACCATTTTCATTGCTGTAAATATCGCCCCATTGTTTTTCATAACATTCTTCTGTCATATATTCAATCATTTTGTTTTTGAATTCATTATATTTTATTGTAGTTTTTTTGAATCCGCTTTTTTGTGCTGCTTGTTCTTGTTCATATTCAGTTCCATCTTTATAGAATCCTAAAGTTTCTAAATTCATTCCTGGACCATTTGATTTTGCTGATTCTAGATCTAAACAAGCTTGTATTGCTTTTTTTATTTCAGTATTTGATAATGTTTGATTTTTATCTTTGTTGCTTGTTGTATTTTCAGTTGTTGTGTTTTCTGAATCTCTTGAACCTATAGTGTCTGATATTGTATTCATTTTTTCTTGCAAATCAGTTACTGTTTCATTCAAAGTATTTACTGTTGCTTGTAATTCCGTTGATTTTTCTGTTTCCTTTGTTTTTTCATTGTAAAATTTGTATGTAAAAAATCCCATAACTGCTATTATAATTAATGCAAGTACTAAAAGAACTATCAATACTCCATTATTCTTTTTCGTGTTTTTTTCTTCCACTTTTTTCACCACACTTTCTTTTATAAAATAATTCATAAAAATTTTATCATTTATTTTATTTTAGTACAAGTTTTTGAAAATTTTTATTGTTTTAGTCGCAAAAAAATTGCTATACAAAATGTATAGCAATTTTTTATTTATTATTCTTCATCATCATTTTCTTGTTGTTTAGCTATTTCGTCGATTGCATCTGCTTTGTCTAAATCAACTGGCTCTGGTTCTTCTTTTTTAATAAAGTCTGTATTAATTTTTAAGTTTTTGTATTTCTTTAAACCAGTTCCAGCTGGGATTAATTTACCGATGATAACATTTTCTTTTAATCCTAACAATTCATCTGTCTTACCTTTGATTGCTGCTTCTGTTAATACTTTAGTTGTCTCTTGGAATGATGCAGCTGATAAGAAACTATCTGTAGCAAGAGATGCTTTTGTGATTCCAAGTAATACTCTTCTTCCTTTTGCTGGTTTCTTTCCTTCTGCTATAGCTTTTTCGTTTGCTTCTTCGAATTCATACATATCCATTAATGAAGCTGTAAATAATCCTGTTTCTCCAGCATCTTCAACTCTTACTTTATTAAGCATTTGTTTTGTTATAACTTCGATGTGTTTATCGTTGATATCAACACCTTGGTTTCTATAAACTTTTTGAACTTCAGAAATGATGTAGTTGTAAACACCTTCTGGGCCGTTAATTGCAAGTATATCATTTGGATTAATACTTCCTTCTGTTAATGGAGCTCCGGCTTTTATTTCATCGCCCTCTTTAACTTTTAGTTTTGAACCAAATGGAATTACGTATGTCTTAGCATCATCTTTTCCAACTACTGTTACTTCTTTTCTCTTCTTGTCATCATTTATTGTAACTTTACCATCTATTTCAGTTATTGTAGCTAAACCTTTAGGGTTTCTAGCTTCAAATAACTCTTCAACTCTAGGAAGACCTTGTGTAATATCTCCTCCAGCTACACCACCAGTATGGAATGTTCTCATTGTAAGCTGTGTACCAGGCTCACCAATTGATTGTGCAGCTATGATTCCAACAGATTCTCCTATTGCAACTCTTTGTCTTGTTGCTAGTCCCATACCATAGCACTTGCTACAAGCTCCATATTTACTTCTACATCCAAGAATTGATCTAACTTTTACTTTCTTGATTCCGCTATTCATTATCTTCTTAGCTAAATCATCTGAAATCATTGTGTTAGTATCACATAATAATTCTTTTGTTTCTGGATCATATAAGTCTTCAACTAAATATCTACCAACTAGTCTTTCATCTAGTTTTTCTAGTACTTGGTTTCCATCTCTAATTTCTTCAACTTCTATTCCATCATGAGTTCCACAATCGTCTTCTCTGATGATTAAGTCTTGTGAAACATCAACAAGTCTTCTTGTTAGGTATCCAGAATCGGCTGTTCTTAAGGCTGTATCAGCAAGACCTTTTCTAGCACCGTGTGATGAAATGAAGTACTCTAATGCATCTAGGCCTTCACGGAAGCAAGATTTAATAGGGATTTCAACGGCTTTACCTGATGTATCTGCCATAAGTCCACGCATACCAGCAATTTGTCTTAACTGGTTCATGTTACCTCTGGCTCCTGATTGTGCCATCATGTAAATTGGGTTCAAATCATCGAAGTTATCTTTCATAGCTTCTGTAACGTCTTTAGTTGCTTTTTCCCAAACTTTGATAACAGCGTCGTATCTTTCTTCGTTTGTTATCAAACCACGTTTAAATTGTTTTCTTATATTTTCTACATCTTGATCAGCTTTTGCTAATATTTCTTTCTTAGCTTCTGGTACGGCAACGTCAGCAACAGACACTGTGATAGCACCTTTTGTTGAGTATTTGTAACCAGTTGCTTTAATATAATCTAGAACTTCAGCTGATTTTGATAAACCATGAACATTTATACATTTTGCAATGATTGTTCCTAAGTTTTTCTTGATTACTGGGAAGTCAATTTCAAGATCAAATGCTTTTTCTGGATCTGATCTATCTACAAATCCTAAATCTTGAGGAATTCCTTCATTATAGATAAGTCTACCAACTGTTGCATCTATTGTCTTTGTTTTGATTTCTCCATCTATTTCTTTGCTCATTCTTACTTTAACTTTGCAGTGTAATCCAACATCTCCGTTTTGATAAGCCATTAAAGCTTCATCTTTATCAGAGAAGTACATTCCTTCACCTTTTTCACCATCAATTTGAACTGTTAAGTAGTATGCACCAAGAATCATATCCTGTGTAGGTACTGTAACTGGTTTACCATCTTGTGGTTTTAATAGATTGTTTACTGAAAGCATTAAGTATCTAGCTTCTGCTTGTGCTTCTGGTGTTAATGGTACGTGAACGGCCATCTGGTCACCATCGAAGTCAGCGTTGAAAGCTGTACATACTAATGGGTGTAGCTTAATAGCTCTACCTTCAACTAGTACTGGTTCGAATGCTTGAATACCAAGTCTGTGTAGTGTTGGAGCACGGTTTAATAATACTGGGTGATCTTTTATAACATACTCTAATATATCCCAAACTTCTGGTCTTAATTTTTCAACCATTCTCTTTGCATTTTTAATGTTGTGTGCAATTCCTCTTCCGACCAATTCTTTCATAACGAATGGTTTGAATAATTCAATTGCCATTTCTTTAGGAAGTCCGCATTGATAGATTTTCAATTCTGGTCCAACAACGATAACTGAACGTCCAGAATAGTCAACTCTCTTTCCTAACAAGTTTTGACGGAATCTACCTTGTTTACCTTTTAACATGTCTGAAATAGATTTTAATGGTCTGTTTCCAGCACCTGTTACTGGTCTTCCACGTCTTCCGTTATCTATTAAGGCATCTACAGATTCTTGTAACATTCTCTTTTCGTTTCTTACAATTATTTCTGGAGCACCTAATTCTAATAATCTTTTTAATCTGTTATTTCTGTTTATTACTCTTCTATATAAATCGTTTAAGTCTGATGTAGCAAATCTACCACCATCTAATTGAACCATAGGTCTTAATTCAGGTGGAAGTACAGGAACGACATTCATAATCATCCATTCTGGTTTGTTTCCAGATAATCTAAAGCTTTCTACTGTATCCAATCTTTTTGCTATTTTAGCTTTCTTTTGCTCAGAAGCTTTTACTAATTCTTTTTTAAGTTTTTCTGATAATTTTTCAATATCTAATTCTGCTAGTAATTTTCTTATGGCTTCAGCTCCCATTTCAGCTTTGAATGATCCTCTACCATATTTTTCTACTGCATCATGATATTCTTTTTCATTTATTATTTGGCATTTTAATAATCCAGATGTTCCTTTATCTGTAACTATATATGATGCAAAATAAATAACTTTCTCTAATTCTCTTGGTGAGATATCTAATAATAATGCAATTCTACTTGGTATTCCTTTGAAGTACCAAATATGAGCAACTGGTGCAGCAAGTTCGATGTGTCCCATTCTTTCACGTCTTACTTTTGCTTTAGTTACTTCAACACCGCATCTATCGCAGACAATACCTTTATATCTTACTCTTTTATATTTACCACAATGACATTCCCAGTCTTTTGTTGGTCCAAATATTTTTTCACAAAAAAGTCCATCTTTTTCTGGTTTTAAAGTTCTATAGTTTATTGTTTCTGGCTTTTTAACTTCACCATGAGACCATTCTCTTATTTTCTCATCTGATGCTAAGCCGATTTTAATTTTGTTAAACTTCTCCAATTCTTCCATACTTTTTTTGGTAGCCCCCTTAATTTATTTTTGCTATCCATTTACTTAATAAAATCATACACAGCTGTACAATCTAATTTGCTAATTTTATAAGCTTTTGAATAATATTCAATTATTTATCTTGTTGGTGGTTGCCTGGGCGATATTGTTATCGCCCTTCTTATACAACCTTTATTTTATATTATTCGTCTGTGTCAACATCTCCTAATAGAGCATTTGGATCTAAATCATCATCTTCTAATAATGTATCAAATAATCCATCTGTTTCTAAATTATCCATGTCAACATCATCATCTAAATCGCTGTCTATTTCTTCTTCCGGAACTTCTGTTAAATTTTGTTCATCTAACATTTCTTGTTCCATCATTTGTCTACCTTGTTCTTCTGTAAGCTCTATTCCTTCATCAACATGTTCTTTTAATTCTAGTTCTTCATTATCATCAGAATATAGTCTTACATCTAATCCTAATGATTGAAGCTCTTTTACTAAAACTTTGAATGATTCTGGTATTCCTGGTTCTGGAATGTTTTCACCTTTTACAATAGCTTCATAAGTTTTTACTCTACCTACAACATCATCAGATTTTACTGTTAAGATTTCTTGTAGTGTATAAGCAGCACCATAAGCTTCAAGTGCCCAAACTTCCATTTCACCAAATCTCTGTCCACCGAATTGAGCTTTACCACCAAGTGGTTGTTGTGTAACTAGTGAGTATGGTCCAGTTGAACGAGCATGTATTTTATCATCAACTAAGTGGTGAAGTTTTAACATGTACATTACACCAACTGTGATTGGCTTATCAAATGGTTCACCAGTTCTTCCATCATATAAAACTGTTTTTCCGTTTGACTCTAATCCAGCCATTTTTAAACATTCTTCAATATCTTCTTCTGATGCACCGTCAAATACTGGTGTTGCAACTTTCCAATTTAGTAATCTAGCTGCAGCTCCTAAGTGAACTTCAAGCACCTGTCCTAAGTTCATACGAGAAGGTACACCTAATGGGTTTAATACAACATCAACTGGAGTTCCATCTGGCATGAATGGCATATCTTCTTCTGGTAATATTCTTGAGATAACACCTTTGTTTCCGTGACGTCCAGCCATTTTATCACCAACAGATATTTTTCTCTTTTGAGCTATGTAAACTCTTATTACTTTGTTTACACCAGGTCCTAATTCATCTGAATTGTCTCTAGTGAATACTTTAACATCAACTATTGTTCCAGCCTCTCCATGAGGTACACGTAGAGATGTATCTCTTACTTCTCTAGCCTTTTCACCAAATATAGCTCTTAATAATCTTTCTTCTGCTGTTAGCTCTGTTTCTCCTTTTGGAGTAACTTTTCCAACTAGGATATCTCCTGGTCTTACTTCAGCACCAACTCTGATGATACCATCTTCATCAAGGTCTTTTAAGCTATCTTCACCAACATTTGGTATGTCTCTTGTGATTTCTTCTGGTCCTAATTTTGTATCACGACATTCGCAGTCGTAATCTTCTATATGGATAGATGTTAATACATCTTCTTTAACTAATCTTTCATTTAACAAAATAGCATCCTCGTAGTTATAACCTTCCCAAGTTGTAAATGCGATAAGTAAGTTTTTACCAAGAGCCATCTCACCTTTATCTGTAGCAGGTCCATCGGCTATGATGTCTCCTCTTTTTACCATTTCACCTTTCTTTACAATTGGTCTTTGGTTTATACATGTAGCACCATTTGTTCTCTTGAATTTACGTAGGTGATATTTCTTTTCTTCACCTTTGTTATTTTTAATTGTGATTTCATCAGCAACAACTCTTGTTACTTCTCCATCTTCATCAGCAATTACAACAACTCCTGAATCTTTTGCAGCTCTATATTCGATTCCAGTTCCAACTATAGGTGAATCTGTAATCATAAGAGGTACAGCCTGACGTTGCATGTTTGCACCCATCAAGGCACGGTTAGCATCATCATGCTCTAAGAAAGGTATCATTGCTGCAGCAACTGAAACTAATTGTTTTGGAGATACATCAACATAATCAACTTTTTCTTTTTCAACTTCAATGATTTCATTTAAGTATCTAACTCTGATTCTATCATTTACGAATCTTCCTTCTTCATCTAGTGGTTCAGAAGCTTGAGCTATTATGTATGCATCTTCTGTATCAGCTGTCATGTATTCAACTTCATCTGTTACTTTTCCTGTTTCTTTATCAACTTTTCTGTATGGAGTTTCAACAAATCCATATTCATTGATAATAGCAAATGTTGTTAATGCAGAAATAAGTCCTATGTTTGGTCCTTCTGGAGACTCTATTGGACATAATCTACCATAATGAGTATAGTGAACATCACGAACTTCGAATCCGGCTCTATCTCTTGATAATCCACCAGGTCCTAATGCTGAAATTCTTCTCTTATGAGTTAATTCAGACAATGGGTTTGATTGATCCATGAATTGAGATAATTGAGAGCTTCCAAAGAATTCTCTTATTGATGATGTTATTGGTTTTGTATTAATTAATGTTTGTGGTGTTACTACATCTAAGTCTTGGATTGTCATTCTCTCACGAACAACTCTTTCAAGTCTTGTTAAACCAATTCTAAATTGATTTTGTAATAATTCACCAACACATCTTATACGTCTGTTTCCTAAGTGGTCGATATCATCTATTTTTCCGATTCCATGATCTAGGTTAAATAAATAACTAATTGATCCTAATATATCTTCAGTTGTAACATGTTTTGGAACTAATTCATCAATTCTGTCCTCAATTACTTTTGCTAAATCTTTTTCGTCAGTGTTTTCTAATATATTTTTTAACACTTCGTAATTAACAAGTTCTTTGATTTGTTTTGCTTTTACATTCTTTAAAACATCTTCGCTAACATAAGCTTTGATATCAACTGTTCCGTTTCCTATGATTCTAACTTTTTTATCTTCATATTTAACATCTACAACGTTTATTCCTGAATTTTGAATTTCTGTAGCAACTTCTTTTGTTATAACTTCGTCTTTACCTACAAAAAGTTCTCCTGTTTCTGGATTGATTACATCTTCATATGCAACCATGTTTGTAATTCTTGATGCTAGATTTAATTTCTTATTATATTTGTATCTACCAACTCTAGCTAAGTCATATCTTCTATCGTCAAAGAATAATCCATTAAATAAGTTTCTTGCAGCATCAACTGTTGGCAATTCTCCTGGTCTTAGTTTTTTGTATATTTCTATTAAAGCATCTTCTTGTGTTTTTATTGGGTCTTTTGCAATTGTTGCTATTAACTTATCTTCTTCTCCAAAGAAGTCTATCATTTGATCATCTGTTAATAAACCAATTGCTCTTAATAATGATGTTACTGGTAATTTTCTTGTTCTATCAATTCTTACCCAGAATACATCATTGCTATCTGTTTCATATTCTAGCCATGCACCTCTTATTGGCATAACTGTTGATGTATAGATTTTTTTACCTGTTTTGTCATATGCTGAATCATAATAGCATCCTGGTGAACGAACTAACTGACTTACTACAACTCTCTCTGCACCATTGATAACGAATGTTGCACTGTCTGTCATAAGTGGGAAATCACCTAAGTAAATTTCTTGTTCTTTAATTTCACCTGTTTCTCTGTTTATAAGTCTTACTTTAACATGTAATCTTGTTGAATATGTCGCATCTCTTTCTTTTGCTTCTTCTAATGTGTATTTTGTTTTTTCTTCCATGTAGTAATCGAAGAATTCTAAGACTAAGTTTCCTGAATAATCGATTATAGGTGAAATATCTTTTAATACTTCTCCTAAACCTTCTTTTACGAACCAGTCATAAGAATCTTTTTGAACCTTTATAAGATTAGGGATCTCTATACTATCGCCAATCTTAGAGAAGGTTTTTCTTGTACATTTTTCGTGCTTAACATCTTTAACTTTAACCAAAAAAAATCACCCCTATTTTCCGTTTGTGGTTAAAACAAACTTTTTTAAAATTAAAGCAGGTATGTGATATATCCTTAAGAAAGTCCCTCTTAAACAACAGGTTGTTATTTTCAAAAAATGTTCCCTGCTAAAAAACATCTTTAAAAAATAGTGCCACTGAAATTTAATTCCTCTTTCTTCATATATTAAAATTGTCCTAATAAGTATATCATAGATTTCCGTAAGCAGTCAAGGTTTATTAACATATTTTTTACAACTTTTTTACATAATGATTTTTCTATTCTTTACCATATATTCTCTCTTTTGCAAAAAAGTTAACAAAAGCACTTGCGTTTTGCATATTCTTGTGTTAGAATATTAAAAGTAAAATTTACTTATTTAGCTAAGAGGAGGTGCAAATAGATATGCCAAACATTAAATCAGCTATAAAAAGAGTTAGTGTTATCGAAAAGAAAACTTTACAAAATAATATGATTAAAACTGGATACAGAACAGCTGTTAAAAAGTTTGAAGCATCTGTAGAAGCAGGAAACAAAGAAGAAGCTACAGCTAATTTCAAAGCTGCTGTTAAAAAAATAGATCAAGCTTGTACAAAAGGTGTTATCAAGAAAAATACAGCTTCAAGAAAAAAATCTAATTTAGCAAAAAAATTAAATGAAATGAAATAAAAAAAAGATAGAGCGAATCTATCTTTTTTTATTATATAAGGAATCATATATTTCATTTTTAAATGATGCGCAGTTTGAAAGTTTTTACCTAACCCGCTAAACGAAGTTTTGTGGGTGGTAAAATCTTTTAGCAAGGAATTCAAAAATGAAATATATGATTTCTTTTTATTAATTTTATTTATGCATTTCTTCTTTCACAATCCATAATCCGCAACTACAAACTATTACTGAAATAACTCCTATTATCCCTATCTTAAAAACTTGTATTCCAATTTTATATAATTCAGCTGATATGTATAATTTGTAATGAACAAATAATACTGCTACCCCTAATAGACATACTAAAAAAAATATCCACTGACCTATATCTATTAATTTTATTATTTTCTTATCCATTCGCTTTATCTTTTTTATTATACTTTGCATCTTCATACTTCCTTTCCGTTCACTCTTATAAACTTATATTAGCAGATTTGTTCTTATCAATCAATTGTACTTTTTTCCACCTTTTCCTATTTATAGGTACTTGTTTTTTTTGTTTGCTTAAGTTATAATTTTTCAAGTATTATTAAGAAAATTTTTGAGGAGTTTTATGGATATATTAGTTTTAAAAGAAAAATGGCTAAATAAAAGAAATATTATACTTATTGTTATTTTATTAATTATGATAATTGTAGCTATTTCTTTATTCTTTATTTTAAATAAGATAAAAAAAGATAAGCTAAAACCTATTAGTTTTTCAAGTAGCGATTCTTCTATATCACTTTCTGCTCCTTCAGAATACGAGTTTTCTGTAATTGAGGATGATTCCTACTTACTATTATTAAAGTCACAGACTACAGGTTCTAGCATTTATGTTTCAGAAACGTCTGCAACAAATGTTAGAGATATTTCTAAATTTATTGAATATGATAAAAATGATTATATCTCAAAGTTTCCTAACATTAGTCAAGTTTCTGATATAACTGAATTAACGGTTCAAGGGCTACCAACATACAACTATAATTTTCATTATAAAGAAAATATGTATGTGGATGTATATTGGATTTTAAAAGATTCAAAGTTTATTATTATTGATTTTAATATTAATAAAGATAAAATTGATTTATCATCATATGTTACTGAAATCTTAAATTCTTTAAAATTAAATTAGGAGGTTTATATGTTAACATCTTTTTTTATGACTTTAAAAGGCATTCCTTTTATTGCTAAATGTTTAATAACTGTCTTTGTAGGTATGCTGCCAATTATTGAAATTAGAGGTGCTATTCCTTTAGGATATGTAATGGGATTGAATTATTGGGTTGCTTATTTATGTAGTTTCATTGGAAATATTATTCCAATATTCTTTATTGTAAAATATATTAGACCATTATTTGATTTCTTTGGTAGATGGAAGTTCTTTAAGAAGATTATAGACTGGGCTACTGATAAGGCTACTAGAAAGATTCAAGAAAATACGAAACTTCAATCTGCTGTTGCTTTTGGTTTGTTTGTTTTTGTTGCAATTCCAATTCCTACAACTGGTGCTTGGGTTGGTTCTCTTATTGCTAATTTCTTGGATATTCCTTTGAAGAAGGCTTTCTGGCCTTTGGCTTTGGGTGTTGCAACGGCTGGGTTTATTGTGTTGTGTGCTACGGGGGCTGTTGCTGCTGTTGTCTAGAATCCGTTGAAAAATAATTATAATTTTATCTGCGTTAAAAGAGATACAACTATCCTCAACGTACCATCGTACGCTTGCGGTATTTGTATCTCTTTTGCCTTGCTAAAATTTAATTCTTTTTCAACTAGTTTTATGCATACTTTCAGAATTTCAGCACGATTTGCCTTATAATATAAACATTCTTATCAAAATTGTGTTCTTTGCAATATTATTTTATCTGTGTTAAAAGCGATACAAACATCCTCAATGTACCATCGTACGCTTGCTGTATTTGTATCGCTTTTGCCTTGCTAAAATTTAATTCTTTTTCAACTAGTTTTTCTTAATTCTATAAACTCCTGCTGTTATTGCAATCATAATCATCAAAAATCCTACTGCAACAACTATATGTGTTGTTTCACCAGTTTCTACAGCTACAATTACACTAGCTTTACTTTCGTTATCGCTAAGATCTTTTTCTTCAAATCCTGCTTCGTTTTCTGTAACAATACTTGCAACATTTTCTTTTGTTCCAACATTGTTATCATTATTTTGCCATCCTAACACGACTTGATATTCTCTGCTTTCTCCTGGTTTAATATCATCTGTTTCTAAACTTGCTGTCGTTTGATTTATAGTCCATCCTGCATTATTTTCAGCAACCATTGTCATTCCACTTGGTATACTTTCAATAATATTGGCTTTACCTATTAATTCACTGTCATTTGTTACTTTAATCTTATAAACTACTTTTACATTAGCTGTTGCTAATTCTTTTCTATGTACTTCCACTTTTCCTAGTTTTCCATTTATTGATGTTTCTTGACCGTTTACAATCACACTGGCAATTGTCTTGTTTACTTTTAAATTGAATACAAACTTTTTATAATAGTAATTTACATGTATTGTATCTTCTACAATCTTGTTACCATTTTCATCTTTTGTAATAGTAACTTGCATTTTTCCATCTTTATTTTCTGGTACTTTTTCTAGTTTATAGTATTTGATGTCTTTTTCTTCAGATGTGTATTCATCATTTTTATAACCTTTAATTTCTATTTCGTCAGCTATTTTTTCTTTTGTATCCATATCATAATAATTTATTAAAACTCTAGCAATTTTCTTATAATAATAAATTACATCAATTGGATCTGTTGTCATTGTTCCAGTTTTATTTGCCGGTTCTTCTGCTAAGTCATATCCTTGTATGCTTTTTGGCTCTGTTTTATATTCATCATCTTGATGACCTTGAATATTGCTTGAATTTTCAATTTCTTCTCCTGTTTCAATGTCAACGTATCTTACATTAACTTGAGTCTTTCTAATATAATAATATGTTACACTTGTTTCTTCTATTGTCATTGTTCCTTTTGCATTTTCAGGATATTCTTCTTTAGCTAAATCATATTCTGGAATATTTTCTTCATGTGTTTCATATATGTCACCTTCATATCCTTCTATCTTTTTTTCGTCTAATAATTTTTCGTTTGACTTAATATCAATATGATTTACAATTACACCATTTGATATATGTACATAATAATATGTAACTTTAATATCATCCTTTGTCATTACTCCATTTGCATTTGCTGGCACTTCAACTAATTTATAATTATCAAATGTCTTTTCTTCTGTTTTATAATTGTCACCTTCATGTCCATTTTGTGTTTCAGCATCTGCTAGCTTATTTCCTGTGTTTTTATCCATATATTCAGTCGTTACTTTGCTTCTATAAATATAGTAGTAAATTACTTCTATCGAATCCACTTTCATTGTTCCTTTTGAGTTTGTAGGTAATCTACTTTCAACTAAATCATATCCACCAAATGTTCTTGATGATATATCATATTCATCGCCTTCATTTCCTTCATGTACTGCATTTGCCAATATTTGACCTGAAATAACATCTATATGTTTCTCCACTACACCACCAGATATGTGAATATAGTAATATTTCAATACTTGCTCGTCTTTTGTCATCTTAAGTGTCTTTTTAGCTGGTTCTTCAACTAGTACATAGTTTGGAAAATCCTTGCTTTCTGTTACAAAATCATCTCCTTCAAGTCCTTCTGTTGTTGCTTGTTCTATTATTTTACCTGTTGTCTTGTCTATATATTGAACTGTTCCTTTGGTTTTATATGAGTAGTAATATATAACTGTTATTCCATTAGCCTCAAATTTGCCTATTATATTCTCTGTGTTTCCTACAACTTTATAACCATCTATATTTTTAGCTACTGTTGTATATGCATCATTAATTTTTCCTTCAATTGTATCAGATTCTGCTAATTCTATATTTGTACCTTTTTCTAAATATTTTATATTAACAGTTGAATTCTTTAATCCATAATAATATGTAACTTCAATATTGCCATCCACATAAATTCCACTACTATTCTCTGGTTCATTAACTATTTTATATGAATCAGATATTCCTTGTTTAGCTGATGTTACATATATATCACCAACACTACTTGTTTTTATTTCATCTTCTGCTGATGTTCCATCTGCCATCGGCACTTTAGTTGTTGTTCCTTCTATGTAATGGTGCACTGTTACTGTACCTTTTTTCTTCTCATTAATTACATTGATTGTTTCTGGAATATCTCTTGTTATTGTAATTTCTACAGTTGGATTTTCTGGTAATTTATATCCTTCTGGTGCTTCAATTTCAGTTATTTCATATTTTCCGCTATTTAAATAAACTTTTATTTTACCATTTTCATCGGTTTCATAAACCTGATTATCTATCTTAAATCTAGCTCCTGGAAGAGGTGTTACTCCATCTTGTTGATATTTTACTAAGTTAACCTCTCTTACAATCTTTCTATAATAATATGTTACAATTACTTCTTTCCAAGTATATTCACCATTTGCATTGCTTGGTATTTCTACTAATTCATACTCGTCACTTAATTCGTCATTAGAAATTGGTGATGTTGTATATTTTTCTCCTTCTTCTTTGCTATCTACTTGATCCTCTGCCGTTTCCCCGGATTTTAATGGAACTTTCATTGTTGTTCCTTCTATGTAATGGTGTACTGTTAATGGTATTTTCTTTTCTACATAATAATATGTAACTTCTGTTGTTCCTGTTTTATATGTTCCTGTTGCGTTTTCTGGAAGTATATATTCATCATTTTCATTTTTCTCTAATTCATATCTTTCAAAATCTAGCTTAGGATTTGTTGTATATCTCTCATCTGCCTTTCCTTCATAAATCTCATCTTCTGCTAATTTATCTGTTGTTCCTTTTATGTAGTGATGAACTATTAATTTAGACTTCTTCTCATTTTCAATTGTAAATTCATGTACAGCACCTTCTGTACTTCTAAATTCAATTGTTGTTGGTGTTTCATTAAGTACATATCCGTCTGGTGCTTTAGTCTCTGTTATGCTATATTTTCCAAATGGTATCTGAGTTATGGCTTGGCCTTCTGCATTAGTCTCAACCGTTGTATGATATAGAGTATCAACACCCGCTTCTTCAATTTGATCTAGTTTAAAACTTGCCCCTGTTAATTTTTCTTTAGTATCCTTATCTACCTTATTAATTGTAATTTTGTTATCCATTAATGCATATGTTGCAACAACATGAATATCAGCTGTTACATTTGAAAATGCTGGCATTGTATACGTTTTGCCTTCTCCTACAGTAAATGGATAGCTTTCACCATTTACTGTAATTGCGATAAGTTCATAATTTTCGTCTGGTATCATTTTTATTTCTTTATTTGAAGTATCACCATATTTTACTTTTTCATATGCCACTTCACCTTCTCCAGAAATAGAACCACCTTTTACATTATCTATTTCGTTTATATCTGTTGTAATCTTAAATTCTTTTCTACTGTTTTCAATTTCTAATTCTTCAATAACTGGTACACCTTTTTGAGAGTTTATATTAACTACCATACCATCTCCAGCGCCTTTATTAGTTAATGTTTTTCCATCACTTTCAAGTGTAGCACTATAGAAAAATCCACCACCGATATAGTTTTGACTAACTGTTTCTGCTACAGAGTTTATACCTTCTGTGCCATCACCACTTATGCTTTTTGCCCACTCTGTTTCACCTGCTTGGCTATATTTTATTATCATTCCTGCATCTGAACCTGTCTTAGTTAAGCTTACTCCATTTTCTAAATCTATACTGCTTGAACCGAATGCTCCTCCTGCTACATATCCACCATCACTGCACTCTGCTACAGATCTTATTCTTTCGCTTAAACTTCCTCCTATTGTTTTAGCCCATTGTGCTTCTCCATTTTGGTTGAATTTTATTATAATACCATCTTCATCACCATTATTAGCTATGCTTACTTCGTTTCCTAGATTAATATAGCTACTTGCAACTCCACCTACTATGTAACCACCGTCACTACATTTTGCAATTGATGTTATGTAATCGTTGTCTGTTCCTCCTATTGTTCTTGCCCATTCTACTTTTCCATTTTGATTATATTTTATTATCATTCCGTCACGGTCACCATTATTTGATATATTTGCTCCACTTCCTAAGTCGATTGCACTTGATTTAAAGTAACCTCCAACTACATATCCTCCATCATTGCTTTCTGCAACTGAGTTTATGTAGTCTTCGCTATCTCCACCTATTTCTTTAGCCCACTCTACTTCTCCATTTTTGTTGTATTTTATTACCATTCCGTCGATTTCGCCTTTATTTGTTATATTGATTCCGTTTCCAAACTCAATACTGCTACTATCAAAATATCCTCCTACAATATAACCGCCATCACTGCTTTGAACTACTGTATTTATACATTCACTGTTCTTATCTCCTATCGCTTTAGCCCATTCTACGTTTCCTTCTTGATTATATTTTATTATCATTCCATCTGGGTAGAAATTATTTTTATTTGTTAAACTAATACCATTTCCTAAGTTGATGCTCTCTGAAAGAAAATGTCCACCTACTATGCAACCTCCATCATTTGTTGCTGATACTGAAAGTACTTCATCATAGCCATCTCCACCAATTTCGTGAGCCCATTCAACTTCTCCGCTGCTACCATATTTTACTATCATTCCATCTGTTAATGATGTAGTACCTTGATTAATTAAACTTATATTATTTCCTAAATCTATGCTATTTGATTGGAAGTAACCTCCAACTACATAACCTCCATCTTTTGTTGCTGAAATTGAATTTATTCTATCATCACTTGCTCCACCAATTTCTTGTGTTTGTATTACTATTGGTTTTGATAATTCAGTTTTTTCTAATTTTACAACCATTGCATCTGAGCTGTATTCAGGACCTTTGTTAATTAGACTTATTCCGTTTTCTAAGTCTATACTTCTTGAGTTAAATTTTCCTCCTATTATATATGCTCCATCAATAGTTTCTGCTACAGAATATATAAAATCATTGTCTGTTCCGCCTATTGCTTTGGCACTTATTGTTTCTCCTGTTTTACTATATTTAATTATCATTCCTGTAGCATTTTTTTCATTTAAAGATGAAATACTTATGTCATTTTCTAACTCTAAATTACTTGTTTCAAAACTTCCTATTGCTACATATTCTCCGCTAGTTGTTTCTATTACTGATTCTATACTTTCACTTTTCTCATCACCTATTATCTTAGCCCATTCTACTTTTCCTTCTTGATTATATTTAGCTATTATTCCATTACTTGAACCATTGTTGCTTAATGTTATTCCTGTGTCTAATTCTGTAGAGCTAGAAGTTATCCATCCTCCTATTATATATCCTCCATCGCTTGTTCCGGATACAGAGGCTATGTAATCGTTAGCTGTTCCACCTATTCCTTTAGCAAATTCTATTTCTCCATTTGAATTAAATTTTATTAATACCGCATTAGTTTCACCATTGTTATTTAAGGTTGTTCCATTTCCTAAGTCTATGCTATTTGAACTGAAACTTCCTCCTGCTACACATCCTCCGTCTTTTGTTGCTGAAACTGTTTTTATATTATTACTTCCAGTTCCATTTACTACTTTAGCCCATTGTGCAGTTCCGTCTTGATTATATTTTACTACCATTCCATTTGTAAGTCCTTTATTTGCTAAGGTTATATTGTTTCCTACATCAATGTTCTTTGATAGAGAATATCCACCTATTACATAACCACCATCTGTTGTTAGAGATACTGATTCAATAATATCTGCACCATTTCCAGCTATCGTTTTTGCCCATTCTACTTCTCCATCGCCATTGAATTTTATCATCATGCCGTCCAGTTCATATTCATTAGTTAAACTTATACCATTTCCTAAATCAAGTGTGCTTGATGAAAATTCTCCAACTGCAATGTAACCTCCATCATTACATTCAACTATAGAATTAATACGATCTAATTTTTCTCCTCCTATTTCTTTTGACCATTCAATTTCTCCTGATTGATTGTATTTTATTACAAAACCATCTGAATTGCTTGTGGTACTTTTATTAGTAAATTTTGTTCCATTTTCTAACTCTAGTGTACTTGATGAAAATTCTCCACCTACTATATATCCGCCATCGCTTGTATCAATTACAGTTTTTATATTTTCACTATTTTCTCCTCCTATTCCTTGTGCCCATGTTGCCTTTATACCTTCTTTACCTTCTCTTGATGCTCCTATTCCAAAGTAATAAGTTGAATCTGATATATCATATTTTTCTGGTGCTTCTAACTCAACTGCTTTATACATACCTTCTGGCAAGTCTGCTGTTATCTCTCCTTCGCTGTCTGTTGTTACAACATAATATTCTTTTCCATTTATAATCTCTTTAGTTCCTATTATTTCACCTTTACTATTTTGTGCTGGTGATGTTGTATCATTGTCAATGTTATAAATTGCAAATTTAATATTTGCTAACACCTCTTTTGTTTCTGCATCTTTCTTTATAAGTTTAAATGATGGACTATCTTCAACTAAAAGTCTTACTGTATTGTTTTCAACTATATAGCTCTCATCTTTTCCTTCTGTATTTACAAATTTAAGTTCTCCAGTACTTCCATCTACTTTGAATACAATATCTTTTACTTTTGAATATCCTTCTGGTGCTGATGTTTCTTTTAAAGTGTATATTCCTTCTTCATTTTTTCCATCTATATATTGGTACAAATCATTTAATGTTATTCTTCCATTTGCATCTGTTACATAAGTTCCTAGTTCTTTTGTTCCTTTATATAATTTGAATTTTGCATCTGCTAAGTATACAGTATCTACACTTGCAAGTGCTTGTTCTAATTTATTTTCTGTTAATTCAGCACTTGTTATTCTCTGTGTCTTTATAATTTCCAAGTTATATGTTGGTATTTTTTCATCTTCTAATTTTATATTTGCTGTTGGTATATTATCTTCTGTTATAATTGATTCTTTTACTGTTCCTTCTGATACATTTATTGAATATGTTCCATCTTTATTAGATATTACAAATTTTATTGGACTTGCTAAGTAATATCCTTCAGCTTTTGTTTCTTCTAATATATATTCTTCTCCAACTTTTAAACCTCTTAATGTTATTTCTCCATTTGCATTTGTTGTTACATTTTTTCCATTCTCAGATAGACCTACTCCTGTTAGTTTATACCTAACTCCGCTTACTAGAACTTCTGCATCTTTCTCAAATTTTGTTATTTTTAATTTGACTTTTGCCTCATCTTCAACTTTTATAGTTACCTTGTATGGTTTCTGTTCTTCTTTTGTTACTTCAATTTCATCTCTTGTTGTTCCCTGTGTTTTATCTATTTTAAGACTTCCGTCTTCTTGAATAGTTCCAATTATTTTTACTACATCAGTATTTAATTCATAATCTTCTGGAACTTTTATTTCTTCAATTGCATATGTTCTTTTTGCATAAAGGTTTTGTAATTCTAATTTTCCTTCCGTATTTGTTACCGCTGTTTGACTTTCTGCTTCTTCTGTATTTGATGCTTCTTTTGTAATTTTATAAGTTGCACCTGGTACTAAATTTGTTTTTCCTGTTTGATATTTTTGTAATTCTAAATTATATTTTTCTGCTATTCTTAGTCCTAATTTATTTGGTTCTGTTTGTGTTTTATATTTTCC
>CAKPEG010000013.1 GCA_934149275.1 uncultured Clostridia bacterium | reverse complement strand
TGCTTTAAGCTTTTAATCTCACCAGCATAGCTGGCGGTTGTTGTTTCACTTCGTTTCACAAAGCTAAAGGCGTAATAGCAAAAAACTTGGAAGTTTACTCTTCCAAGTTTTTATTATTATTTTAATAATTCATTAAAGAACTCAAATCAGGCATTAATATAAATAATTTTCCTTTATAGAAATATGCATCTGCATCAATTTCATTACCCTCTTGTTCTAAAGTAACTGTTGCTTTTTTTAATCCTTTAATCTCAATTTTTTTGTCTAATACATTAAGTTCATCTGTATTTTCTAATTTACCTATTTCTTTAATAGTTATTTCTTCATCATCACTATTAACAAATAGTTTGAAAAACTCATAAGCATTTTCCTTATTATCATCACTCATATAATCAGATTTTTTAGCTTTCTTGTATGCCTTTTTAAATTCTTCGCTAACATTATCTTTGTCTTCAACTTTATTTAGAGCATATATAGCTCTTAAATTAACATTCTTGTCTACAAATTTCTCCATCTTTGATTCATCACTCATTGCTTTTGCAAAATTTTTAATTGTTTTCTTATAAGAACCACCAACTTGAGATGCAATTATAGCAATTATAATAATAGCAAGAATAACAATTCCAGCAATAGCAACCATTTTTTTGTTTGCTTTAATTTTTTCCATAAAATCTTTCATTTCTTCCTCCTCAAATTTATTTCGACATCATTATATTAATAATAACTATAATAGTCAACTATTTAAAAAAGATTTTTCCTATTGTAGAATAAAAGCGGACTATTTATAACATTTGCACTTATTATAACATTTTTAAGTCCACATCTTTGTGCATTGTTATTTTTATATAATAGGAAGTTCTTCGATTTTTCATATTATATAAAAAAGCAGAAAAAATAATTAAATATTTTCTTCTGCTTTTCATTTTTTACTTGAATGACGCCCTAGTTATACTTGGATAATTATCATTTCTTAAGAAACAATTCTATTATTTTTCAATTGTTAAATTCTTTCCATCAAATCCAACAACTACCTTAGATTTAGGCACAATAGCTTGCTCCAAAATCTTTCTAGCAATCAAAGTTTCAAGTTTCTTTTGAACAAATCTCTTTAATGGTCTAGCACCATAAACAGCATCATAACCATTATCAATTAAATAATTTCTTGCATCATCAGTTAATTTAATTTCAATTTGTCTATCAGCTAATCTCTTATTCAAATCAACAATTAACAAATCTAATATTTTATCAACCTCAGATTTTTTCAAAGGTTTGTACAAAATAATTTCACTCAAACGATTTAAGAATTCAGGTCTAAATGAATGTTTTAATAAATCCATAACCTTCTCTTCTGCTTCACTCTTGATATTGCCATCTTTATCAATACCATCAAGAATAAATTCAGAACCTAAGTTAGAAGTTAATATAATAATTGTATTCTTAAAATCAACTGTTCTACCTTGTGAATCTGTAATTCTACCATCATCCAAAACTTGAAGTAAAACATTAAATACATCTGGATGGGCCTTTTCAATCTCATCAAATAATACAACACTATATGGTTTTCTTCTTACAGCCTCAGTCAATTGTCCACCTTCCTCATAACCAACATATCCTGGAGGCGCACCAATTAATCTAGAAACCGAATATTTTTCCATATATTCAGACATATCAATCCTAATCATATTATGTTCATCATCAAACAAAGCTTCAGCTAAAGCTTTAGCAAGCTCAGTTTTACCAACACCTGTAGGCCCTAAGAACATAAATGAACCAATAGGTCTATTAGGATCTTGTATACCAGCTCTTGAACGAATAATACTATCTACAACTTTCTCAACAGCATCATCTTGTCCAATAACTCTCTTATGAAGAATATTACCCAAATTCAAAATTTTATCTCTCTCACTCTCCATAAGTTTAGCTACCGGAATACCAGTCCATTTAGCAATAATCTTTGTAATCTCTTCATCAGTTACTTTTGTACGAAGCAAACTAGACTCTTTAGACTTAGCAGCGATCTCCTCTTCTTTCTTCAACTCCTCTTGAATTTGAGGTAATTTACCATACTTAAGTTCTGCAGCCTTATTCAAATCATAATTTCTTTCAGCCCTTTCAATATCAGCATTTACCTTTTCCAAATCCTCACGAAGTTTCTGAACTTTGGAAATTGCATCTTTCTCATTATCCCATTTAGCTTTCATTTCCTTAAATTTATTTTGTAAATTTGCAATTTCTTTTTGAATCTCTTGTAATCTCTTTTGAGATAATTCATCTTTTTCTTTCTTCAAAGCTGTTTCTTCAATTTGATATTGTGTAATTTTATGAGATACATCATCAAGTTCAATTGGCATAGATTCCATTTCAGTTTTAATCATGGCACAAGCCTCATCAATTAAATCTATAGCTTTATCAGGTAAGAATCTATCTGAAATATATCTGTGAGAAAGAGTTGCAGCAGCAATTATAGCATTATCACTTATTTCAACACCATGATATACTTCATATCTTTCCTTTAAACCTCTTAATATTGAAATAGTATCTTCAACAGTTGGCTCATCAACCATAACATGTTGGAAACGTCTCTCCAAAGCTGGATCTTTTTCAATATATTGTCTATATTCATTTAATGTAGTAGCACCTATACAATGCAACTCACCTCTTGCAAGCATTGGCTTTAAAAGGTTTCCTGCATCCATTGCACCTTCTGTTTTACCAGCGCCAACTATAGTATGAAGTTCATCAATAAATAAAATTATTCTACCATCACTCTTTTTAACTTCTTGTAAAACAGCTTTTAATCTTTCCTCAAATTCACCTCTATACTTAGCACCAGCAACAAGTGAACCCATATCTAGTGAAAATATAGTACAATTCTTCAAGCCATCTGGAACATCGCCTCTAACAATTCTCAAAGCAAGTCCTTCAGCAATAGCTGTTTTACCAACACCTGGTTCACCAATTAAACAAGGATTATTTTTAGTTTTACGACAAAGAATTCTTATAACATTTCTTATTTCGTCGTCTCTACCGATAACAGGATCAAGCTTTTGTTCTCTTGCCATTTCAACTAAATCAGTACCATATTTCTTCAATACATCATATGTTTCCTCAGGATTATCAGAAGTAACCCTAGCATTACCTCTAACTTCAGATAATACCTTCATGAATTCATTTTTATTTATATTAAATAATTTGAATAACTCTTTAACCTTTTGGTTTCCTTTATTAAATAAAGCAAGCATTAAATGTTCAACAGAAACATACTCATCTTTCATCTTTTCTGCAATTTTTTCTGCATCATTAAGCATTTCATCTACATCTTGAGCAACATAAACAGAATCCATTTTTCTAGAACCCATTACTTTTGGTAACTTTCTAACTTCATCCATTACGCTATTCTCAAAATTATCATTAACTTTCATTCTTTTCAAAATTTGCTTAATCAAACTATCATCAATTGTCAAAAGTGCAACCAAAATATGCACTTGTTCAATTTGTTGATTTTGATTTTCAATCGCAATTGATTGAGCCTTTTGAATTACTTCAATTGATTTCTGTGTTAATTTTTGAGTATTCATAATAATCACCTACCTTAATATATTATATTTTTTATAACATCACGTTTGAAAAATTTTACCCAAACCTTCTAAACGAATTTCAACAAGCATTAAAATCTTTTAGCAAAGAATCACAAAACAAATATAATGCTTTATTTTGCAATCTCAATAACAAAAATTAGCACACCATATCGCAGGTGTGCCAATCATAATTAACTAGTCTATTTGAATACGTTTTTTAGTTTCCTCTTCTTTTTCTTCTTTTTCTGGAACAATAACAGTTAAAATTCCGTTTTTGAAAGAAGCCTTAACATCCTCTTCTGTTACATCATCACCTACATAAAAGCTTCTAGAACATTCTCCAGAATATCTTTCTTTGTAAATATATTTTCCATTCTTTTCTTCATCATCAATATCTTCATTCATTGTAGCAGATACAGTTAAGTATCCATTTTCTAATTCGATATTGATATTCTCTTTTTCGAATCCTGGTACATCTATTGTAAAGATATAATTTCCATCTTTCTCTTTAATATCAGTCTTCATTATTTTAGCTTCTTTCTTAGAAAACATTGGTTCATTAAAAACCTCATCAAAAAAATTCTTTCTACTTGGTATCATCATCATAATACATTCCTCCTTAAAAATATTTTATGTGTTGACACCTTTATTCAAGGCTATTTGCACATACCATATGTAATCATTATTTCTTATTACATAAAGTATTATACATCGTATTTTTAGCAATGTCAATAGGAGAGTGCTAATTTGTTTAAAAAATTTTATTTTTTCTTCGAACACCCACAAACTCCGCACGACTCAGTCAATTTGCGAATTTCAATTCATTAATTTAATAGCCGAAAAAACTCCCACACAAATATGGGAAACATTAATTTTTACCAGCCACCTCCGGCCACCGGCCTCCTCCGCCTCCGCCAGAGAATCCTCCGCCTCCTGAAGAACTACTACTTGAAGCAGGGGCTGTTGATGCAGAAGACATTGAAGATGAAAATGTTGACGAAAAGCTTGATGTAAAAGCAGGACAATTAAACACACCATCATCAAACATATATGTTGAACACCATGTAGGAATATAATCAGCTTGTTTTAATATATCTTCAAACTTACTTGCCCATTTATTTTCTAACCCTAAAACATAAGCATAAGCAAAATACTTATCAAACATCTCTGGTGTCTTATCCTTAAAATCGTCATCTTTAGCAACATTAATAAACATTTTAAAGCCATCAATATCTTCTTTAATTCTCATACCTTCTTGAGTATATCTAGGTATCCATTTTATAAATAAATAATTTTGTAAAACAATTCCTACAATTATAAAAGCTTGGAAAATGCTTTCCATAAATGATCTTAGCACTTCCAAAGACATCACTATACCAAATATCAAAAATGGAACTCCCCAAATCAATATAAAAATAAAACTTATCAATCTATTACTCTTTGCTTTTATTAAATCTTTACAAAGAAAAATAACCATAAAAAATATAAAAGCTATTGCCAATATTGTCATAATATTTTCTATACCATATGATGTAATATATGGATTGCTTATAGTTCCAACAATAGCTCCCACTACAAATAAAATAACTGAAACCACTATCGAAATAACACTGTATTTAATATTCTTAAAAAACATCTTATCGTCATATTTTTCAGATAACTTTTTACTAATTCTCTTTTTCAATCTTTGCAATATATCATATAAAGATGGTGTATATCCTAGTTTTTCTTTACTTCCAATTGATCTATATACATCTCTTTCAAATTCTGACAATTCATCCTTATATTCATCAGGATTTTTACTATATGTCTTTTCAACCGTCATTACAGAATTTTTTTCACTACCCTTATCAAACTTCAAAAAACCTTTTGTAGCTAAACTTATAAAAGTCGCTTCAAGTATACGATTCGTCTTTCCCATCGTATCCACATATTTAACATCTCCAACATCCATTCCTTCTGGTGGGTAATATTTAGGAATTATTACATTTTTCTTTGGATCTTTACCATGCTTTTTCCAAATAAAAAATTGCCAAATTCCAAGTCCAATCATGCCAATCAGTATAACAACAAACATAGCATTATCTTGAATAAACCATTTAAATCTTTGACCTAAAGTTGGTTCAGCTATAGTTCCTTTTTCAGCTCTAACAACTATTGTAAATGCATTTTGAGAAGGAATTTCATGAAAAACATTAAAATAAACACATGATTCGTCTTCATCAACATACCAATATACATCATCAGCTTCCTCTGAATTACCATATGCACCGACATATGCCTTTATATCATCCTCTAGTATTTCTGTTCCCTTTGGAAAATAAATCTTTGCTGAACACTCTTCAATGTCAAAATTCCAACCTGAACCAATTAAATTCCAATACAACTCATTGTAATCTTCCTCAAAAAACATCTGCCTTTCAGTTGTATAATCTATCACATATGTATGTATTCCCTCTGAAACATATTCATTACTAGAACCAATCTTTATACGAACACCTCTACTAACACTCTCTGTAGTATACTTAACATCTTCGTCATCTAAAGTAACATCATTAATCTTAAAACTTACAATTTTATTTTTATACTGCGTTGGAAAATCTCTATAAATTCCATGTCGTATTTCATCTCCAAGTGCATTAACCGTAATCTTTTCTTTAACATCCATTGAAGCATCTTTGTTTACATGAATTTCAATATCATAGTCAATAATGTTTTCGCGATTATCAGAATAATAAGTATTTTTATAATAATCATCATTAGAATAACTATCATAACCCTCATCATAAGTAGCATTAACACTATTCGTAAAAGAAGCCATCAACAAAAACACTACTAAAAGAAAAACACACCAAATTTTCTTTCTCATATTATTCTCCTTTATTTCTTGATTCTTTTCTTCTATCCTCAAAATTAATCTGAACATTTTCTCTAGTTAATAAATCAACTTCAAAAAATGATCTTCTCTTATATCCAAGTATTGAAGCTAATATATTGTTTGGAAATTGTTGAATTAAAGCATTATAATTTCTAGTAGTACCATTATAATACCTTCTAGCCATCTCTATATCCTCTTCTATTTTTACAAGTGCAGACTGCAATTGAGTAAAATTCTCAGAAGCTTTAAGATTAGGATAATTTTCTACAGATACAAAAATATCTTTAAATATTCCTGAAAATTTATCCTCTTGTTTTTGTCTATCTGAAACAGTCATTTTTTCAGATAATTTCTCTCTCATTTCTGTAATATCTTCCAACGTAGTTTTTTCGTGAGCTGTATAACCTTTAACAACAGCCTCCAAATTAGGAATTAAATCATATCTCTTTTTCAAAGCAGTATCAATATTACTAAAAGCCTCTAAATTCATATTACTAGCTTTTATAATTTTGTTAAAAATATAAATTATATACCCAACAAATATAGCTAATAAAATAATTACAATTATTGTACCAACCATTTTTCTCCTCCTTATAATTCAATTTCTTCTATATCATTCAAAGAAATACATTCATTTAAAATTCTAGTTGCCATATCAGCAAACTCATCATTTTTATCAGTTAAATACAATTTATACTCACCAACATTATCTTGTCCACATTCTAAATCCATATCTACAAGTTTCTTTTTTAAATAAACAGCAAGTTCACATCCAACATCAATAATTTCAGTTTTCTTAGGCAAATACTTTCTCATCAAATCTGCAAACAATGGATAATGTGTACAACCCAAAATTAATTTATCTACACTTTTAAATAATTTCATGTATTCTTTAACAGTATATTCAGCTACTTCATTATTTATCCAGCCTTCCTCAGCCATAGTAGCTAGTAAAGGAGCAGGATGACAAACAATCTCAGCTGTAGGAATAATTTCAGAAATCTTCTTTTCCCATGCTCCACTTCTAATTGTTCCTTTAGTTGCAATAATTCCTACTGAATTATCCAAATCATCTATTCTTTCTTTCAAATTCAAAACTGTAGGTTCAATAATTCCTATAATAGGAACTGAAAATTCTTTTTGTAATACTTCCAAAGCTTGGCTTGTTGCAGTTCCACATGCGATAATAACCATTTTAACATCTTTATCTAGTAAGAAATTAACGTTGTCTCTTGCAATATCGATAATGGCTTGGCTTGATTTATTTCCATAAGGAAATCTTTTAGTATCTCCTAAATATATAAAATGTTCATGAGGTAATTCTTTTCTAAGTTCTTTTAAAACATTCAAACCACCTAAACCAGAGTCAAATACCCCTATTGGTTGATTATTCATAACTTTATTCATTCCTTTCCTAAGACGAAAATCGAGTGGTAAGATTCAAAATTTTCCCCTTTTAAATAAAAAATCATAGACATTATATATATAAAATAATAATAAAGCAAGAATTGAAATTTATTATTATATAGAAAAATTCTCATATTATATTTTTGAATCACCGCGCAGGGACCAAACGAACGAAGTGAGTTCGATTGAAGCATTCTACCCAATTTGAAAATAAAAATAGAAAATTTTTATTTTCAAATTCCGAGGAATGCGACAGCAAGGTGTGAAAAAATTAATATGAAAATTTTCTATTATATACTATTTCAATAATTACACAGCACCAATATTATATTTGATTTTTTTAGTGACGCGCAGTTTGAAAGTTTTTCCCTAACCTTCTAAACGAAGTTTAGGGGGTGGGAAAATGTTTTAGCAAGGAACAAAAAAATCAAATATAATATTGGTGCGCATATAAAAAAAGATCAAACCATATAGATTCGACCTTTTCTTTATTATCATTTTATTCCTCTTCTTCATCAAACTGTGAATTATACAACGTTGCATAGAACCCATCCTTTGCAAGCAACTCATCATGAGTACCCTGCTCAACAATATCACCATTATTAATAACTAAAATCATATCAGCATTCTTAATAGTAGACAACCTATGAGCAATAATAAAACTCGTTCTACCCTTCATCAAATTATCCATAGCAGCCTGAATCTGAATCTCAGTTCTAGTATCAATTGAACTCGTAGCCTCATCCAAAATCAAAATCTTAGGATCAGCCAAAATAACACGAGCAATAGTCAACAACTGCTTCTGACCTGCAGAAATATTACTTGTTTCCTCATTAAGTACCATATTATAAGAATTAGGTAAAGTCTTAATAAAGTGATGAACATGAGCAGCCTTAGCAGCCTCAATAACCTCATCATCAGTAGCATCAGGCTTACTATACTTAATATTATCCTTTATAGTTCCACTAAACAACCATGTATCTTGAAGAACCATACCAAAGTGCTTTCTTAAATCGCCCTTCTTGAAATCCTTTATATCATATCCATCAATAGTAATTTTACCGTCATTTAAATCATAAAATCTCATAAGCAATTTAACAAGTGTAGTTTTACCAGCACCAGTTGGCCCAACAATAGCAATCTTCTGACCATCTTTTACATCAGCATTAAAATCATTAATAACTATTTTATCAGGATTATAACCAAATTTAACATGCTCAAATTTGATATTTCCTTTTAATGAATCCACATCAACGGGATTAGAAACAGCATCTTTCTCTTCTTCTTCATCTAAGAATTTCAAAACTCTTTCCAAAGCAGCAATCATAGTCTGAATCTGAGTCATAACCTGAGCAATCTCACCAATAGGTCTAGTGAATTGTTTATTATATTGAACAAAAGATTGAATATCACCAACTTGAATTTGTCCGTTAATAACAAAATATCCGCCAACAATTGCAACAGCAACATATCCTAAATTACTAATAAAATTCATAACCGGATACATAAATCCACCCATAAATTGAGATTTCCATCCAGCTGAATACAACTTTTGATTCTTCTCTTTAAATTCTTTTATAACTTCATCTTCTCTATTAAAAGCCTTTATAATACTTTGTCCACCATAAACCTCTTCAACTTGACCATTAACTTCACCCAAAATATCTTGTTGAGCAGTAAAGTATTTTTGAGATCTACCAACAATATTCTTTACAACAAAAGCAGCAATAGGCAAAATTAATAAAGAAATAAATGTCATAGGAATATTAATTGAAATCATCATAATCAATATACCAACAACAGTACAAACCGCTGTAATTATTTCAGTAATACTTTGATTAAAACTCTGTCCAAAAGTATCAATATCATTTGTTAATATTGATAAAACATCACCCTTACTTTGCTTATCAAAGAAGTTCATAGGCAATTTATGAATTTTCTTAGATAGTTCATCTCTTAATCTATAAGTCAATTTTTGTGAAACATCCGTCATTACAAGGCTTTGAACTAATGAACAAAGAGCACTAATAACATACAATGTAACCAAAATCATAATAATACGGAATATATAATCAAAATCTATTCCACCAGTTCCAGAAATCTTCTTAACAATACCTGTATAAATTTCTGTAGTAGCCTTACCTAAAATCTTAGGTCCAACAATTGTAAAAATTGTTCCAGCAATAGCGAAAATGAAAACAATAATTAACTTCCATTTATAATCGCCTAAATATCTTTTCATTAATTTATTTAATGTACCTTTGAAATCTTTAGCTTTTTCTCCAGCTCCAGCAGGACCATGACCTCCAGGTCCGCCTCTCATTGGCTTTTTCTTAATTTTCTTTAAATCTTTTTCGCTCATTATTTGTTCTCACTTCCTTTCTATTTCCTACTTAATTCTTCTTCTGATAATTGAGATAAAGCAATCTGTCTATATGTCTCACAATTCTTCATCAATTCTTCGTGAGTACCTTTACCAACAATCTTTCCATCTTCTAAAGTAATAATCTGATCAGCATTTAAAACTGTGTTAATTCTTTGAGCAACAATTATAACAGTCTTATCCTTCGTAACCTTGGCTAACTCTTCTCTTAAAACACAATCTGTTTTATAATCCAAAGCAGAAAAACTATCATCAAAAATATATATTTCAGGATCTGAAGCAATAGCTCTAGCAATTGATAATCTTTGCTTTTGACCTCCAGAAACGTTCGTACCACCTTGAGAAATAGGTGCTTGATATTTCTCTGGTTTAGATTCAATAAACTCAGTAGCTTGAGCAATTTCAGCAGCTCTAATCATTTGCTCATCACCCATATTCTCATCTGCAAATTTTATATTTGATTCAATTGTACCAGAAAACAACACACCTTTTTGAGGAACAAATCCTATAATATTTCTTAAATCTTTTTGAGTAACATCTTTAATATTAACTCCATCAACACAAAGTTCTCCACCAGTTACATCATAAAACCTAGGAATCAAATTAACTATTGTAGACTTACCACTACCAGTGCTTCCTATTATCGCTGTAGTCTTTCCTGGCTCAGCAGTAAAATTAATATCAGTCAAAATTTCCATATCAGCATCAGGATATCTGAAAGAAACATTTTTAAATTCAACTAAACCTTTTTTAGTCTCATCAAAATTCTTTGTTTCTTCTTTATCTTTAATACTCAAATCTGTATCCAAAATCTCATTAATTCTGTTAGCAGAAATAGCAGCTCTTGGAAGCATTATAGAAATCATTGATAACATTAAGAATGCCATAACAATTTGCATTGTATATTGAATAATTGCCATCATATCTCCAACCTGCATGATTCCAGAATCAATATTATGGCTACCAAACCATACGATCATAAGAGCAATACCATTCATTATAAACATAAGTAAAGGCATCATAAATGACATAACTCTATTAACGAAAATATTAACCTTAGTTAAATCAAGATTTGCCTTGTCAAATCTCTTCTCTTCAGCTTCTTCCTTATGAAAAGCTCTGATAACAGGTAAACCAGTTAAAATTTCTCTAGCAACCAAGTTAATTTTATCAATTAAAGTCTGCAACTTTTTAAATTTAGGCATAGCAACAATAAATAAAACAATAACAATTGCTAAAATACATAAAATTGCAAAACCAATAATCCATACCATTGATGTACTACTCTTAGTAATAACTCTAATTAAACCACCAATTCCCATAATAGGAGCAAACACAACAGTTCTAAATAGCATTTGAATCATACCCTGAATCTGTTGAATATCATTTGTACTTCTTGTAATTAATGAAGCTGTAGAAAATTCTCTAAACTCTTTAGTTGAATATTTAAGAACCTTTTCAAACACTTCATCTCTCAAATACTTACCAAGCTTACAAGCCATTCCTGATGAGAAGAACATTACAGTAACACCAGCTAGCATTATCAAGAAAGCTACACCTAACATTTTAAATCCAGATTTCCAAATATAACTTGCCTGAATTTTATCAGTATCCATACCAATAGCAGTATATTCTGCTTTAACAGCAGTAATAGCAGATTGATCAATCATTCCTCCAACTTTATCCTCAATTTGCTTTCCAAAATTATCAATCATTTGCTTGCTCTGCTCTTCTGGCATAGCCTTAATAATATCAATTAAACTCATATTTTGGAATGCTGATTGAACTTCAGCAGGCAAACTTGCAATAACATATTGTTTCATAGGCTCTGACTTTTCAGAATCTTGTATAACATACATCATAACAAGTGGTTTAGCCATTATTCCTTCTAATTTTTCTCTATCCTCTTTTGAGATTTTATTTAAAACGTAAATATTTTCATTCTCTAAAGCTGGATATTTTTTTAAATCTTTTTCATAATCCTCACTACTTAAATTTGATTTAGATAATAAAGTATATTTATCTAAAATGCAATCATCATCCTCTGTAGCAAGTAAAATGTTTTGCATTGATTCTTCCCTTATAGCATCAGGAACACAAGATTCAATACCACCTTGTTGAATACCTACATTAACGATTTTTGAAGTGTAATCAGGTAATGCAAGTTCACCCATTGCTTGAACAACAAGTAAAACAACAACAATCAAAACAGATTTCCATGCTTTTCTTAACTTCAGTAAAATTTTAAACATTATTTTCTATTCCTTTCTTTAAATTTATTTCATAACACCATATCTTAAATAATCTAAATCACGTTTAAATGCCTTTTTAGTTTCTTCTTTAGAATCTCCATTTTTAAAATCAATAGCATTTTTTATCATCATACCCATAATAATATGATATACACTTGCCAAGTCCTCTGATGTACTAATTTTATATTTAGATTTATCAATATGATTTAATAAAACAGTGTCAGTCATTTCCTTTGGGAATTCTTTTACAGCACTTTGGCACCCATATTTCTCTTGAAGTTTTTTAATATGTTCCATAACCTTTCTTTCTTTATTAACACCATCCATTTTTTGTTTATCGATAATTCTGTTAAACATCTCTTCAAAAGCTGCTAAAATATCACCACCATTTTTATCAATAAGCAAGCAAAATCTTTCCTCAGTATTTTTTAAATGATTCTTTATTAAAAATTCAACCAAATCATCTTTTGACTCAAAATATTGATAAAAACTTCCTCTTGGAATTTTAGCATCAACGACAATATTTTTTATTAAAATCTCGCCATCTTCAGCTCTAAAAAACTCCTTTTTAGCTGCCTCAAGTACTTTATCCTGTTTTTCTTTAGGTAAATTATAAAATGTACTCTTAGGCATATTCTCCCTCCTTTTTATTTATATAGGAATTATAAATGACACGATGTCATTTGTCAATATCGATATTTTAATAAACAAATCTTAAATTAAACTTAAAAAAATCTTAAACTAAAAAAACAATAGATTTAAAATCTACTGTTTTTTATAAAATTTTATGTATCTTCCAACTATATTTGGAAATAAGTATCATAAAACAAAAAAACATTAGCTATATAAATAACTAATGTTTTTTATTTAAAACAAACTTTTAAAATTTGCCATTTTATTTTGCATATTCTATAGCTCTTGTCTCACGAATTACATTAACTTTAATTTGTCCTGGATATTCCATTTCAGCTTCGATTTTCTTAGCAACATCTCTTGCTAAAATAACCATATCATTATCTGAAATCTTATCAGGTTTAACAATTAATCTAATCTCTCTACCAGCTTGGATAGCAAATGACTTATCAACACCATTAAATGAATCAGCAATTGTTTCTAATTCCTGTAATCTCTTAATGTATGTCTCAATAGTCTCTCTTCTAGCACCAGGTCTTGATGCAGAAATTGCATCAGCAGCTTGTACTAAAACAGCCTCTAAGCTCTTAGGTTCAACATCACCATGATGAGCTTCAACAGCATTAATAACTAAATCATTTTCTTTATAACGTTTTAATATATCAACACCAATCTCAACATGAGTACCCTCCATATCGTGATCTAAAGCTTTTCCAATATCGTGTAACAAACCAGCTCTTCTAGCTAATTTAGGATTTAATCCTAATTCTTCAGCCATAATTCTAGCAAGGTTTGAAACTTCTATAGAATGATTTAATACATTTTGACCATAGCTTGTTCTATACTTCAATTTACCTAGAAGTTTAATAACATCTGGATGTAAACCATTTACACCTGTTTCTAAAACAGCTCTTTCTCCTTCTTCTTTAATGATTGCTTCGACTTCTTCTTTGGCCTTTTCAACCATTTCCTCAATTTTAGCAGGATGAATTCTTCCATCCTCTAAAAGTTTTTCAAGAGCAATTCTAGCTACTTCTCTTCTAAGCGGATCAAATCCAGAAATAATAACAGCTTCTGGTGTATCATCAATAATTAAGTCTATTCCTGTTAATGTTTCAAGAGTTTTTATATTTCTTCCCTCTCTACCAATAATTCTACCTTTCATTTCATCACTTGGTAATGAAACAACAGATACTGTAGTTTCAGAAGTATGATCTGCTGCACATTTTTGAATTGCATAGCAAACCATTTCTTTGGCGATTTTTGAAGAATCCTCTTTATATTTATTCTCAAAATCTTTAATCATTTGAGCCTTTTCAGGAATAATCTCATTTTCTAAAGAATCTAATAATTGTTTTTTAGCTTGGTCAACAGTCAATCCAGAAATACGTTGTAACTCTGCAACCTCCTCAGCCTTTTTATCCTCTAATTCTTGTCTTATAGCATCGTTTTCAACAATTCTCTTATCTAAGTCTTTTTCCTTATCTTCTAAAGATTGAACTCTTCTATCTAAGTTTTCTTCTTTTTGAATTAATCTTCTTTCCTGTTGTCCAACTTCCGCTCTCCTCTCTTTAATCTCTTGATCTAAATCATTTCTAAGTTTAAGCATTTCTTCTTTTGCTTTAAAAATTTCTTCCCTCTTAGTATTTTCTGCTTCTATTTTCACATTCTCAAGTAATCTTTTAGCTTCATTTTCAGCACTTTGAATTTTAGATTCAGCAATTCTTTTTCTTATAGTAATTCCTAAAGGTATGAATATTGCTGCTGAGATTAAAAGAGTAATTATAACAATAAGTACTTCACCCATTCATAATCAACCTCTTTTCCTATTAAATTTTCAATGTTCATTAAATATATAAATTTTACAACATAAATAAATTTTATATTTTAATTCTAACCATATCTATTTTATATGGATTAAAATGTTTTGTCAAGTAGACAATCTTGGAAAATGCAAGAAATCTCAATAATAAAATTACTAAGATTTCTTTATATACATATATAAACAATTTATTCCAAAATTAAGCACGTGGATGAGCTTTATGGTAAACACTCTTTAATGTCTCATCTTGAAATTTCATATATACTTGTGTTGATGAAATATCAGAATGACCTAACATCATTTGAATAGACTTTAAATCAGCACCATTTTGTAAAAGATGAGTCGCAAAAGAATGTCTCAAAACATGAGGAGTAATATCCTTAGTTATATGAGCTTGTTCTTTATAATATTTTATAATTTTCCAAAATCCCTGTCTTGTTAATCTCTTACCATTAACATTAACAAACAAAGCTTTTTCGTCTTCTTTTTTTATCATATATGGTCTAGCATTTTTTATATATTCATCTAAAGCTTTTATAGATAAATTTCCAAGAGGGATATTTCTCTTCTTAACCCCATTTGTACAAGTAACAAAAGCTTTGTCAAAATTAACATCTTCAATATTTAAAGAAATAATTTCTGTAACCCTCATACCAGTAGCATAAGCAAATTCAAGCATTGCCTTATCTCTAATTCCTTTTAAATCAACATCCTTTGGTTGTTCAAGTAATAATTCAACCTCTTCTGAAGACAAAATACTAGGTGCTTTTTTCTCAATTTTAGGAGATTGCATTCCCTCTGTTGGATCTTTTTTAACCTTCTTAACACGCAATTGAAATTGATAAAAAGATCTAATAGATGCCAAATTTCTAGAGATTGTAGAAGTTTTCTTTCCTATCTTTTTTAAATGTTCAATGTAATCTTTTATCTCTTGTTGACCTAATTTTGAATAAATCAATCCTTCGTTATCTAGATATTCTTGAAATTGTACAATATCTCTTCTATAAGACTGCAATGTATTTGCAGATAATTTTTTATCATTCTCTAAAAATTCTAAGAAAAGTTTTATTTGTTTTTCCATTATATTTTGTCCCCCATTCGAAATACTACATTCATCATGCTATAATTAGCAAATCAAAATTTATCATTTATAGAACAAAAGTGAACATTTATAACATTTTATTAAGTGTACACCATGTTCGCACACGAAATTTTTCACAAATTTCTTCACAATATATTTAAATTCATAGAAAAGTTTTTCAAACTTTTCTATGATATAAACATCTTTATAAATTAAACAAATTTCAAATAATCAGCATTACAGTTTAAAAGCTGTACTTATGTATAATTTACATAACCTATTGCTGTATTATGTTATATCAAAACTATTGCCAAAAGTAAATACTTTTTACAGATATTTTTTCAATAAATATAAAAAATTTGTTGATATATACGCTTCAAAAAAAGAAGAAATTATAACTAAACTTAGAGCAATTAAAACAAAAACAATATACCTAAACACCTCAAACTTAACAGCCCCAGTACCCTTTTTTGTTATAATCTTCACAAAATTAATTCCCGAAACTAAGACCATAAATATAGACATCATATATATTATATTATGTAAAACTAATGAATTACAAATGAAAATAATGGCTGTTTTAACACTTTGTGTAGCAAATACCGCTGAAATAGTATATCCAATTGAAAAAGCTCTTTTCAAAATAATGTAGTAAACAATAGGAATTCCAATTAACGTTGAAGATAAAAAAACAACTATAGAAAATTCAGTAACATTTTTCTTCAAAGAATTTACAAGAACAACACCTTTGTCAGAATATTCATTATTTTTCACAATCTCTATTTTTTCATTAATAAAATCACTAATTTGCATTTGCTGAGTATCACTAGATTTATTTATTACAATTATTGAAACAACAATTCCAATAACAAAAATAACTAGTAACTTTACATATTCCATTAAGTTATTTGAAAAATAATATTTTATAAATTGCCTCATTTGCTCCTCCTTTTTTCAATGTCTATTCTAAAATAAAGAAATTATGCAAACATAAAGCAATTACAAAAAAAAGAAATCACACACACAGTGCATCATCAAAAAATTAAGAAAATAGTATATTGGATTTTTTGCTCCTTGCTAAAATCTTTTCCCACCTACTAAACTTCGTTTAGTAGGTTAGGGAAAAACTTTCAAACTGCGCGTCGCTAAAAAATCCAATATACTATTTTCTTATAACTATAACAATCAAAATGTTTTATTAGAATTTTACTTTCTATGATTTCTTTTTCTTTGTAACATTAGCTAATTTATCGGCATTTTCTTTTTGCTTATCAAGTGGAAGCCATACAAATTCCGAGCAAACCTCTTCACCATACATAGTTGTATTCGGCTTTTTATCATCCATAAATAACACCAAGATTTAATTAAAAATTAAACCTTATCCTTTCATAAAAAATTATATATTACTAAATATTATTTCAATTTCAAAGATAAATATACATATCCCAATTATATTTACGTAAATCCAAATTGCTAGACAAATTATTTAATAAAGTAATTTCATTTTCTATGTCAAAACATTCAAATGAATTAAAATTATAATTATCTCCAAATATCACTAATGATTTATCATTAAAGTTAAGAAAAACTCCTCCCCCAGCGGGGAGAAGTTCCAAACCATGACTAGAAATGAACTTAGAAGTAACAATAATACACAGAATTCTGTGTTTTTACTTCGCATACTTCTTCGGAAATAAACTCTATAGATTTAATTGTCGATGTCCTGTATACTTTTCTATGCTCCTTATTCTGATTCGTAAGATCAAAACAACTGAACTTATCACCTACTCGTGGTGTTTCATACATGCCGACAAACTTTGTATTTCCAGGAATAGTCTGGTCTTTGACAACATATAATGTGTGCCGTGTTTCTACCAGATAAACATCATCACTTACCCTAAACACCCACTGTATAGATGAAGTTTTAACAGGCTGTAATTCATAGTCATAACGACCTCTTCTCTCAATTACAGTACATTCTAACCGATGATTCTTTACAGGTGTTACCTTACACATTGCTAACTTCATTTTCTTTGCCATAATAAATACCTCCTAAATATTTTTTTATTAATTGCCTTACTAAAAATGAAAACGCGAGGTTTTCTTCTTTTCGAAACAAAGCCAAATGCTTATATATAAATTATACTACAATAAAAAAGATATACAAATAGAAAAATATCTCATTATTTCCAATATAAATAGAAACAGCTCCCCAAAAATGGGGAGCCACCAAACATGACATAACAACTAATAACAACTAATAACTAATGCATTAACCTTTCATTGGTAATGTACAGAAGTACACACTATTGTGTGTTTTAACTTTCAGTATACCAGCTAGGTATTCTGAAGCAAACACCATAGATGTATGCTGCATACCACCAACCAGTTGACCATTCTGGTAACCAAGTTTCTTGCAGATCATAGGTTCACCCACACGAGGAACCTCATGGAGCTGTGCAAATTTAATGTTATTCTCCTTAAACCCTAATCGTTTTACAATGTAAAACGTATGCTTAGTTTTTACAAGATAAACATCATCTGCAAGCAGTCCACACTCTGTTACAACAGATGTTGTACAAAGAAACGGTACATACTTACCAAAATTCGGATCAAACTGCACCCGAGTGCAAACAAATCTGCTACCTACTTTAGGTGTATCAATTGAAAATGCTAAATAAGCTTTTCCATTCATTACGACGTTATTCTGTTCTTTCATCATATCTCTTTACCTCCAAAATTTGTTTTTATTATATAGTCAACAGTTACGTAAACTCGAGGTTTATAAAAATCGGCCCATTGCCTTATGAATAAATTATACTACAACGAAAAAAAATACGCAAACATTATTAAATTTCCTTATTAAAAGCCTTTAACACAAATCTCCAAAATCTTTCATACCAACGCTTATGCTTTATCTCTATCAAATCAACGCACTTTTCTTTTTCTATATTTGAATTAGTAATTCTTTCAGTATTTCTAAACATATTATCCAGATTATATAACTTTCTTTTTTCTTCCTCCGATTTTTGTCTGTCATAATTTTGTTTCCTAATAATTTTTTCTCTCTGTTCATCAGTTGCCCAATAATCTCTAAATAAAATTGCAATAACTCCTCTCGCGATTTTAGATACATTTTGCTCTTGCAAAGTTTTCTCAGAATTATATTTAAAAACATAATCCTTATTTGCATTTTTTTCAAACAACTCAATTTTACTTTTAGGTATTTTATTGTAATCTTCAACTGGAATATACTTTAATATTTCTAATACCTCACTATATGCATTAGCATATTTAATATCAACCATATTATAAAATCTCCTACATTCATTCTTAATGTTCTTTTTGAATCTCATTATTTCTTTCTTGCACTACTTGATTATGTTTAATCTCATCAAGCAAAAAAGTATCATTCTGTTCTTCCAACGTTTCTTCCCCTAATCTTCTTGTTGATATCAGTGGAACTTTATCAAAATCGGAATATGCGCCCGCATATCTAGTATGAATTATATCTCTAGGTAAACCTTGTTCATACGTTTTTTTATTTGTTCTCTCCAAATTATGATCTAACGTATCACTTATAGACCAGTATGTTATACCATCCAATTGTATTCCAGTTTCTTTAATAGCACTTGTAATCTCTCTCATCTTTAATTCTTTAATATCACTTACATCCTTAAAATCAGTACCTAATTCACTATTAACAACACCTACTATCTCAACCTCAGAACGTTCTTTTCCATTCTCATCAAACAAAAATCTCTCCGGCATACACATATCAAATTCTGTAATCTGTGTTCCAATACCAAATCCTCTTAATCTCTTCAAATCTTCAAAACATTTTTTTACCGCTTCCTTATCTTGAGTCATTTCTATATGCATCTGCGTTCCAATAGTATCAATCAATCCAAGAGACGCTTCACTAATCTGTACCAATTGATTCATAACGGCAGCTCGTCTTTGAGGATTTTCTAAAAAAGGTTCATTATAAACATAAGTAACACCATCGGGCTTATTCTCTAATGCATATTGATAAGTTTCAGCAATCTCCTCAGTTGAAATTCCATGCAACTCTTGCCACATATTTTTGTATGGCTCATCAAAAGAAACAATCTCATTAAATAAATCTACAGACGAAATTACACCTTTTCCATTAACTTTATGTTCCTCATTATATTTAGAAATAAAATCTACAGATTGTTTCACATAATCCTTCAACTCGCCTAAAATATACTCTTTAGACTTTCCTTTAAAATGATCCTCCAATGTTTGCTTATCCAACAATGTATGATATCTTGCATTCATTCCATTTTTATAACAAAAATCTAAACCTCTACATACATGGTAAAAATCATATTTATCCATACCAGGTACCTGAGCATCATACATTTTTTTAGTAACATCATAATATCTTCCAGAACCAACCAAGACAGTATTATAATCAGACAAAGTATTATTTATTGCACATAGTTCCTCATACGTTACACTTTTTATTTGGTCTCTTTCAGAAGAAATAAATCTATGTTCTTTTTCACTTAAAACCTTGTAATCATCTGGATGGATTTGAAGAAGCTCTTGCTTAAATCCATCTATTCCTCCACTTTGAAAACTTAAAGCACCTGCCTCAACTTCCTCTTTTGAAAGCCCTATATGTTCTAATACAGCTTTAACTACACCCATTCTATCTTTTGAACTCTCTTCCATAGGCACAAATGAATCTTTATATTTTTCAACTACATCTCTCTTTATCTCATCTAATCTGCTCATATCCCACTTTTCAAAATCTATATCCGAAGCACTTAGTTGAGCACAATCCTTTACAAACTTTGTCAATTCCTCTACATTCTCACATTGAATTATACTCAATAAATCAATAGTTTCTGAACTTAAATAAATTCCATTTATAGGTGCTTTCATTTCTAAAAAAAACTTTCTCATTTTACACATAACCTTTTCTCAAATACTTCTATAAAAAAATTATATCAATCTAATAAAAAAAAAGCCATACCTTTTTGTCTATTACATAAAAAAAGCGATAGCCCAACGCAGGCCACCGCTTCACGAAACGTCAATTTTTATTTCTTATTTTTATCTTTAGTCTTACGAATGACATCATGTAGTTTACTCAAGCCAAGTAGAACTGCTCCCACTACTGAAAAAACAATGCTAAATACCCAGAAACATACAAAGAATATCAAGGCTACAGCCATCCACCAATTCACTGAATTATCTTTCTTAGTTATGGTGTATTCCTTATTCTCCGAATTGTAGCTCACACTAAGCTCGCACTCATCATTCTTGAATGTAGCAGTAACATCTCCAGGTATATTGTCATCTTCAACAAGAGCATCAAATCTCTTTTGAAAATCCGCAGCATAGTGTTCCAATGGTTGGTAATCTTCCTCTGCAGCAGGAGTATTATCCCAAGACATAAATAATGCGCCACCTACCACAATTGTACATATCACTGCAATAACAACACTGCAAGTTTCTCTCCAATTTGCTTTGCGTTCATACAACCAGTCAGTTACCACATCAATAATCCGCTTCATAAAATTCTCCTTTCAATAATCATTGCGCTGTTAATAGTTTCTATATGCATAAACTCCTAAAGGAGATTATTTTCAAATAATCTTAAAACTTTATATACTATATCATAAAAAGCCTTATTTTTCAAGTATTTCAGGCAATCAATCAACCTTAACAATTTTTTTCAAACTATCTAACCATTCAACACCTTCATTATCTAAATCAGCTATCTCATCTATATCAAAATACTTCACTTCTTCAAGCTCTTTCTCCTGTATTTTACAATCTCCTACACTTATGTTCTTTTTAACATAATACACTGTATAAACTGCCTTTTCGCCAGCATTTATACTCAAAAATTTTAAATCATCCTTATCCAACTGAACACCAATTTCTTCAGAAGTCTCACGAATACTTGCTTCAACTGTTGATTCGCCAAAATCAACCTTACCGCCACATATTCCCCATTTTCCTGGATTAGATCTCTTAAACCTACTTCTTTTTTGCATTAAAATCTTATTATCCTCATTAAGAATAACAACTCCTACAACTGACATGTAATATCCCTTAGGAATATTATTTATATCACGTATTTCTTCATGTGTTAAAACCTTACCAGTTTTATTTCCCTCAACATCTACTAATTCATGTTTCTCCATATATATCTTCCCTTCATTATTAATCTCTCATTTATTAAGATTCTTAACTTTTTTATTAAAATAGCATATAAATTATAACACACTTTTGAAAAAAAGAAAGTGAACATTTTTTCAAATTGCTCACTTTCTTCTTATTACTTCATATTATTATCAAAAATACCACTACTTCTTTGTTCAATCACTAGATGCTATTCATATAGCTTAGGCAAACCATCCGGTTTCAGCATTACGGAAAATCCGCCTCCATATCCTCTCTTACACCAAGCATACATGACATTTGTTTCAAAATCAACATAAACATTTGTATCATTAATATCACGTACATTGGTATATATTGATGTAGCCTTGTCATATAATTTTGGCAAACCATCTGGATTAAGCATTACAGAAAATCCTCCGCCATATCCCCTCCTACACCAAGCATACATGACATTCGTTTCGAAATCAACGTAGATTATCGTATCAGAAATATCACGTATATTAGTATATTTAGATGTAGCCTTGTCATATAACTTTGGTAAACCATCTGGATTTAGCATTACAGAAAATCCACCTCCATATCCTCTCTTGCACCAAGCATACATAACATTCGTCTCGAAATCGACATAGATTATTGTATCAGAAATGTCACGTACTGAATCATAATCATTCGCGCCAGAAAAAGAACATCCACTGATGCCTAAAATAAACACTAGCATCATCACTACAAACCGTATTTTTTTCATATGAATACCTCCCGAAAATAATTATTTTTTTAACAATTGCCTCTATATCAACCTGTAAAACAGGACTAAAAAAATCACGTAATTGTAGTTTAGCACATTTATGACCTTTTTTCAATAATTGCCTTATCTAACAACTCTAACCTATCATTTGCAATACATTTTTCATAATCAATTGCCTTAGGCATATACTCAATATCAAAACATTCTGCAAGAGCAATTGAAAGTGCATAAGCATCTATATCTTCTCTCTTTACTGCATCTTTAGTTGCAAAACCAATAAACCCATTTATGTACTTTCTACCCAATATTTCATTTATAATCTCGTGAAGCATATTTTGTTCATAAACATACTCAAAAATATTTTTTGTAATTTTTAATCTAGGTGATCTACTCCAATATTTCTGACCTTTATGTAGAGCATTAGCAAACGTATCTAAATAATAATTCTCTCCCTCTTTTGTATACCCCGCTTCTATACTAATTAAAACATCATAATCTATATTATTATTTTCGCAATATTCTTTAATAAAATTATTTCTATTCTGTGCACCAAGCTTTGTTTCTTTATCTATTGGATTATCTCTCACATCTGACCTCGCCTTAACCGAAATTATATTATAATCATTTATATTAAGTCTCTCTAACGCCATCTTTAAAGCATTTATCTTAGATTCACTTTTAGTTCCTATAACAATATTCATCTTATTTCTCCTCTATATTAAAATATAATTCTTATTATCGTTTTAACAATTATTTAATTATATCACACAATTACTACTAACTTCATAAAGTCTTTCATTTTTAAATTACTACAAACATTATATCTATATATAAAATATTTTTCTACAGTTACATTTCAAATAAATTTTTTAAATGTTTACAATTTTATCTATAATTTTTATATCCTCAATTTTATTAATTCCAAAACACTTTTTTCCTAAATCTTTTATTGAAGCACCTAGATGATACATTTCGTTATTATCTATAACTATAAATCTATCATGGAATTTATTTGTCTTAGAAATTTTTAAATTTGGATATTCTCTATTAAATTTTTGAATATCGATTTTTTGTATATTACTTTTTTCAGAAGTTAATATTACAACTTCAACATTTTTATTTTTCTTTGTAAGAATTTTTAAAACACTATCATCTATATAATTATCTATTATTAAAATCTTTTTACTCGCTTTTTTTATAATATCTATTATTAAACTATATGCGTCATATATTTGACCTTCGAAAAATATTTTTTGCTTAATATTTTCTTCATGTTGTAATTTATCAAAAATCTCATCAAATTTTTTATCATGTTCTAATAACTTGTATTCCATTGTTGTTAATCTTTCAAATAGTTGTCCATTTGCAGATATAAATTTTCTCATTTCTATGAATGATTTTATTATATTAATACTAACTTTTACAGCTATATCATTTTTTAAAATACCTGCTAACATAGCAATTCCCTGTTCTGTAAAAACATATGGTAGATATCTTCTTCCGCCTCTAAAATCCTTGCTTTGCATTGAGGTTCCAATTTGGAACCTCAATGCTTGAAACTCAATTTCTGTTAACTGAAACCAAAAATCATCTGGAAATCTATCTATGTTTCTCTTAACAGCTTTATTTATATTTTTGGTTTCATAATGATATAATTTAGCTACATCACTATCCAACATTACTTGCTTTCCTCTTATAGTATATATTAAATTTTTTATTTCTTTATTTGATATCTCATCTTGAACTACCAAATTATCTATTTCATTATCCATAAACTCACATCCTTATATAAAACTATAGCCAGTATAAAACAATTGTTCGTAAAAGTCAATTGTTTTTACATCTTTTTTGAATATTACTAGTGATAACAAAAAAATACAATGACTTCAAGAAAAATCATTGTATTGAAAATTATAAAAAAATAAGCTAATCACAAATCTTTGTAATTAGCTTATATCAATACTTTGGTGCGGATGAGAGGACTTGAACCCCCACGGTCTCCCACTAGATCCTAAGTCTAGCGCGTCTGCCAGTTCCGCCACATCCGCATCTCACTGACAAGAATTATGATAACACAAAAGCATTCTTCTTGTCAACTAGATTTTTTAAATTTTTCAATTATTTTTGTAGTGTCTATTTAAAAAATAATTGCAACGCAAAATCAATATATAATTTATGCAACTATATTTTTACTTCTACTTTACTTTCTATTCTATAAAATCTCATCTTACAATTTAGATTTTCTAATCTTCTAAAACCTATTCACACATAACATCATAATAATTGCAAAATTCATATCCCTCACTTTGATACTTTTCAATTAATTGAGGAACAAACTCAACAGTTACCTTTTTATCACCAGCATCATGCATAAGCACAACTAAATTGTCATCCCCCTCAGCTGTTTGATTAAGCTCATTCCACATAGCTTCAACCGTTGTACTTCCTGCAGCATCACCACTTAGGCAATTCCAATTTGTATGAGTAATTCCATTTTGTTTTAATAACTCTATAGCTTGTCTTTTTACATTATCATAAGGTCCACCTGATGAACCACCAGGAAATCTAAATAAATGAGGATTATAATTTGGCACTCCAATTGCTTTTCTTACAGCTTCAAGAGTTTGATTGTATTCATCTAAAACCGCTTGTGGTGATGAATATACTTGGCTATATTTATGTGTATATCCATGTATAGCTATAAAATGACCTTCTTCATATGCTCTTTTAACTAATTCTGGTCTTGCTTCAACATTAGAACCTAACACAAAAAATGTAGCCTTCACATTATATTTCTTTAATATATCTAAAATTTCAGGCGTACGTGCTGATGGTCCATCATCAAACGTTAAGTACACCTTTTTTGTTTTTTCAAAATAAACATTAACCACCTTTTTAGCAATTTCATCACTGTATTGTGGCAATTGAGATTCCATAGCAGCATTTATATCATGCTTAGGAAATTTTGACATAACTTGTGGACTAGGAGAAACTTCCGGAGTTTCTTCTGGTTGTTCTTCTGACTGTTTCTCAGGTTGCTCTTGTACCTCTGGAGATTCTGAAGGTTGTCCTTCCTCTTCATTAGCATACTCACGCTCAGCTTGTCTAATACCAATAGTATTAGCACCACTAACCATATCATCAGAACCACCATTCCCATTCTTAACAACCTTAAAAGCTAAAATTCCAGTAAAAACAACAATTCCTATTGTAATCAAAGCAATAATTGTACAAAAAATAATTAAATGCTTATTATTTATTTCACTCTTTCCTTCTTCAAAATAATCTGGTTGTTTAAACATTCCAATCTCCTAATACTAAACTTCTAATTCTATTTTTCTATTTGTAGACTCATATTGTCTATATTTTACACCACACTCATCAAACATTCTCTTTGATGCAATTACGTTATCACTTGTTGCATATTTATCACTCTTATATACAACCTCTTTTATACCAGATTGTATAATAGCTTTTGCACATTCATTGCAAGGAAATAAGGCAACATAAATCTTTGAACCTTCTAAATTTCCTCTATAATTTAAAATAGCATTAAGCTCTCCATGACAAACATACGCATATTTAGTATCCAAAAAAGAACCTTCTCTATCCCAATGCATAGTATCATCATCTAAACCTCTAGGCGCTCCATTATAGCCAATTGATAAAATTCTGTTATCCTTGCTAACAATACAAGCTCCAACTTGTGTATTTGGATCTTTACTTCTTTGTGATGAAAGTAAAGCAATTCCCATAAAATATTCATCCCATGAAATATAATCTTTTCTCTTCATTAATTTATCCTCCTAGAAATTTCAATAGCAAAATTATTCTACCACATTCGACCTATTTTTACAATTTATTTTTTTACCAATTTGTATTTATTTTTTAAGCTTTTTAGAATATAATGTTAGCATAAAAATTATTAATATAATTTTTATTTTAATACAAATCATTCAAAAATTTTATGTATATAAAATTTTAAGAAAGGAATGATATTAATATGAAAAAAATACTTTTTAAAGGCTGTGGAACAGCCATCATCACACCATTTAATGACAATGGTGTAAACTTTGATGAATTCAAAAAATTAATTGAATTTCAAATCTCAGAAGGTGTTGACGCACTTATCGTTTGTGGAACAACAGGTGAAAGTTCTACAATGACTCTTGAAGAAAGGAAACAAACAATAGAATTTGCAGTAAAAACAGCTAACCATCGTGTTCCAATAATTGCAGGAACTGGTGGAAATTGCACACAATCAGTAATTGACTTTACAAAATGGGCTGAAACTGCTGGTGTTGACGGAGCTTTAATAGTTACTCCTTACTACAACAAAACAACACAAGCAGGATTAATTGCACATTACACTGCAATTGCAAATTCAACAAAATTACCTATTATTCTTTACAGTGTTCCAAGCAGAACAGGCGTAAACATTACACCTGAAACATGCTTCGAACTTTCAAAGATCTCAAACATAGTAGCCATAAAAGAAGCAAGTGGAAATCTTTCACAAATTGCTGAAATCAAAGCATTGTGCAGAGAAAACTTACATGTATACTCTGGAAATGATGATCAAATCATTCCAATTCTTTCACTTGGTGGATTAGGCGTAATTTCAGTTCTATCAAATGTTGCTCCAAAATATACACACAAAATGGTAATGAATTATTTAAACGGAAAAATTATAGAAGCACAAGATATGCAATTAGATGCTATATATCTAATAAAAGCACTATTCTCAGAAGTAAATCCTATTCCTATAAAAGCTGCTTTAAATATGCTAGGCTATAATGCGGGAATACCAAGACTTCCACTTATTGAAATGTCTGAAAAAGGGAAAGAAAAACTAGAAAAAGAATTAAAAAAATTTGAATTATTATAAAGTGGACTTCTAACATAAGTCCACTCTACCAAACGGAGGTAAAAATGATAAAAGTACTAATAAACGGTTGTAACGGTAAAATGGGACAAGAAGTAGCAAAAGCAATTGAAAGAAACGACAATTTTCAAACTGTATGCGGTGTTGACAGATTAGACACTGGAGATAACAATTTTCCAGTATACACAGATACATCTAAAATAGCAGAAGAACCTGATGTAATCATCGACTTCTCTATTCCAGTTGCCACATTCAACATTTTAAAATATGCTCAAGCAAAAAAAATACCAGTTGTAATAGCAACAACAGGATTTACAGACGAAGACTTAGAAAAAATCAAAGAATATTCAAAAGAATTTCCAATATTCTTATCATCAAACATGTCATTTGAAGTAAACTTAATGAATCATATTGTTGCAGAAGTTACAAAATATCTTAAAAACTCAGATATTGAAATTGTTGAAACTCATCATAACAGAAAAGTTGATGCTCCATCAGGAACAGCTCTAACACTTGCAAATACAATAAATGAAGCACTTGGAAATGAAATGTATTATGAATATAACAGACATGCTAAAAGAGAAAAAAGAAATCCAAAAGAAATTGGTATTCACTCAATAAGAGGTGGTAATGTTGTTGGGAAACATACTGTTATGTTCTTTTCTGAAACAGAAAGTTTTGAAATAACTCATAATGCTCAATCACGTGGCGTTTTTGCAGATGGTGCTCTTCGTGCTGCCGAATACCTAGTTGTACAAGAAAACGGCTTATATAATATGAATAATATTTTTAATAGTTAATTGCTATGCTATAAAATATAATATTTGGTTTTTGTAGTGACGCGCAGTTTGAAAGTTTTTCCCTAACCTTCTAAACGAAGTTTAGTAGGTGGGAAAATGTTTTAGCAAGGAACACAAAAACAAATATTATATTTTATGTATTATCAATTAAGTAGCAAAAAAAACTACCCATATTATTGGGTAGCTTTTTTTGTACAACCTTTCTTCTACTTCGACATCAGCTCAGAATAATACTCTTCCAAGAAATCTAAGGTCTCCCTCAGATTTTCAATAGAAAGTGAAGAAAGCACTTCTCTAACCAGAGAATCAAAATCCCTTTTCAACTCCAGTTCAGCCTCAGTAAGCTTTTTCTTTTTCTTACTAGATTCATGACTGAACCTATTCTCACTATACTTCTTCTTCATCTCCTTCAAGAACAAATGCTGGAGACTCTCAAGCGTATCAGAATCCGCCATATCCTTGTCATCAACAATCTTCAGTGCAACGGTGTTCTTCTTAAGGGCTAAATCCACATATACATAAATCGGTGTGTTACCAAAACCACCATTATCAGTGGTAAGTTCAACCATGCCCAGCATATCAGCATTCTTCATAACATCCTTAAGAGAAGATATTTTGATATACTCACATTTGTTTTTCAGTTTTTCACGCAACTGAGCAATTCGTCTCATCTCAACCGCATTTCTAAGAGCAACAATATTGGTATCAACTCGCCCCATTGATAAAGGAGCTGCAAAATATACCTTCTCTCCAGAATCAAGAAAAATCTCCTTTTCTTCCGTTGTATACAACGTTTCCATATCCAGATAAACGGTCGCTCTTCTATCAAAGATGTTGTGATGAACATCAAACTGTTTACCATCAATCACAATAACATTCTGCAGAATCTCTTTCTCTTTTTTCTTCTCCTGATTTGCAAACTGAATCTCATATTCTTCCTTCAGTCTCTCTAAATCTGGATGATTACAATCGAAAAATGTCTCCACATCCAACAAAATGCCAGCAAAGAATTTCTTAACCGTGATTTCAACAGCATCCATTCGCTTACTGTAACGATAACTCTGTTCTTCAATAACCTGATTTGGAGCAAGCTTACACAACGTAGGAACATCGAGCTTTGTAGCACAAGTAAGCAAATTCATAACCTGCTTAATCCCATACATACCTTTATACTCAATTTTCTTTGGAATACCAATAACAATTTTAGGATAATCATAAGCAATACAACTCTTATTATCCAGTCGCATTGATGTTCCATCTGCTCCATAAAACATGTCTCCATCTCTCACATAGATATTTGAAACTAATCCATGCAAACATGAAGCCAAGATAGCATCTCGGTCATCATTACAAGTGATATCAACAACACCATACAATGTTTCTTTAAGCTTCTTAATGTGCTCCTTGATTTTAAAGTAGTTTTTCTTTTTGATTCCTAACTCTCTAAAATCAATATAACCACGTTTATTTATCGCATTCCAAACATCGTACTCAACCAACAGGTCACTATTACATTCTGCAGTAAAGTTAAGATAATTTGCACCTCTTTCAAGAAGTCCACCCATCTCAATAATTGCCGCAATCGTAATAACCTGCTCAGTAACGCCATGTTTCTCTGCCTCAACTATCATTCTAGCCAACTGAACAGAAACAGGCATTTTAACAATTTTGTGTCCAAGTTCCGTCACTTCGTCTCCAAACAAAGCACCAATAGCATTCAGCTCTTTTTTCGCATCCTGAATTGCTTTAACATCAGGCTGATGGAAAAATTTCATCTTTTCAGCATCAATTCCCATCTCTGCCATCTGCAGAACAACTCGGTCAAGAATACTCCTCTGAATTTCCGGAACAGCAGATCTTTTTCTGTACTTCTCAGGATAATCACTGCAAAGAATATACTTTCCATCCTTTGTTCTTCCGGCCCTGCCTTTTCTTTGAATAATATCAGCCATGCTGATTTCTTCCAAAAACAAGCCTTGAATACCATCCTTTGCAATAGATACCCTCGCTGTACCAGTATCAACAACAACGTCAATATCCGGAATGGTAAGAGAAGTCTGCGCAACATTTGTTGCAACAACAACTTTAGGCTTTGAATATGATTCCAAGCACTTCTTCTGTTCGTCCCAGTCCATCTCACCATGCAAAGGTAAAACAACAGCATCCGTGTTACTTAATTCGTCCATAACATTATGGATTTCCCGCTTGCCTGGAACAAAAACCAGAACATTCTTGTTGCACTCAATGTTTTCGATAATAGTATAAATCAAGTCTTCACTTGGTCTTTCCTCCATCTCAACATCATACAAAGTTCCTGGCACACTCAATGCTTCAAGGTCTTCGCCTAAAAAGCCCATAAGCTTAACAACATCAAGAGTTGCACTCATAATTACCACCTTAGTATTCCACTTTTTCTGCATATACTTAGACCATGCAATCAAAGTTTCAATATTAAGATTCCACTCGTGAACCTCATCGATAATCAGAATGTTATCCTCTTCAACATCGTCATTAAAAATTGTGCGAATAAGCTGTAATCCGTCTGTGCAGTACACAATCTTGCTCTTATCAGAACAACAACTATCATACGCAGTCCGATAACCAACATCTTCACCAACTTCCGTGCCCATCTCGTCTGCAACACGTCTAGCTAAAGTTTTAGCAGCCATAACCCGCGGTTCAGTAACAATTACCTGATCTGCAATAGATGTTAAAAACTGCGGAACCTGCGTTGATTTACCAGCACCTGTTTCAGCGCAAATAATTGTAAACGAATGAGTAGCAACAGCTTCAATGATCTTCTCCTTATAATTAGAAATAGGTAGTGTCATAATATAGCCTCCTTTTGAATTAGAAATAGGATTTATTCAATTTTCAAGGTACTCCTAAATTATATCATTTTTTATGTTAACTGCAAACCAAAAATAAGAGATTTGCCCTAAAACAAATTTAAAAATTCATTTCAGAACAAAACCTCTTATTTATTATCAAACATATTATAATATATAACCTTCCAATATTCTTGTAACTTCTCAAAATATGGTGAACTATTATCATCAATTTCATATAAATCGCCATCATTACCAATATAATAATGATTAGTTATTACAGGCAACTCACTTCTTAAATCTTCAATATACTTTGTATAAGAATCCTTAGGCATATTAGCCGCATCAAGTAATAAACTTTCAAGATAATTTGCACTTGTATCTATATTATCCTTTTTCTCAATGTTGTAATTAGCCCATATAAAAAACGGAACAACCTGTGATGCACTATTTTCTCCATAATTACCAGTAAGCGAATATAAATCTCCTTGATTCAAATTAGGCTGATGATCACCAAAGAATAAAAGTATTACATCCTCTTTATAATCACTCAAATACTCAATCAAATTCTTTAAAGCCTTATCCGCCAAATACTCTGACTGTAAATAACTTATAACATCATTATTATCATTTAAAAATTGAATTGAATTTGGATCAACATCATTATAAGGCAAATGATTTTGCATTGTAACAATAAAAGAAAAATTCTTATCACCATCCGGCTTATTATTCATAACATTATAATAAACCTCATATGTTGATTGATCAGACGAATAACCATTACGCATAAATTGCAAATTATTCATATCCTCTTTAAAAAACGAATGATCAAAGCCTAAAAATTTATAAACCTTCTCCCTACTATAACCTGACTTCTCCCATGAATGAATACCATAAGTTGTATAACCAAGTCTATTCATATAAGCAACCATAGACTGCTTAACCTTGCCAGATATATATTGTTGATATGGCATTGCACCAGAAGGTAAAAAAGCCGTTGCATTCTGAGTTATACATTCATACTCAACATTTGCTGTACCTCCACCAAATTGTGAAGAATGCATAACACCGCTAACCACATTATCTCTAGTAATAAGTTCATGATAGAACTCAAGCGGATCATCTGATAAATCCATATTATAAGACATAGCTAAATCTGCAAAAGATTCATTCATAATAACCAAAACATTAGGCAAATCAGAAGTATCTTCAACAGAATCAACATCATCCTCATACTTCGCTAAAATTTTTTTAGTTTCATCAGCACTATATTTTTTTGGTTTACTAACATTAAATTCCTTTGCCATTCTAATCAAGGTCAAACCAGCACCAGAATCAGCATAAGCATTATTAATATTCCAAAGTTGAACATCCTTCGTAAAATAATCTGGAGCACAAATAGCAACTAAACCAATAACACCTAAAACAATAGTAACATTCTTTGCAATCGTTGGTTTTCTTTCATATTTATCCTTAACATGTATTACCTTTATAATAATAAACATAAACAAAATAAACAAACAAACCGCAGTAACAAAATTACCATTAATAGATAACTTTAATCCATCAGCAACATTAAGAGCAGTTCTAATGGAATATATATCTGATAAAGTAATAGAAACTCCTCTAAAACTACGAACCGTATAATTAATTATTCCAAACAAAAAATCACAAATTAAAATCACCAAACATGAAGTTTTTGTTCCATTTGTAAGTCCATACAAAATAAAATATAAGCAAACAAACAAGCAATAATTAATTATAAACTTTGGACACTTAAAAAATCCTTGTACTAGAGATTCAATATAATCAGCCTTATCTTCCCATTTGATTGAAAAATCAAATACTCGTTTAAACTCTATACTATTTCCATTTAACAATTCAGAAATAACATAACATACAAAAAAGAATATAAGTATAAAAAACAATTTCTTTAAATTAATTTTCTTCAATATATTTTTAAATTTAAATTTTTTATCTTTTGGTCTAACTATTAATTCATTATTCTTTTCCATCTAAATCCCTTTTTATTCTTCATTCTTAGCCCAATAATTATTATATAACACCCTTGCTGTTTCTGGACTATCAACTCCATCCTTATTCTTCACAGGTGCAAAGTCCACTTCTCTAGTTCCTCTTAAAATAGCAATATCATTTACATAGTTGAAAGAATCAAAAATGAAAGTCTCAAACTTAAAACTATTTGGTTCAGTTGGAACAACTAATTCACCATCTTCATTTAAGTAACTATTCTTTTTATGAGCTTTATGATATGGCAATGTAACAGTAGCCAATTTCTTTAAAATCTCAATATTAAATAAATTACACATAATATGAGATTCGCCATAAGTTAAATCTCCATCTTCATCAACTGCTTCAGCTAACTCTTTTGAAAGTTCAGAATACTCAATAACCCCAACCTTTCCATCTTTTTTGCAAATTACACCAACTCTCTCATGAGGTCCATTTTTCAAAACAGACTTAGTTGCAATTAAAACTCCTCTATCTTCAGCAAGCCCAATCAAAGTAGGATCAACCATTTTCAATAAAACATTATCAATACTTCCAATGAATAACCATTTAACACCACGTTTTTCCATATCAGCTAAACAACCATGAACACCCATTGATTTAAAGATACCACCATTACCATCAGAAGCCTCTTTAATAAGTTTATTCTCTCCCATAAGTACTTTACCATTCTCATCAATTAATGGCATTTGACCTTGTTTAAAGAACATTACACTATCCTTTGGATAATCAAAATAATTATGCTCTTCAAAAAATTCAATAATATCATCATTGTTATCAACACTAGTCATAATATACCAAGGAATAACAACATCATATTTTTTATTTGCTCTTTTTAAAGTATCACAAACAATTTCAAATAAATATTTAGGCTCAGGCTCAACATCAATTTTAAAAGTTCCCTTTGGCTTGCTATATCCAAGTCTTGTTCCTTGACCACCAGACATAGTAGCAACAGCAAATTGATTAGAAACTATAACATTCTTTCCTAAATCATTCATTTCTTCCAATTCTTCTAAAGATAATTTATTTTTCTTTAATGCAGAAATAGGCTCAATCTCTTTTCCAACATTAACTTCTTTCTTAGTTAATTCATTATATAAATGTTCAATACTATCAAAATCTAAATTCTTAACTTGCTCAGCAAGTTTATCTTTTTCTTCTTCTGTCATTTTCTCCATAATTTTAACAATATGGTTTTGACCATATTTCTCAAGTTTTTCAATTGTATCTTTATAGTTCTTCATAATTCTAACCCCTACTTTAATTATAATCTCTTTGGCAAAAACCAAGGTTATTATATAATATTCTACTTCAAATGTAAATACACAAAAAAAGCTTGAAAAATCAAGCTTTTTTAGATGTTTTTTATTTATGTAAATCTTACTAATATCAGTTTTTTTAACATTAAATCAATATTTAATACTCTTTCACTTCTTCTCTTCTAATGAATCACACCTACTGGAAACAACACAAGCACAATAACAAACTATTGAAAATATAAAGAATATAACACCAATTACTATAATCACTTATTAAGCCTCCTAAATTCAGAAACAACTCTGTCTCTTCATATACCATTTCAATAGTTATTATATGATTCATTCTTAAATATATTCTTAAATTTTCTTACTTAATAATCTCTTTCTTATCACAAAATATTCTCAATTTAATATACAAAAAAGAAACACAAATCAAACGTGTTTCTTTCTACAGATTTTTTCAAACAATTCATAATTATTGTATTACTTCTTCCATCAAACTTATTATTCTTTTATTTTATCAGGTTTACTTTTAATTAATTTTCTCATAAATTTTTTACTCAAATCTAATAATTCTCTAAATTCCATTGTATTATGTAACAATATTATAAATACTATTGTACCAACTATAAAAGTAACCATTAACTTAATAAGTATATATATTATACTATTACTTATATATACATTTTTTAATATCAAAACAGATAATACAAAGGTAATAACAGCAATAGTAGCATATTTAAAAAAATCAAAATAATAATACTTTACATTTTTACAAAATAAAGACTTAAATACATATTTAGGATAACTAAAAAATATCAAAAACAAGTAACTAAAAATAGTTCCTAATATTACACCAGGCATACCAATAATATAAACTAATAATATAGAAAAAAATACATTTATTACTGGCATAATAATATACATATTTTTATCTTCTTTGCAAATTCCACCAGCATCTTTAAAAACAGTAATCGACCTTCTAATGCTATCTACATAAATATAAATTCCAAATAAAACTAACGTAACAGCAGGTAATAAATATTCCTCACCAATCCACATTTTAATAAAGTCTTGTCCAATTATAATAAACATTATTGAACCCATAATTGATATATACGAATTAACTAAAGTAATTTCCCTATATATCAAATAATTTTTAGTCTTATTATTATCAGTCAATAAATTTCCAACACTTGCTATAAAGCTCGAAACAAATTGATATATAACACTAGTAATTGCATTCACTATTGTAAAATAATTCGTATACAATCCAACTTGTACTATTCCTAGAAATAAAGAAATTATTAAATTATCTGCTCCTTTATTTACCACAAATGATATTTTTTGAAAAGCTATCGCTTTAACTCTTTCATAAATATCTTTTCTTTCAACTTTAGATATTTTTTCTTTTGTTTTCTTCAAATATGAATAATGTACATTAACATACTTATTAATTATCAAATTCTCAGCAATTCTGAAAAATAATTTTACAACCAAAAAAATAAAATAACTATGAAACATGTTTAATACAAAAATTTGTGTGATATTCATAAATACTATGTAAAAAATATGTATTATATTTATAATATAATTTTTTTGATCTGCATACAATAAAGAACGCTTATAAGTAAGTAAATACGAAAACACAACATCCAATAAAGAAATTAAATATAATAAATATAAATTATCATTAATACTTGTTTTTCCAACAATTTTAGGAATAAATGGAACAATTATTACACCACAAACCAATATTACTATTGCTACATACCTATAACATACTTTATAAAAATTCATCCATTTATTAATTTCTTCATGATTTTCATCTTTTATAGGCTTATACAACTTGAATACTATTGCAGTTCCAATTCCAAGTTCGGCTACAGAAAGCATCGTCAATATATTAGAAAATAAACCATTTACGCCAGAATATTCAATTCCTAAAACATGTATGATATACCTCTGCGTTATAAAATTAAAAAGAACCATTACGAAATAAGAACACATTGTCCCAACTACATTGAAAATAGTTTTTTGCTTTCTCATTATCTCTCCTTCATCTAACCATACAATTTACTTTATATTTATAATAATTTTTAGTTTTTAGCGCTCCATATAATTCATCATTAAACTCAATATTGTTCCAATATTTATCGATTAAATCACATGTTAAAATAAAAATACATTTTTGAATTTCTTCATCCAAATATCTACATCTTTTAAAGTTCACTACAACTTGTTCCATAAACAATTTTAATATTATTTCATTATCCAACATATGATACTTCATTAATTTCTTAATATAATATTCAGTTATAAGAAAAGAATCAACCGAAATATTATCAAATAATGACATCTTCGTAATACCTAATTCATTTATACAATAATAATATGTAACTTTATCTATTCTTTTTACTTTTTTATAAAATGGATAAATCATAAATTTATTCACAGAATCTTCAAATTCATATCCAGGTAAAAAAATATTTTTTTCCCAAATAGCACTTTTATAAACTTTATTTGCAACAAAACCACTAAGAATTTGTGTTTTATTTACATTTTTTATATCCTTATCTAAAATTTTCTTTCCTTTTACTTTAGACATTTTTCCTTCAACAATATCATAATCGCCATTATATGCTTCACTTAGTAACATTTCCACACAATCATTCGAAATATAATCATCAGCATCAACAAACATTATATAATCACTATTAATTACTTTTAAACCTTCATTTCTTGCTTCTGATCTACCTAAATTTTTTTGATTAATTAATTCTATTCTGTCTCTATATTTTTCCAATATTTTTTTTGTCTCATCTATTGAACCGTCATTAATAACTTTAACCATAAATTTATATAATGTTTTTTGATTTAAAATTGAATCAATACATCTATTTATAGTTTTTTCAGCATTATATACTGGTATAATAATTGTTAAATTATATATTTTTCCCTTTAGAATATTACTAGACATACTAATAATATCATTATGACTTCTAATAGTGCTTATATATTTTTTAGCATCTTCCACATCTATTTCAATTTTCTGATTTTTCTTATTAAAATATTTAAAAAAAGTTTTAAAAAAAATTTTTTTTGCCTTATACTTAATTCTTATTCTTATATATTTTAAATCTTTAAAATATTTTTTTATTCTGAAATATTTTTCATTACCTATAACTTTTCTTAATACTAATTTAATTTTATTTTTTATTTTTTTAGAATTAGATAGCCACGATTCACCAAACCAATGAATAGCTATTGTATTTTTAGTTATATTCATTTTTTTAGTCACATAATCCAATGGGCAAAAGTATTCTTTAGAAAAGAATATTGTAGATGAACTTTTAGTTGTATTATCTTCATTATTAATATATTTTTCAAAAATCTTATTATTTCGCATAACGCAAGATGTTATATCATAAGAGCCATCACTTTTTACAAAATGAATTTCTTGATAAGAATTCAATAATTCTTTAATAATCTGATTATTTTTAACAGCACCAAAACCAAGTCCTGTATTAATTTTATCATCTTGATAGCAAAAAAAAGCGTCTACATCTTCAATAATTTTATCTAGTGGCTTTATTAGTTCCACATCTGTATCTAAATAAATTCCGCCATTATTATAGATAATATCCAATCTTGCATAATCTGAAACAAAAGCCCATTTTTTAGCCTTATAAGCTTCAAACATATATTTATTTTTTGTTACATCATAATTATCTTCATTCCATTCGATTATCTCATAGTCAGGACAAAACTTTTTCCAACTTGCAATACATTTTTTTATAAGATTATTCTTCTCACTTCCACCAAACCAGCAATAATTAATCACTTTATTGATTTTCATAAAATGCTCTCCTTCCCCCACTTCAACTTAATTTTAAATAAAAAATTATATATTATCAAACAATATATAAGTTCTAATAAAAATGTTTGCGAAAATAAATAACTGAAAAAAGTTTCACTATATGAATTCAAATAAAAAGCACTTACATGCATCGCATATAAAATAATAGTTATTATATGTTTTTTATCTAATGAGCAGGAACCATATACATAGTTATAAACTACATAACTAAAAAATCCGAATATAAACTGTAATACGCAAACCCCTCCGACTCCAAAATCTTTATAAATTGGATATAAAGCTGTATATACATTTCCCATCAATTTTCCCGATGTAGTAAAATCCAAATTTCCCTTTCCCGCTTCTGAAGCAATTCCAACTTTGACTAATAATCTATAAACAGGAAAAAAAGTATTATATCCAAACTGTTTACCACCAATTTCTATATAATCTATTTTTTTATCCAAAAGTGGAATGGAGCCGCCAAAATATGAAGAAATATATGTAAAACTATTCTCATTATTAGTTCTTCCCACCAAACTTCGCATACTAGAAAACAATAAAATAACAACTACTAAACATATAAATATTTTCCAATAAACACTAAAAGAAAAAGTTTTCTGAATTTTTTCTTTATTTTCCGAAGCAATAATTGTTATAATAGTCAACATCCCAAGAAAACAAGTTATAATATTATATCTTCCTCCAGAAAGAAGTGCTAACATAATTTGACACAACATGCATACTACAAATTCTAAAATATACTTTTGACATTTTTCTCTTTTATTTTTTTGATAAATACAATTATTTATTACAATAAACATAATAAAATAAAAACCAATCAAACTAAATTTATATAACTGAATAAGATATCCTGGTATACTTTTAATATTTTCAGAATATGCATTTAACATTCGATATTGACCTATTTTAGTTCCAAAATTGCTCAGATTAATTTTTCCAACAATCTTACTTACAGATATAAAAATTAATAAAACCGTAATAAGATTTATTACAACAATAAAAAATCTCGAAAAAATATTACATTGTATATTTTTAACTTGAATTACTTTCTTTTTTCTATTTTTTTTCAATAAACTTGAAATATAATATCCTAACATGAAAAAAAATAAAGCAACTAATATAATAAATATCGTTTTATATTTCAAATTAATATTCCACAAATCTATATTCGGAATTGCTAATATTGTTGAAATAAAATACGAAAGAATAATTATACACATTGGCGAAAATAAAAACTTTTCCGAAAGAAATGATACTACAAACAGAAAAGCAATAAAAAATACTAAAAAATATATTCCCATTACACTCCTCTTTCTAAAATTACATATTTCATTAATATTGTCGACATATCTACCTTATTTTCTGAAAATATCTTACATTAGAAATTATTTTAATAGCAAAGAAAAACTTATGTTTTATACAATAAATTATAATATTTCTGAATATATCAAATTGTTTTTTATCATATCTTTTTAAAGTTTCTTTTATTAAATCATTTTCAAGATATTTCATGTACTTATTTTTTTTAAGCTCATATTTTTCTTTGTTCATTGGACTAAAATAGCCACTTATAGCCACAGTTATAATTACAAATACAATTCTTTTATAAAAATCACTAATTAATGCTTCCCTAAATTCATCACTCTCATCATTTATTTGATTTTTAATTTTATTTAACCCTTCTAATACAAATCTATAATTTTCCTCATTATGTACATTGGTAATAGATTTATTATTACACACATAAAAATACATATACTTATTCAAAACATATGCCTTTTTAACTCTTTTCCAAAGTCTGTTATTAAATTCTATTCCTTCCACACCATACTTTAAACTTTCATCATGATAAATACCGTAATCAATTAAAAATTTTCTTCTAATCAATTTACATGTCGCAGAAGAAAAATGAGCATTAAAATCTAAAACCTTTCTTTGCAAATATTTATTTTCTTCATCCAAATATAACCCTTCTTGAATCTCATTTAATTTACATTCAATAATTTTTTTCCCCATATCTCTATTATATCCACAACATATAACATCTAAATTTGGAAATTTATTATTTATGTTTTCTAATTCCATACACAAATTTTCAGATAGATAATCATCTCCATCAACGAACATAATCCATTTTCCACTTGACTTATTAACACCAACATTTCTTGTTACAGAAAGTCCTTTATTCTCCTGATGAATAACTATAATACGATTATCAATCTTTAAAAATTTATTACACATTTTAGCACATTTTTCATCTGATCCATCATCTACTAAAATTATTTCAATATTCCCATATGTCTGATGAATTAAACTATCAATACACCTTTTTAAAAATATTTCAGGCACATTATAAATAGGCACAATAATACTTATTTTATCCTCCATTTTATCCTCTTTTCAAAATTCTTTTAGCCACTCTTTTAATTTTTTTATACATTTTTAAATTAACCAATCTTTTCCTTAAAGTTCTTTCTAATTTAACTCGTAATGTATCTGAAAAATATTTATTAAAAACATTTTCAATATCACACAAATTAATATCTTCGAAAAAAACTTTAGCTTTGCCATTTCTATTTGTAGATTTTATTAATTCTCTTGAATCTTTAATCGCGACATCCGGATTAACTTCTACAAATACAAATTTTTCAGATATTATATCAAATATTTTCTTTCCCTTTTTTGTATGAATTAATACTCTAGTAGTTCCTAAATTATCATCCATTTTTTTATTGAAATTTTCAACATTAAAGCAATCCCACATCGTAAAATCACTTTTTCTATATTTCTTTTTAAATCTACATTTAGCACAAGCTGGCCTTGTAGAATATCCCTCAAAAAATGCTCTCACATATGGATCTGATTCAACACCAGATTCATATTTATAATTCTGACTTTCTATTTTCATTTGTGTATATTTATAACCATATTTATCTTTGTTTCTAAAAGAAATAGATTTAATTTCTTCACCTTTTAAAAATTTGTTCTTAATATAACTTATATATTTTCTTAGCAATTTTGGTGAAGGCACTGCTCTACACACTACATCAACTGTAATTAAATTCTCATATTTTTTGTTTAAAAAATGTTGTAATCCTTCAATTTGACATGGTGTTCCACTATAACATACTAGTCTTCCCTCATTTAAATATGTACGAACTTCATTAAACGAATTTAATAAATTACTTTGAACATATTTACTATTTCTATATTTAGCTAATTCATCAATTTTTAGTGCTTTAGTGTGTGCTACCTCAAAATTGTCAGTAAAAGAAGCTCCATACACAACTCCATTATTTCTCAATGTATATTTAGCGATCTCAGTAAAAAAACCTCCTGACGTTGACTCTTTTCTGATTTCATCATTTTTATTATTTAAAATATATGCATATTGTTTGCACACTTTTTCTTTCTCTTTATTTATTATTGGGCATACTCTTTTACACGCTCCACATTGTGTACATTTCTTTTCATCAATAAAAGGATATAAAAAGCCTTCTTCATCTTCTTTCATTTCAATAGCTTTTTGTGGGCAAATGCTTTTACAAGCAGAACATCCACAGCAATCCTCTTTGCAAGATGCATCTACATGTTTAAATGAATTACCTTTCCATTTTATAGAATTCAAAAGCCATTCTTTGGACTCTTCTCTAAATTTATTAATATTTTCATTTACGGAATCATATTCTATTTCATAATTTAATACATCATCAATATTCTCTGTTCCATTCAATATTCTTTCTTTACCAATACCTGCAACATCAAGTAAAGAATCAATTCTTGAATTTGTTGAAACCTTACTTTTATTATTATGTCTTCTAAAGTCAAAAAACATTTTATTAAACAATATTGAAAAAACTGTACCATGAAATGAATCAGTCAAAACATATTCAGCATTTGCCACTAAATTTATCCACTCTCTAGGTCCAACATCAAATGGTGCATAATCACAAAACTTATCACTATATTTTACATATTCATCTGCATGATTTAGTGAAACAATTTTATATCCAGTCTTCTCTCTTAATCTCTCTGCAAATTTACGATGTTCAATATTATTTCCTAAAAAATAGCATAATATATACTTGTCCTCATAAATTCTTTTAGTACTAGTTTCATTTAACCATTCTTCTTTAGTTAAAAGAATAGTTGGATCACAAACAAGCTTTGCATCAATATCAGCAACATCTTTTATTATTTTCACACCACTTTCTTCACGTGTTGAAACAAAATTAAGTCTACTTAAAAATTTCTTATATAATGCATTATATTTCTTAGGAATACTTGAAAATCCAAAACTTGTTGAATACGAAACTTTATTAACCTCATCTGGAACCCAGTTTAATGTATAATAATCAGATACTACATTTACAGGCAACCATAACTGATCACTTCCTACAATAACATCGGAATACAATTCTTTTGCCTGCTCTGTTAGTTCAGTATAATTCTTATTTGTTCTTGATAAATTAATTTCTTGTCTAAAATTTTTGTAAGCTTTATTCCTAGTAGCAATATTTTTCCCTAGCTCTTTATTAATTTTTTTATCAAACTTTAACTTAATCATTCCTAATTTATTTTTTATAAACTTAAAATTAGTAATTTGTGTAAAGTAATATTTTCTCTTACCTTTTTTAAAATCCTGATTATAATCTATATTAATTGTTTCATTTGGAATATCATTATTATCTAATATTTTCTTTGTAGCATAAGCCTGTAACATACTTCCATAATTGTTCTTAAAATAACATGTTACAATTCCAATTTTCTTCATATTTTATTCATCCTTTATAATATATTTTTCTTCTAATCTAACTGCTTCTTTTTTTATATTATACTGAGAATTTACTAAATTTTCGCATTTCTCTTTTCTATTATTTAAATCATTATTTAAAATTTTATTAGCCCATTCTTTAACCTCTTGGTCTAAATCGACAAATTTCGTAGAATTCAATATTTTAGTTTCTTTTGTCATATCACTTGATAATACACACAATAGACCAGCAGCCTGTGCCTCAACTCCAACAACAGGAAGTCCTTCATACAAACTTGGCAACAAGAACAAATCAAATGCCTGATACAATTCAGAAACATCACCCCTCTGTCCAAGGAATTTAACAGAATCAGATAATCCCAGTCTGTTAACTTTTTCTTTAATTTCATTTTCCAAAGGACCTTGTCCAACTAATAATAAAACTGAATTCTCTTTTTCTTTATGTACTTCATTAAAAATATCAATTAAAAAAATATGGTTCTTTTGAGCCACAAATCTGCCTATATGACCAATAACAAATGTATCATCAGCTATCTCTAATTCTTTTCTTTTGGCTTTTCTAACATCTTCATTATATGCAAATTTCTCAACATCAATTGCATTGTTTAATAAGTAAACTTTCCCCTCATCATAAGTTTTATTTCCAAACAACCATCTTCCCGCAAGCTCACTACAGCACATATAATCTGTTGCAAATACTTTACTAAATGGTCTTAACATATTTTTCATTAATGTTTTTTTCCATTCTTTTTTATTACTTGTTGAATGACTATGTGCAATTCTAACTGGAACACCTACACACTTAGCTGCATATAATGGAAATACTGACAAAGCATTAATATGTGAATGTACAATTTTATATTTATTCTCTTTAAAAATCTGTTTTAATTTCTTTAAGTACGCAAAAATATGTTGATATGGTGGAACAATTATAACTCTACCACCTAATTTTTCTATTTCATCGTATGGTATATTAGTTGAATCCTCATCACAAATAAAATCAAATTGAATTTTAGTTCTATCAATATGTCTATAATAATTCATGACAACAGCCTCAACACCACCACCAATCCATTTTCCCATAATTTGTGCAACTATAATTGGTTTATCTTTTTCCATTTTGTCATTCCTCTCAAATTTATAACATGGTTATTATATAAATACTACACACATTTTTCAACTATATTTGACATATTTTTGCTATTTTTTTGTATATCTCTACAATTTAATCCAATAATTAACTTTGTATTTTTTATCCAATATACATTAATAAGTAAAGGTCAATGAATATCATTATTTCAATAATATTCATTGACCTTTTTAGTTGAATAATTCATTTTTCATCGTTTTAAAATCTTACTTATATCTTTCCAATTACCACTCATATCCTCTATAGTTTTCATAATTTTTATGATTATCCATATTGTAACAATTTCTTTCAACTATATCAATTCTCTCAAAAACTCTAACAATCTATCCATTTTTTCTTCATTAAATTCATTATCAACATCTTCACTATCATATAATTTATATATATCCTCTTCCTTCATTTTCGAATGCGTAAGTTTTTTAAAAAGATTTTCCACTTCCGCATCCTCAAGAAAAATATTATTTTTCTGTAATTTTTTTATGCAATCGCTTATAGTATATTTTTTATTTTCATATGCAAAAATAAAATTATCATATTCTTCTAAATTCTTTGATTTATAAAATTTTTCTTCATCATATTTAAGTAATTCTTGTCTTAGATTTGATATAAATTTTTGCATTTTATTGTCCTTAATTTGACTAATATACTGCAATTCTGTCAAATTTAAATTACTTATATCTCCCTCATAACTTTTATTATACTGTTTTAATTTTTCTTTTCTATTATCCCTCAATAAATAATCAAAATCAGCAATTATATATACCTTTACATCTATTTTTTTTGCAATTTGAACATATTTTTTAAAATTATTTTTTCCATTTACACTAATTATTGAAATATTATTATCATCAAGCTTTCCATTTAAACAATTTAAATTTAAAAATTCTAATAATAACTTTTCTTTTCCTTCACACAAAATAACTTTATCTGCAAAAAATATTTCTTTATTCTCATTTCTCAGTATTACTTCCCTGCATTGATCTAAATTAATTTCATGTGCAATACTTCCGTGATTATTATCCTTAGTAATTTTTATTATTTTAGAATTTTTATTTTTTAGTTCTATAAATTCCTCTGCATGAGTCACAATTATTGCTTGATTTTCACCTGCATCTAGAAATTCATTAACTCGATTCGAAATTATTCGTTTTCCATGTGGATGCAAATACAACTCTGGCTCTTCTAAACATAATAGTGCATTCTTAACCTTCGCAATATTTTTAACATAATATGTATATAATCCAATAATTATAGCACTTTGTATTCCAGCACCTTTAAGTGAAATATCAGACATAAAACCATCATCAACAAATATTTTGGCATTTTTATATAACTCTGATTTTTTTCCTTCTAAAAATCTAAAATACAGCTCTGTATTTGGAAATGCAACTTTTAAGGTTCCCATATTTATTTCCTTTGTCACTTCCCCAAATATTTCGTTTGATACATCCATAACTTTACTTGAAACTTCTTCATACTCTTTCCATTTTTCTTCAGATACATTCTTAGTAAGAACTCTCATCATTTTTCCATACCACGCCCATTGACTTAATGAGAATTGTTGAGAAGGCTCTCTAAAAGCTGGAATAATAGCACTCTGTAATAATAAGTTTCTTAATTGTCCATTAAAGAAAACTGTCCATTTATTAAGTAATTCATTATATACCAAAAATTTAAAATCCTTTTCAATAATTTCACCATTAATTTTTGCAGTAAATAAAAACGCAAACTTATTTTTATCACCTATTTTATTAATAAAATTCTCTTTAAATTTACTATTTTTATAATACAAAGACAACCAATTTTCATTTTTATTATCTTTTTCTCTATCATAAAACTCAGAATTATTATAAAGAATTTCTCTATTTTTTAATATGTCTTCCTCATCATATAAATTTTCAATATATTTTCCATAAAATTTACTTTGCTTTACAAGATTAATATCTATTTTTTCGCACTCATTTTTTTGAAGTTCACAAAAAATCATTATTTTATTAGTTGTTCCTGAACTATTAGAATAAAAATCACTCTCCGTTATATTATTATATTTAACATAAGTCGGTGAACTCTCTCCTAAAACTATATCGATTGCCTTTATAATATTACTTTTACCCGAATTGTTTTTTCCAACTATTATATTTTTTCCTGGATTAAAATTTAATACTAAATCTTTTATTGAACGATAATTTTTTATTACAACTTTGCTAATATACATCTTCTTCTCCCTTCGTTTTCCTTTAATAACTTAAAATCAAAACTCGCTTTTTCTTTTTTCCTTTTTCAGTTAAATATGTATTTATTGGAATAGTATCATATAATTTCCAAACAGAAAATGCTTTTTTACATTTTTTTCATTTTTTAGTCAAAATATTTTCTGTTTCTACAATTCGAAGTAAAAAGCCATTTGAAAACTCAACATTTCCAAATGGCTTTTTAAATCTATATCGTTATTATAGACTGGCATATTTAATTATTAACATTTCTTATAACATAATCAACAATATCAATCTCTTTTTACAACTGTGCTACAAAATAATGAAAATGTAGCATAATCATACATATATTATAACTTCAGCATACTCTATTAAATATCCTTACAATTTTTCAACTTCTTCTTTACTCAACTTAGTATATTTCATAATCTTATCAATTGGATAATTATCATCCTTCATCATTTTTAAAATGTCCCCCTTGTCAAGGACATTTTAAAAAAGGGATAATTATTTTTTGATAAATATTATATA